>JBJLFK010000033.1:0-91480 GCA_045565415.1 Alphaproteobacteria bacterium | reverse complement strand
ACTGGTTCATCAGTTAATATAAAAGTTCCCCAATGCATTCCGATACTTTTTTTAGCATCAAGATCTATTGATATATTCAATGCTTCCTCTGGAGTAACATGAGAATAACTCATAAACCATTCAGGATCATATGCACCAATAGGTATCATTGCAAAATCTACTGGACCAAGTTTATTTTTTATCTCAACAAAATCTTCTGAATAACCTGTATCACCAGCATGGAAAATATTCTTATTATCATTTTCAATGAACCAACTTCCCCATAAACTTTTATTTCTATCCCTAAGACCTCTTGCTGACCAATGTTGCGCTGGTGTAAATGTAAATTTTGTATTACTTATTATTTTATCTTCCCACCATATAAATTCGTATCCATTAACAAGCTGATAGTTTTTCAATAATTTTAAATCACCTTTTGGGACTAAAATTTTAACATTAGGAAATTTCTTTTGTATTTTCCTTAAACTATTTATATCAAGATGATCATAATGATTATGACTAATTGTAATAACATCAATTTTTGGTAAATCTTGAATATCGATTGAAGGTTTAATTAGTCTTTTTGGCCCAGCAAAAGATAATGGAGAAGCTCTATCCGAGAATATAGGATCAAATAAAATTGTAATATCGCCATTATTAACGAGAAATGTCGAATGACCAATCCATAAAGCGTAATATTTACGATCCTCAAAAAATTCAGAATTTATTATTTTACTAGTTTCAATGAATTCTTTTTTTGGTTCTTCACGACTCCAACTCCATTTTATTACTTCGCTAAGGCTTTTTTCATTCTTCTTACCATCAGAATTAGAAAATCTATCTTCTGAAAAAGATATTGAAGTAGTAAATAGAATTATAAAAAAAATTAATAGTAATCTCATGCAAATTATATAGTCTTAAATAGTTATGTTTTCAAACAATGATTTTAAGGAATAAATTAATGAGCGTTGAGGAAAATAGAGAATTAATTGAGAAATGGTATATTGCATTAGAGCAGGGTGATTTTGAGACGATATATAATATGCATCATGACGATGTTGTTTATAATATGCTCGGAAATACACCTGTTTCTGGACGTATTTATGGAAAAGATGCCTGTTGCAATGGAATGATAGGTGAAAAGCTTCTAGAAAAACTTGTAAGTGATAAAGTTCAATTTTCAAAAAAATGGAAAATAATTGCTGCTGAGAATGACAGAGTGGTTGGCATGATGCAGGGTGGGGGTCCAACAAAGAATGGTGAAATGTACGAACAAACTTATTGTGAAATTTTTACTATAAAAGATAACAAGATAATTGAGCTTCATGCTTTTTTTGATACTGTCTTGATTGAAAAATGTCTTTTTGAAAATGATCTAACTAATCCTGAAAGCTTAGTTGATGATCCATTTATGATAAATTAATAAAAATTGGAGAGTGAGATGGAAAAAATATACGATATTATTATCTGGGGAGCGAGTGGTTTTACAGGAAGATTAGCTGTCGATTATATTTATAAGAATCAAAATAATAGTAATCTGACATGGGCTGTAGCAGGCAGAAATGAGTCAAAGATTAAAGAGGTAATTGACGGAAAAAATATTCCAATTCTTATTGCAGACAGTCATGATAAGGAATCCTTAATCGATCTTGTTAAGAAAACAAAGGTGATTCTAACGACTGTTGGTCCATATGCGAGATATGGATCTGAGCTAGTAGAAGCATGTGCTGAAAATGGAACTCATTATTGTGATCTAACCGGTGAAGTACATTGGATGAGGCATATGATCACTAAATACCAAAATACTGCAAAAGAAAGTGGATCAAAAATTGTTCATACTTGTGGTTTTGATAGTATTCCATCAGATATAGGAGTTTATTTCCTTCAGAAAAATATGCGCGAGTTACATGGTGTTAATGCAAAGCAAATAAAATATAGAACAAGAGGCTTCTCAGGGGGCGCCAGCGGAGGAACTGTTGATAGTCTTATGTCAATGATGGAGCAAGCCAAAAAAGATTCTTCTATTCTTAAAATTATTGCAAATCCATACGCACTTAACGATAAAGAAAAAGGTCTAGATGGTCCGGATAAAATGTCACCATATTTTGACAAAGATTTTGACGCTTGGGTTGGCCCTTTTATTATGGCAGGAATTAATACTAGAGTAGTTAGAAGAACAAATGAATTACTCAACAATATTTATGGTAATGATTTTGAATACAATGAAGGTAGCATTACTGGTAAAGGGCCAAAAGGGTTAATTGGTGCAACAACATCTGGAATGGTGACCGGAGGAATGGCAGGAATGGCTGCATTTTCTCCAACGCGATCAATCTTGAAAAGTTTTCTACCTAAACCAGGTGAAGGGCCCTCAGAAGAAACAATGGAAAATGGTTTTTTTGAAATTGAATTATTAGGTATTCACCCAACTAATAGAGATAAAGATATGCGGGTTTGGATTCATGGTGATAAAGATCCAGGATACAAATCTACCGCTAAAATGATATCGGAGAGCGCTATGGCTCTAGCTCAAGATGATTTAAGTGTTGGTGGTGGTTTTTGGACACCTGCTTCTGCAATGGGCGATACACTTATTAATCGTTTACCAAATGCTGGGGTTACTTTTAAGATAATGGATAGTTAAGGAGATATTGATGATAAAAGTTATAATGCCTATGAGAAGAAAAGAAGGCATGACAATCGACGAATTTCGAGAATACTATGAAACTAAACACAGAATAATAGGTGAGAAATATCTAACAGGATACGCTACAAAATATATAAGACGTTTTACTAATCCTTTACCCGATAGATCAGGAAAGACATATGATCCAGATTTCGATGTATTAATGGAAATATGGTATCCAGATATGGAAACATTAGAAAAATGTGCTGAAAACCTTCAAAAGCCTGAAATTAAAAAAGAAATAAATGACGATGAAGAGCAATTATTTGATTTGTCATTGATGAGAACATATATAGTAGAAGAACATGAGTCCCAAATATAAGGCTTTTGTTTGAAATATTTTTAAGAATCAATAAAATATATATATGGATAAATTAAATCGCTTAGAAAGATCAGAAAGAGCCAGAAAAAGAAGAAGTAATATTAAATCAATTATTAATAAAAGAACTCAAAATATTTATTCTCATCTTCATAGAGTAAAAATTAAAAAACAAAAAATGAAAATTAAAGTAGCTCGATAAAAATATAAAAAATTCTTTAGAAAAGTTATCCACAAGAAAATTCAAAAAAACATCGCTAAAATTTGTTATTTCTTATTAGATGAGAGTAATTCTCAATTAGGTAGTAGTTTTTTACTGCTCTACTAGGAAGAAATAAAAATAATAAAAAATTATCAATTTATTAATTATTAAAAAAAAGGGAGAAAATATGGAAGAATTTCAAATATGGCAAATATGGAGCTCAAATAGAATAGGTTCAGGACTAGTTGGGATAGGATCAATTTTAGCTGTTTGGCTTTCAATGAGAATCGCGCTGAATACAAGAAATAATCCTGAAACAAATCTTTTGACTAAGATTATTTCAAGTGCGTTTGGATTAATTGTACTATCTTTTGGCTGGATACAAGCTACAACAGTAGCGAACACATGGATTGCAGCTTCAAGAAATTTAAGTGATCTAAAAGCAAGTGGTGCTGAAATTTCAAGCACTGCTGAAGGTTATATAGCTTATGTAGGAACTACAGAAGCTGTTACAACTCCTGTTCCTTTAGGCATTGCTTTTTTTGTTGTTTCAGGAATAATTATTTTAGGTCAGATTTGGTTACCTAAACAAAATTAATTGGTTTTTAAATTTGTGAAAAGAAGCGCCAATTTAGGCGCTTTTTTTTATTTAGGCTCTTTCCCATTTAGATAATCATGTAATGTCTCATGAAAGTATCTAACTCTTGTTTCTTGAGCTGCAAGATAAGGCTCTTGGTATCCTTTAGATCTTACACCTCTTCTTAAACCATCAGTAAGTTGCCAGTCTTGATAAACAACATGATCCCATAGGTCTTCAACTCCTTTACCGCCGTCATAATCTCTAAAATCTAATTCAACTTCTTGAAGTTTAACTGGATTTACTTTAGTGCGACTAAGAAATTCTTGATCGTTAGCCTCATCTTTTTTACCTATGCCTGCAGAGGTTGAAGTAAATGCTTGATCGTTATCTCTACCTGTTTTACCTATACCTTTTGCTGATCCATCAATTGGATATCCCATATCCCAAAGATCAAAAAAACATTTTTCAGGATCAGTTGGATGCGGAAACCAGTTTAAAAGAATGCAACCATCTGCTTGTACACCCATAGCAATATTTGGAAAAATGAATTGAAAAGGGCTTTCAGTTAATTCTTCATCAGATAGGTTTTCATAATGATGATAACCTTTTTCTTTATATAATTTTCTTTTTGCTTTTTTTAAATCTGTCCAACCTTGCTCAGACAATGTTTCATAATCAGGATACTGATTCACATCAACCCCCCAACTTTCAAGTATCATTTTGAACGGGTGATCTTCATCTTCTTTTACTTTATCTCGTAATGATGGACGACCCATTTGAATTATTCTTGCATGACCTTTTGGAAACATTTCATATCTTGATGTAAAATGATCTTGGTCAATTACAGAAGGCACTTGAGGATGGACAAATCGAGTATGATATGACTCATTAAAATTATCGCAAAAGAATTTCCAATTTACATCTAGCTCAACTCTTACCCATTGTGCTCTTATTTGGTCTTTAAAATTATGATTTTTATATATCTCAGGTAATGGATCTAAATAATCCAGAAGATCAGGAGCTTCATCACTCATAGTGTAAAAAATGAAACCATCCCATGTATCAACTCTAACTTCGACTAACTTTCTTTTACCTACAGGACTTCCTTGAGGGAAGTCATCTTCATCAGGAACACTTATTACATCACCATTTAACCCAAATTGCCAATCATGATAAGGGCAACGAAAAGATTCTTGAGAGCTATCGCATTCAACTAGCCTTTGACCTCTATGCGCACAACTATTGAAGAAACCCCTTATAGATCCATCTTTTTGTCTTACAATGATAACGGACTCTTTAACTAAATCATGAACAATATAATCACCTGGTTCTTCAATTTGTATCTCTCTGCCAGCTATTAACCATACCTTTGTCCACATATGTTTCCATTCTTTATCCATAAAATCTTTACAAAAATAACGGTCATTAGTTATTGAGTCGCCCCTTAATTCATTTGGATTTTTACCGTCCAATACTGATGGATGTTTAACTATTTTATCCATTTCTTCTCCTAAACAAATTTCTTCTAAAATTTATCATAGATATATCTATCTATAAAATTATGAAATTGTTGAACCCTATTTTCTTGTCCGGATAGATACGCTCCCTTAAATCCTCTAGAGTGAAAACCTAACTGTTGAGCGCTTGATCTTTCAAGATCCTGATCAGCGACATCGCTTAATGTTTCTTCGCCGAATACAACAACATGTTTATCGACCTCTTTCCATTCAACCATATCCTCTGGACTAGCAACCAACATTGTAGGATTTGTTTCAGGGTTTTCTGAGTCTGTGGCCCTTAAAGCCATTTGCCAATGATCA
Organism: Alphaproteobacteria bacterium; assembly: GCA_045565415.1. GTDB lineage: Bacteria > Pseudomonadota > Alphaproteobacteria > MED-G09 > MED-G09 > AG-430-B22. The sequence continues at coordinate 85,894 of JBJLFK010000033.1, read as the reverse complement.
TATATTGATTTATTTGGGTCGGTAGGATGAGGTTCAGTTCTCTGAAGAGTGCAAACCTCAGCAGTAAAAGTAATTGACGTACCTGGAAAAATATTAAAATGAAAAGCATCTGTTAACCAAGCATCTGGCATTTTTTCAAAGTGGTCAAACCCTCTTTTAGATCCTAACTTTCTTTTTTGTTTTTGTAAGGCTTCTCTTACCAAATGAGCCTTACCATCAAAATCTTTTGGGTTTAAGTTCCAATTTAATAAGTCACCTTCAAGTTTTTCGTTCATTTCGAAAGTTCTTTTATCTCTTAAAGAAGGAAGGCATCCTTTCATTTTCATTAAATTATGTCCGGTATCAAAAAGCTCAAAATCAGTATTCTTGTAATCATCATCAAAATAATCAATAATTTGAGGGTGTGTCATTGGTAAATGATAAGACTCATTAAAATTATCTCTTAATGCTTTCCAGTTAAAAGGCACTTCACTGACTTTATAATAAACTCTTTTCATACCGTTAAGGTCATGCATATCGAAGTATTTTTTTACTTCTCCTAAAAAATCAAATAAAGGAGGACATTTTTCATCCATATTATACCAGATAAAACCACCATAAATTTCACAAGCAATTTCAGTTAGATTAATTTTTCCACAAGGATTTCCTTGAGGAAAGTCGTCATCATCCTGAGCATATACAAGAACACCCTCATTGTTGAATTTCCAACCATGATAGGTGCATGTAAAGCTAGGAGAAGAGCCATTATCATTATGAACTAGTCTATTTCCTCTGTGAGGACAAACATTATGAAAAGCTTTTATAGAATGATTTTCTTGTCTTACCATTAAAATAGATTCACGGCCTATTTCATGGGTTATGTAATCACCTGACTCTGGAATTTCATTGCTCCAGCCACCAATATTCCAGACTCTAGCCCAAACTTTATCCATCTCTTTTTCCATAAAAATTTGAGATGTGTATCTTTCGCCAGTAATTTTTACTTCTTCGTCATAAAATACATTAGCTGATCCACTAACAATTTTTTCTCTTTCTTTTTTTAAATCAATGCTCATAACTACCTTTATTTTTTATTAATCATGTAAAATTGAAAATGTTCTTTTTAGAAAAAGCCATTTATTACCTTTTTTTATGAATTCATCAAGATACTGACCATGAATTTGAGCTTTTTTATCCTCAATATCTGTGCTGACTTCAATTGTGTAGGTGGTACCCGAAGCTTTATTGCCGTTTATATCTAAAGAACCTAAAAGGGCTGTAAAAACAATATATTTATAATTTTCCATTGCTTCTTCCCATTTTTTGACTATTTCTTTTCTTCCTTCAACTTTCTCTAATCCTGGAAAATTCGGAACACTCCATATAGCATTTTCATCCCAAGTAGAACCCCAATCGTCTGAGTCCTTTCTCGTTACAGCATCACCATAAACCATAACTAACTCATGAATTGCTAATTTATCTTCAACTGAGCCATTAAAAGCCATTTCCCCCCCCTAAATTATTATTATTTGTTAAAGTTAAGCTAAATTTAAATAAAATAATAATTATTTTACATTTTATATAATTTTCTTTAATTTCCAATAATATTAATAAATATTGTTTTAAATAACCTGGGGAGGAAACACAATGTTACACATTAAGAAGCTGGCTATTTCTATTTTTTCAGTATTTTTTGCTTTTTCAATTAATGCTCAAGATTCGGATGTAAGCTCACTATCTTCAACTATTGAAGAAATTGTTGTTACGGCTCGTGCTACAGAAGAATCAATAAGAGATATACCTGTTGCGATTACAGCTTATAGCGAAGAAGAAATGGAGAATCTTAATATTAATTCTCTTGATGATATAGCAGCATCATCTGCATCACTTGAAATCAATCGAATAAATAGTGGTAGTGGAGTTCAAATAGCTATTAGAGGTATTGCATCTAGTCCAGGTAGTTTAGGCATTGAGCAGTCAGTTGCTGTTATGATAGATGGTGTCTATTTTCCTCAAGGAAGAGTTATTAATGAAGGATTATTTGATACAAACCAGGTTGCAATTTTAAAAGGCCCTCAAGCTCTTTACTTTGGTAAAAATGCTACCGCAGGTGCTGTTTCTATTGTTACTAATGATCCAGGTGATGAATTTGAAATTTCAGGAAGTGTATCGCATGAATTCGAATATGAGTCAGATACTTATGAATTTGTTATATCAGGACCTATTAGTGAGAATTGGGGTGCACGTTTAGCAGTTTATGAAAGCGAAATGGATAAAGGTTGGTTTAAAAATACTGCATCCGATACAATTTATACTACTGTTGATGCAGCTAATGGCTTTGCTCCTACAGGCCATGAAAACCCTGAACCTACAACTAAATATTTTCCTGCAAGCGAAGAATCTTATCAAAGGCTAACTATTAAAGGAGATCTTGGTGATAGATCAACTTTGAAGCTTAAGGCAAGTTTTGCTGATAAGTCTATGGCTTCAGTCACTATGGCTGAATTATTTGACTGTTATCTTGGTGATATTCCTCAAATAAACACTGGAGGAGTAGCAAATCCCCTTCCAACTGGAGGTGAGTGTAATAAAGATAGAGCTACAGGCTTTAATAATATACCAACTGTTCCAGCTGCAGCTTATGAAATAACAGGCCAATTTGGTGGAGAGCTTGGTGAAACTTATGAATCTAAAATTTATACTGCAGATTTCACACATGATTTTGATACAGCTCAATTAAGAGCTATTTTGAATTCTCATGAGCAAAATGTAGCTTGGGTTATTGATTGTGATTACAACTCAAATACAAGTTGTTTTGCTGGCGAAGTTAATGATTTTGAAAATTTATCTTTAGAGCTAAAATTAGTTTCTACTGGTGGTGGATCACTTAACTGGGCTCTTGGTGGATATTGGCAGGAAACAGAAAGATATTTCGCGCAAGAAGTTATATTTGCAGGTGCTGAAAATTCTGCTGCTGATCCAACTAACAGATATGTTGCATATGATAAAATCTCAGAAACTGATGGAGAGACTTTCTCTGTTTATGGTGAATTGCGTTGGGATATAAATGATACTATGCAATTAACAGCTGGTGGTCGTTATATTGATGAATCAAAAGATTCATACTTTATTCAGCCATATGTTAACCCTGTTTTTGGTTTCTTGTTTATTGAGGGAAGAACATTAGCTGCTGATCAATCATTTGATGATTTTGTTCCAGAAGTAACTTTCCGATATCAGCCTTCCGAAACACTTACATACTTCCTAGCATACAAAGAAGGTTGGAAATCTGGTGGTTTTGATAACGGATCAATTGATAGTACTCTAAATGCAGATCCAATTGCAGATATCACATATCAACCTGAGAAAGTTAGTGGTATTGAAGCTGGTGTAAAAGCTCTTTTAAATGATGGAAGTCTTGAAGTGAATTTTGATATTTACGATTACACTTATGATGACCTTCAGCTTAACTATTTTAATGCTGCTACATTTGCTTATAGAACTCTGAATGCTGAAGAGTCTGAATCAAGAGGTTTAGAATTGCAAGTAGCTTACCTTCCTCCATTAATTGATGGATTAAGATTAACTGCAGCATATGGATATAATGATTCAAAATATATAAAATTTGTTGGTCCTTGTGCAGGTGGTCAAAAGCCTTCAGAGGGATGTAATGTTCCAGATGGCGGACTAACACTTCAAAATTTAAATGGTAGTAAAAAAGCCTTAGCTCCTGAAAATAGATTTAATTTAGGTGTTAACTATAATTCAATGTTGAGCAATGGTCTTGAGTTTGGTTTTAATATGAATGTTAAAGCTTCTGATGATTATAGACTGAGTGATACTATTCCTGATATCAAGCAACCAAGATATAATACTGTTGATGCGGGTATAAGCTTATCTTCCCCTAATGCAGGTTGGAAATTAGCTCTTATAGGCAGAAACCTTGGCGATGAATATATTCAAACCTCAGGCTCTGATGCACCTTCAACTGGAGGTGGAGCTGGAACTGAAGCAGGTTTTGCTGGTGATAGATATGCATATATTAAACCAGGAAGAACTATCGCATTAAAGTTATCTTATCAAAGATAATTTAATACAAATCTTTATTAAAAGAGGCAGCTTTGACTGCCTCTTTTTTTTATTTAATTTTCATATATCTAATATAGATTAATAATTTAATTGATGATAAGTCATTGCATATGACAAAATACATATTAATTTTTTTATTTTTAATTTTTACTAAGGTTTCTGCCTCAGAAATAGTTATCTATCCAAAAAATGAGACAGAACCTGTTTTTAGTTCAGGTGATGCTGCAGATGATCCAGCTTTTTGGTATAATCAAAAAGATCCTCTAAAAAGTGTTATTTTTGGAACCGATAAAAAAGCAGGACTACATTCATTTTCATTAAGCGGTAAAAGGATTCAGTTTATTTCTTCTGGAAAAATTAATAATATTGATAGCAGAAGCGGTTACAGCTTTGGAGCAAAGAATTTTTCTATATTAGCAGGATCAAATGCAAGCAATGACTCAATAATAATTTATTTAATCAATAATGATGGAATTATTGAAAAATTAAATAAAAATGAATTTAAGACAGAGCTTGAGAGTATTTATGGTCTTTGTATGTATAAAAGTAGTAAATCTAAAGCTACTTATATTTTTGTTAGCGATGCTATAACACTTACCATTAATCAATACAGAGTGCTTAATTTCTTTCCTATTAAAGCACAATTAGTTCGGGAAATTAAAACAGACTCAACCTCAGAAGGGTGTGTTGTGGATGATGAGACTGGTATTTTGTACTTTGCTCAAGAGGATGAAAATTCTGGTGTTTATTTTGTTGACGCAGAGCCCAAAGACAATGAAATCAATACAATAGATATAATTAAAGAAAATGGTGGTAACATAAACGGTGATACTGAAGGCTTAGCCATATTAAATCATCCAGAAGGTAAATTATTAATAGCATCATCTCAGGGATCAAGTGATTTTACAGTTTATAATTTAAGTAATAAGAATAAATTCATAGGAAGATTTTCAATTGGTAAAGATAATGAAATTGATGGCGTTTCGCGAACAGATGGAATTGAAATTTATACTGGTTATATTAATGAAGATTATGAATCTGGTATACTAATTGCCCAAGACGATATGAATATGGCAACCTTTAATTTGGACGGCGTTTCTTTGCAAGCAAAAAAAATTAATCAAAACTTTAAATTAGTTCCAATAAAGAAAATAGTAGAAATTTTTTTGAATTAATTTTTTGGAGTTTCCATTAGCTCAATCAATACGCCATCGGAATTTTTAGGATGTATAAAGATTATTGGGGTGCCATGTGCACCAATTCTTGGTTCATTTAATACTGTGGCTCCCTTTTTTTCCATTTCAATTTTTGCCTCATGAATATCTTTAACCTCAAAACAAATATGATGCTGTCCTCCTTTAGGGTTTTTATCTAAGAAATTTTGAATTGGAGAGCTATCCCCCTAAAGGTTCTATTAGCTCAATTTGACTATTTGGAAGATTAACAAAACAAAACCTTACACCTTGGTTGGTCATTTCACCAATTTCTGTAATATCAGTTGCGTTATATAAATTTTTATATGTTTCAATAGCTTTTTCTATTGATGGCACCGCAACGCCAACATGATTTAATGGTCCTATCATTTTAAATCCCCTATAAATTATTTGTAAAAATCTTTTTTTTCATTAATCTTTCAATCAGATTAACAAAATTACATAATAAAAGAAATATTATCAAAGAAGGATTAAAATTATGCTCAAAGTTCATTTTGCTCCAAATTCTAGAGCCGGCAGAATTATATGGTTGTTAGAGGAATTATCTCTTCCTTATGAGGTTAATAATATGGCGTTTCATCCAAGTGACTTAAAATCAGATGAACATAGAAAAAGACATCCTCTAGGAAGAATTCCAGTTCTTGATGATGGTGATATTAGAATTTATGAGTCTGGTGCAATAGTAGAATATGTTCTGGAAAGGCATAAAAATGGAGGATTAAAACCTTCTACTGATGATAGAAATTATCCTGATTTTTTACAATGGTTTCATTATTGCGAAGGTATGGTAATGCCTCCTATTAATACTATTGTTGTTCAGACCATTCTTCTTCCTCCTGAAAGAAGAGATGAAACTGCATTAGGACAAGCACAAAGATTGCTAACAAAATCATTAGCTCCTGTTGACGAGGCTCTTGAAGAAAAAGAATATTTGATTGGAAATTTTTCTGCGGCAGATATTATGCTTGGTCATGCATGTTTTATGAGCAATAGAATGGGTTGCGTTCCCGATGAAATGAGTAATCTTAAAAAATATGTTGAAAATATCACGAATAGACCAGCTTTTAAAATAGCTATTGAAATGCAATAGAAGCCTTCTTCTGATGATGAATTTTTGGACAGTGAAAGTAATAAGATTTGTTACAATTTTCTTTGTTATTGCAGTTATTGTTGCTTCTTATTTTTATCCAGGTGGTAATATTCATGATACTGCCCAATTGGGGTATTCATTTACCCATAATTTTTTAAGTGATTTAGGTGGATTAGAATCTCATTCAGGTGAAGATAATATTATATCCTCAATTTTTTTTAATTTATCAATGTTACTTTTTTTCTTTATCGGTATTTCCTTCTTGTTTGTTCCTATTCTATTTAAGGAAAACAAGACTACATTTATTTTATCAATTATAGGTTCTTTGTTTTTCTTTATCGGATCAATATTCTTTGCGGGCGTAGGATTTACTCCTTATGATGTTTTTTTTGATCTTCATGTATTTTTTGCCCTTAATTCTTTTGGACTTATGATGCCAGCATCTTTTTTATATTTAATAGTTTTTCTTAGAAGTTCCCTTAGTAAAAAATATATCACTGTAATAGCCTTATTTTTAGTTTTTGTTACAGCTTATGTTATTTACTTAAATTTTGGTGAAAGCCCTTTGTTAAATAAGAATGCCATGATTACTTCAGCTATCATTCAAAAACTAATAGCTCTTTTGTCTATTGCCTCGATATTTTCTCTTACTTTTGGTTTTTCTAAAATAGAAAGAGAGTTAAGCAAGATTTAATACTTGCAATTAAATTGCAATATCAGACAAGTAAAAATTACTATGTTATAAGCGCTCTAAATTGAATTGGAGTTTATTATGGAAGAATTAAATCAAGCTAAGGTCTGTGAAATTTTAAATCAGATTATGGAATATGAATTAGCCGGTGTTGTTAGATACACACATTCATCATTAATGGTATCTGGCCCAAACAGAATACCAATAGTTGAATTTTTACAGAGCCAGGCAACCGAGTCCCTTGATCATGCGCAACAAGCAGGTGAGTTTTTGACCGGCTTAGATGGTCATCCAAGTCAGAAAATTGCTAAAATTGAAGAAAGCAATAGACATTCTATAGAGGATATTCTTAAAGAGAGTCTCGAGCATGAAATTCATGCTTTAAACCTATATAAGGAATTATTGGATTGTGTCGAAAATGCATCAGTATATCTTGAGGAGTATGCTAGAACAATGATTGGTCAAGAAGAACAGCATACAATTGAATTAAAAAAGATGCTTAAAGATTATTCATGAGAAATAATTCATTTATTTAACATTTTTGACACTTTAAAGATTTATATTTATAATTTCTTTGAAATTGGGGGAAATATTATGAGTCAACAAGAAGAAAGTTTTAATCCTGAATACAATCCGCTTGGCGCTGAAGGATCAATTGATACTAATGCTATGCCTTGGATATCAGTTAAAGATGTAAAAGGATTATTTATTAAGCCAATAAGAGTAAGTCCAGAAAGTGGAATGTTTTCTTTGATATATAAATTAGAGAAAGGATGTTCATTTCCTAGCTCTGTATATCTTGGCGGAATGGATATGTTAGTTTTATCAGGTCAACTGAGTTATGCTCAAGAGGATAAGGAAAGTGTTTTAGCTCCAGGAACTTGGGGTTTTATAGCAGCAAATTCCAGAGTTAATTCAATAACTGCCATTGAAGAAACTGAAGTTTTAGCTAATTTTTATAGCGCATTAGCACTATTAAAAGATGATGGCTCACTTCAATCTCTTTTAACAGGAACTGATGTACAGAAGCTTGCAACTGAAAAAAATATTTCTCTTGTCCCTAATTCATCAACTGAATGCTGGGAAAGAGGTCCTCAAACCTATGAAGGCCCAGGCGAGCCTTTGGCTATCGCATCTTCTAATGCTGCGACATTAGTAGATTCTGATGTGGGATCAGTATTATCATCTGAAATTTCTCATCCGCATTTTGTTGATACTAGAGAAGTACCATGGTTTACAATGCCAACAATGCCCGATGTTGGTTTAAAGCTTTTGCGTGTCAGTGAAGAAACTGGATTTGTTTCTATGATTGTTAGACATAATGGAGTTGCGCTTCCACATTCGCATATTGGCGCTAGTGACTTTTTAGTATTGAGTGGAGCTTTAGGTGTTAGAGCAGGCCCTCCTGAAGGCTATGGCCCAGGTATGTGGTTCTATGAACCTGCAGGTGCGAGACATGAGGAAACACAAAGAGTTACAGATGAAGATTTAATCTATACTGCTAATATATATGGTCCCTTAGTTTTTGACTCTGGACCTGGCACACCTGTCGAAGCTGTTGTTTCTTGGATGGATTACAAAACAATGGCTGAAGAAGGTGGTATCAAATTAGTTCCAAATTCGAATTCAAATGATAAAACCTTACTTGCATGGGCTCCAATAGAAGCAAATTAAAAAAGTATAATGTAGTTGATCTATTTTGTGGTGTTGGAGGTCTTACTTTAGGCTTCGATCAAACAAAAAGATTCAATACTATTTTTGCTAATGATGTTGATAGCGATATGTGTAAAGCATATAAGCTTAATTTTCCTGACACAGTAATTTCTGATAACTCTATATCTAATGTAGACTTTAAAGATATAGCTAGTAAAAAAAAAATTGATATTATAATTGGAGGACCGCCATGTCAGGCCTATTCTACATCAGGAAAAAGATTACTTAATGACCCTAGAGCTGTTCTCTTTAAGGAGTATTTTAGGGCAATAAAAGACTTAAAACCTTCGCTATTCATATATGAAAATGTAAAAGGCCTTCTTTCTATGGGACAAGGACGATTAATAAATGAAATAAAGGAATTATTTCTTTCTCAAGGTTATAATCTAAAATTAGAAGTTCTAAATGCTGCAGATTATGGAGTACCTCAGATAAGAGAGAGGGTTTTTGTCATAGGCGTTAAACAAAGAAAAAATTTTTTGTTCCCAAAAAAAACTCATCATAATAATGAAGGCAAAGATCTATTTAAAAAAACTTATTTAACTCTTGAAGATGCCATATCTGACTTACCTCGAATTCCTGTTAATTCTCAATCAAAAAATTACATAAAAGAACCACAAAATAATTATCAAAAGTTAATGAGATTAAAGGCCCCAAGTGATTTAAGAGAACAAGAATCTGCCAATCATGGTGAAAAGTTATTAAATGCGATTAAGTTTTTACCTGAGGGTGGTTTAAAAAAATCAATTCCCCAAAAAATATAGACCTAAATCAGGTTATGCTAATAGTTACGGAAGATTATGGTGGAAAAGACCCTCAACAACTATAACAAGAAATTTTGGCACACCAAGTTCTGCAAGATGTGTACACCCATTGATTGATAGAGCGCTCACCACTAGAGAGGGTGCAAGACTTCAGAGTTTTCCAGATTGGTTTCAATTTTATGGATCTAGAGCAAAAAAAAATCTTCAGATAGGTAATGCGGTTCCTCCATTATTAGCAAATAAAATAGCCAAATCAGTTTTACAGTATTTAGATAAAAAATGAGTAAAGAAAATATGAGAAATAGATCTGAGGGATGGAAACACGCTAAAATAAGTGGTCACAGGAACGAAGTATTAATTGCAGAAAGAATTATGAGTGATTCAGACTTCTCCAATCAACTTAAGGAAATATTAAAAAAAAATTTTGAAATAAGAAAAGCCGAAACTGACGGACTTAAAAATAAAAAAGTTATAGATGTATTTGGTACTAAAACTACACAAAAAACAGATTTAAAAATTTTCTGGGAAAATAATTCCTTTACAAATATTTCGATTAAAAAAAGTAAAGCCGGTCAAGTTTTTTTAATAAGTTTTGAAAATTTTATCAAAGGTTTTGAGTTACAATTTAATTCAAAAATTCCAAGCGATGTTAAAAGAGCTCTTTCATTATTTATAAATGGAGCAAAAGATATTGAAGAAATTCTATCGAATGAGGAATATCAAAAAAGTGACAACAAAATTGTTAAATATGAAAAAAGAAAGAAAAGACTAACATGGGAAACATTAAAAAAATACGATCATGAGTTAACTGAAGCTTTATTATTTTGGTTAAAAAAAAATGTCAGAGATTTGATTTTATTTTGTTTTCAAAGAGGTCTGGTTATGGAGGAGTCTAATTGGGCAGAGTATTTATGGTATTACAATACAATCAATGAAAACAATAATAACATAATATTTAAAATAGAGGAAACTGCAGAAGAATTATCTTCTGTAAAATATCAAAAAAATATAATTCCAGGAGATAGAACTGGTGGTACAACAATACAATTACCTTTTGGTTTTTTACAATGGCATCAAAAGAAACTACAATTTCATCATAAAATGGATTTAATTATTGAAGATTTGAATTTAAATAAGTAATAAGATTATATATTTGAATAAAAGCAATTTGTAATCTATGTAAGGTTCAAAAAATGGATAATAAGGTTTCTCTAATCGCTGGTTCAACAGGGTTTCTTGGTTCAAGAATTCTAAATTCTTTATCTAAAGAAGATACAAAAACTTATTGTCTTTCAAGAAGAAAGAATAATAATAACCAAAAAAATATAGAAGAATTAATTATTGATTTTGAAAAATTAGATGACTTTGATTTACCTAAAATTGATCATGTTTATCTATGCTTAGGTTATGAATTAAGAGCTTGGGAGTTAATCGTAATGCCTGATAAACTAAAATACCCTTTTTATAAAGTCGATTACGAATATACTCTTAATATTGCAAAAAAAAGCTTAGATGCTGGTGCTAAATCTATCTCATTAGTTTCAGCTGTTGGAGCAAACACAGATTCAACAAGCTTTTACCTAAAAACTAAAGGTGAGTTAGAAGAGGAGATTAAAAAGCTTCCTTTTGAAACGATAAATATTTTTCAGCCAGGGCATTTAGCGGGAAGAATCAATTGGCAAAGAAAAAAAAATGATCCAAGATTAGATGTTTTTGCTTTTGAAATAGCCTCATTATTTATTGATCCATTAATGATCAATTGTCTAAGAAAATTTAGAAGTATTAAAGCAGAAGAGTTGGCAAAATTTATTGTAAAAAAAACAAATGAGGATACGAAAGGTACTTTTATATTTAATTATAATGACATAATTATTAAATGACTTCGATTTTATTTTTTATGAAAAAATTTGCATAGCTTTCTTGATTCCAGCTCTCATCAAATTTTTGTATTACAGGTAAGAAATCTTGCTGTCTTCTTTCCTTAGGTACAGCAAGTACATTCATATCACCCTTTCCAAGAAACTTAATATTTTTATTATTTTTGAAGTTATTTTTTCTAAACCACCACGCAAAATGCCAATAGCATATCCAGCCATTATCCATAAACCATTTCAAAAATTTTTTTGTACCTTCATTTTTTTTTGCTTCTAGATAAATAATTGGATTATGTTCTTTTATGAAATCCTGACCACCATTTATTATATTCCATTCATGTCCTTCAACATCCATTTTAATTAAATCACATTTTTTAAGCTTAAGGCTATTAAGCTTTATAACTTTAATAAGACTCCCCTTTTTTTGTATGCCAGCTTCACCATATCTTCCCTCTTTACTAAATTTTTCATCATTAATTCTAGCCCAACCATCATCACTTGATACACCCATGTTATAAACCTTAACATTATCTATATCATTTATTGTTAAATTAGTTTGTAAGCATTGCGATATAATATTTTGGGGTTCAAAAGCTATAACTTGACCATTTGGTCCAACTTTATCGGAAAATGATAGTGTTTGCGTACCTATATTAGCGCCTATATCAATTATAAGGTCATTTTTATTTATAAAATTACCTAGCAATATATTTTCGTTTTCGGAAAATTCTCCAAATTCTCTTAAACAAGCACCTATAACGCTATCATTTATTGGAAACATCATTTTTCCATGAATGCTATCTTCTAAACCAAATTTTTTTAAATTTATCTCCAAAAATAGGAACCTCCTAATCCTAAAATTGTATAAAGATTATTTCATTAGTATGTTGTTTTTAATATAATGTATTATAATCAGTTAGTAAAAATTATGTTTGATATTAATAATAAGAATATCCTCATTACTGGAGCAACAAGCGGGATAGGTAAAGCTGCTGCTATTAGCTTAGCAGAAAAAGGGGCTAACATATTTTTTATAGCTAGAAATAAGATTAAAGCTAAAAATCTAATTAAAGAGATTTTTAATAAAACTAATAAAGAATCCGTTGGTATCATTGCAGACTTATCTTCTTTGAAAGAAATAAAAAAGGCTTCTGAAGAATTTAAATCATTTAATAAACCTTTACACATTTTGCTTAATAATGCTGGTTTAATCAATAATTCCCGAAAAGAAACTATTGATGGTTTTGAAAGTACTTTTGCAATAAATCACTTAGCATATTTTTATTTAACATATTTATTATTAGATAATCTAAAGGATGAGACGCCAAGTAGGATAATAAATGTTTCATCCGGAGCTCATGCATTTGTTAAAGGTTTTGATTTTGAAGATGTGCATTCTATAAATTCCTATAAACCTTTTAAAGTCTATGGGTATACAAAACTTGCCAATATTCTTTTTACAAGAAAATTAGCTCAAATCCTTGATAAAGATAATATAACTGTTAATTGCCTTCATCCAGGCGTCGTAGGTACATCATTTGGACAAAATAATGGAGTTTTGCAAAAAATCTTATTTTATATAGCTAAACCATTTATGAGAAGTTCAGAAAAAGGTGCAGAGAGTTCAATTTATCTCTGCTCATCATCTGAAGTTGAAGATGTAACTGGAGAATATTTTTATAATTGTAAGATAGCAAAAACCACTTCATGGGCTAATAATCAGGAGGATGCAGAAAGATTGTGGGATTTGAGTAAAGAGCTGACCGGTATCTCATGAGAAGAAGATTAGAGGGTACTGAATTTCAAATTAAAGTTTGGAATGAAATTGCCAAAATTCCTAAAGGTAAAACAAAAAGTTATAAAGAAATTGCTACAGCAATTGGGCGACCTAAATCTTACAGAGCGGTAGCAAATGCTTGCGGTAAAAATCCATTTCCTATTGAAATACCGTGTCATCGTGTAATTAAATCGAATGGAGAATTAGGTGGGTATTCTGCAAAAGGTGGATCAAAAGCAAAAAGAATTCTTCTTTCAAAAGAACTCTGATACATTATTTTAATGAAAAAATTCCTCATAGGTTTTGCTTATTTATGTATTTATACGACACCTATTCAAATTGGATTTCTTATTTGGATCGCCTGGATAATTTTTTCAACAGACTACACTCTATTATCACTTTCCACTGACGAATTCTTAACGGAATACCTATTGATAATTAAAGAATTCGTTTTTAAATATTTATCACTTTTAAAACCTATTTATCAATTTTTTTGGCAGTTTCCAGCCATTATTATAAGCATTATTAAAACCATTATTAGCACTTGGCTAGGTTTTTGGCTTTTACCTATAGCAAAAGGACTAAATTAAATATATTTGTATGATTATGAAAGCAGTTCTTCTAGTAAATTTAGGTTCACCAAAAGATCTTAATTTAAGTTCTATTAAAGAGTATTTAATGGAGTTCTTAACAGATGATAATGTCGTCGATCTTCCGAAAATTATCCAAAAAATTTTAGTAAAAAATATTATTGTTCCTTTTAGATCCAAGAAAACTCAAGAGGCATATAGCTCTATATGGAAAAAAGATGGATCACCATTAATAATAAATACAAATTCTTTAGCAAAAAAACTATCAGAGAAAACCAATTATTCTGTTGAAATAGCTATGAGGTATCAATATCCAACTATCAATGAAGCAATAGAAAAATTAATTAATAAAGGATGTAAAGAAATTATTGCCGTTCCTCTTTATCCGCATTATGCACAATCAACAATATTGACAACAGAGAATAAAATAAAAGAGATATCAGCATCTTTGAGTGGAGACTTAAAGTTATCATTTATAAAGCCATTTTATAATCAAGAGGGTTATATCAATTCATTAGCATCTTTAATTAAAGAAAGCCTACCATCTGAGTTTGATCATTTGCTTTTCAGTTATCATGGTATACCAGAAAGACATGTTAGAAATACTGATCCATCACAAAAACATTGTCTCAAAGTGAAAGATTGCTGCAATATTAAAGCTGATGCGCATCAATTTTGCTATAGGCACCAGGTTTTAGAAACTACAAAACTTTGCGCAGCAAGGTTAAATATAGAAAAAGAAAAATGGAGCGTTTCTTTTCAATCAAGAATTGGACCCGGGTGGCTTAAACCTTTTACCGATAAGATTTTAGATGAATTGCCTAAAAAAAATATAAAAAAGTTAGCAGTTGTTTGTCCTGCATTTGTTGCGGATAACCTAGAAACATTGGAAGAAATAAATATAAGAGCTAGAGAACAATTTTTAGAAAATGGAGGAATTGAATTTACTTACATTCCTTGTTTAAATGACAACAATAATTGGGTAGAATTTTTAGGTAATTATATAATTCAAGAGGGAGAATAGCGTGTTAACAAAAGGCGATGACTTTCCTATTCATCAAAAAGCTTCACCATTAGCTGAGGTGGGTTCTTCAAGGAATTTTTATGATAGGTATTTTTTCAACGGTTACTCAAGCGAAGATGAAATTTTCTTTGGAGCTGTCTTATGCGTTTACCCAAATTTAAATATAATGGATGCAGCTTTTACTATCGCTCATAAAGGTATTCAACATAATGTAAGGGCATCAAGAATACTAAATTTAGAAAGATTAGATACTGTTGTAGGGCCAATTGAAGTTAAGGTAATAGAGCCTCTTCAAAAGCTCCAAGTGTTAGTTAGTGATAAAGATTCAGGCGTTGATGTTGATATCACTTTTGACGGTTTTACAGAAGTATTGCAGGAGCCTCAGATGTTTTTATATGACGGTCCAAGAAAAACTATGGATACATGTAGAATGGTTCAACATGGCTCATGGGCCGGGCAAATAAAAATAGAAGATTTTACAATAGATATCGATCAAGAAAAATTTGTAGGAACAAGGGATAGATCTTGGGGCGTTAGGCCTGTTGGAGCTTACGATAGTCAGCCACCAGTTCCAATGAGTTTGCCGCAATTTTATTGGTTATGGAATCCTGCTCATTTTGATGATTTTACCACACAGTTTCATTTTGTTGATGACTCTAATGGAAATCTAGTGAATGGCCATTCTATTTTACAATATAAAAATAAAAGAGAAAAAGAAACATTTTCAGATTTAGAAAAAACTGTTGAGTATTTTAAGGGATCAAGAAGAGTAAAATTTCTTGAAATTAATGCTCTAGATAAAAATAAAGATAATATCAATTTGAAGGTTATTCCTAAAACAAGAGTTTTTATGTGCGGTTTAGGTTATATGCATCAAGAGTGGGGTCACGGTCATTTTAAAGGTGAAAATGAGAGAACTTACGATACTTATAATTTAAGTGAAGACCCTCATGACCCACCATTTCTGCATATTCAATCAATAAGCGATGTAACCTTGTTAAGAAAAGAAAAAACTTATAATGGATCATGTATTCTTGAAGAGTTAATTCTTGGACCTCATTTGCCTAGTGGATTTAAAGATTTATTTGATCGTTAAAAATGCCAGTTAGTACTGAAAAAAATTTTGATAAAAAATTTAATCTCTTTAAAGAATGGTTAACGCAACAAGATAATTTTAAAGATAAAGGTCATTTAATTACAGCAAATGAAAGCTCTATAGCCTCAGGGTTTTCAAATGAAACTTTTATTTTTAGCCTAAATGAAAACGATGAAATTAAAAATTATGTTTTAAGATTGAAACCTACTAATTATCAAGTCTTTCCAGAATATAACCTAAAATTACAAGTTGATATTATGAGGTGTTTATTTGAAAGAGGTTTTCCTACGCCAAATATTATATTATATGAATCAAACGATGATATTTTAGGTTCGGAGTTTTATCTTATGGATTTTATTAATGGTGAAGCTCCAACTGATAATCCACCATACCACATGGATCCAGAGGGAATGGTTGGTAAAGCTGATAAAGAAGATAGAAGGAAAATCTGGACAGAATGGATACATTATTTGAATCGAATTCATACATTGGATATCAATGATTTAAAATTAAAAGAGCTAGATAAAAAGTATAGAAACAATAATCCACTGGATATTGATATTGATTATTATCAAAATTTTTTAGATTGGGGAATGGATGGAGAAGATAATCCTTTATGCAATAATGTTTTAAGCTGGTTGAGAGAAAATAAACCAAAAAAAAATAATCCATTAAGCCTATGTTGGGGGGACTCTCGTCCAGGAAATATTTTATATGATAATTTCAAGACTTCTGCTTTGTTGGATTGGGAAATGGCAACATACGGCGATCCTATTTCAGATATCGCATGGGGTCTAGCAGTGGATGATGCTAGTAGCATAGGCTTAACGGTAGATAGGTTAGAAGGTTCAATGGATTATGAGGAAGCGTTAGCGCTTTGGTCAGAGTATACTGGATTTTCTACAGAAAATTATGATTACTATAGAATATTTTCTTTGTTAAAGTTTTCAGTAATAATGGTTCGCGTTGCAAAGAAGCTTGTATTTAATAATATAATGCCATTAGAAAGCGATTTTTATAAAAATAATTATATTTCAAATTTTCTAAAATCTGAATTTGACGCAAATAATTCATAAATAAGAGGTTAAAAATGGAAAACTTTATTTACCCAGGTCTTTTAAGTAGCGTTGCTTTGTTGGTTTATTATTTTACACTTTTACAAGCAGGATTAGCGAGAGCGAAATATGGTATTAAGGCCCCCTCACATGATGGTCCTGAAGAATATGTAAGAAAAGTTAGGGTTCATCATAATACTATTGAGCATTTAGTATTGTTTTTACCTGGTTTATGGCTATTTTCATTTGCAGTTGATCCCATTTGGGCATTTATTATTGGTATTGTATGGCCAATAGGACGAATAAAGTATGCATTAGATTATTATAAAGATGCTGAAAAAAGAGGTCCTGGTTTATATTTTAGTATGCCACCAATATACATTTATGTTCTTGGATCATTAATTGGTTTTATTATAAAAATCGTTTCGTAAAGAGTTTTTGAATGACTAACTGGGGTATTCTAGGCACTGGTAACATAGCTAAAACATTTGCATCAGCTATTAAAGAGACCGACAGATCAACTTTATTAGCCGTTGGAAGTCGATCAAAAGATTCTGCTGATTTATTTGCCTCAACTTATAATTGTATTGGTTTTGATAATTATCAAAAGCTTTTAGATGATAAAGATATTAATTCTATATATATCTCTACTCCTCATACATCACATTTTGAATTTTCTTATAAGGCATTAATGAGTGGTAAATCTGTTCTTTGTGAAAAGCCTCTTACAATGAATTCTTCAGAAGCAATGTTGTTATTTGACCTTGCCAAGAAAAAGCAATTACTTTTAATGGAAGCTTTTATGTATCGGATGCATCCTCAAACCGATAAAATTAGAGAAATAGTTCAAGAGAATTTCGATGGAAAAAAAATTGAAATAAAAGCAAGCTTTGGGTTTGAAGCTAATGTCAAAAAAGACCACCGATTACTTAATCCGAAACTTGGGGGTGGATCTATTTTAGATATCGGTTGCTACCCTTTATCTATAGCAAGAATGATAGTTGGGTTAATAAACGGTAAAGAATTTATGGATCCAGAAGAATATGAAGTTCAATCTGAGATAAATGAACATGGAATTGATTTATCATCTAAAGCGAAATTAACTTTTTCAGATGGATCATTAGCTAATCTATCCTCATCAATAAAAGAAAATTTAGATAATTCTGTTGAGGTTACAGATGGAAAAAGAACTCTTTTAGTCAGAGATCCTTGGCATTGTGGTGAATATAAGAAGGATAATAACTCTTTAATTCTTAAAGAAGGTAATAAAAAGATTTCTGAAATAAATATAGATGCTATGGGTAAAATTTATATAAATGAGATCAATCATTTTGATGAATGTCTAAAAAATAATATTGAAAGCATAAAAATATCTCATAAGGACTCATATGGTAACGCTGTATGTCTAGATGAATGGAGAAGGCTTGCAGGTGTAAGATATGATTTTGATGAGCCTGAGAATAACTTATCATCCTTTAATAAATCTTTATTTAATAATAAAGAAAATTTAATTCCCAAAACAAAAATTGAAGGTTTAGATAGTAAAGTTTCGAAGTTGGTTTTCGGATGTGATAATCAGATAGATACAAATCATGCTTTTTCAATGTTTGATCACTTTTACTCGATTGGAGGAAATGTATTTGATACTGCATTTATTTATAATGATGGAAAAAGTGATGAGCATCTTGGTAGATGGATAAATTCTAGAAACCTAGAAAATGATGTTATTGTTCTAGGTAAAGGCGCTCACACGCCTAACTGTTATCCTGAAATAATTCGCGATCAGCTTCTTAAGAGTTTATCTCGATTGAAAATAGACTGCATAGATATTTATTGCTTACATAGAGATAATCAAGATATTCCTGTTAAAGAGTTTATTGATGTCTTAAATGAACTAAAGGATGAGGGATTGATAAAAATATTTGGCGCATCTAATTGGTCTTTAAAGAGATTTCAGGAAGCTATTGATTATGCTGATAAGAGTAATAAAACTCCGTTTGGAGCATTGAGTAATAATTTTAGTTTAGCTCATATGATAGAGCCGGTCTGGCCAGGGTGTGAAAGCTCTTCAGATGAAGATTTTAGGAAATTTTTAAAGAAAAAAAATATTCCTTTGTTTCCTTGGTCAAGTCAAGCTAGAGGTTTTTTTCTAAAAGATACTTCAGAAAAAGAATCTTATCATCCTGCAGATCCAAACTTAGATGAACAAAAAAGAGTATGGCATAGTGAAGAAAATTTAATGAAAAGAGATAGATGTTTTGCAATGGCTAAGGAAAAAGGATTTGAACCAATAGAGATTGCTCTGGCTTATGTTTTAAATCAAGATTTTCCAGTGTTTCCTCTGATTGGGCCTAGAAATTTTATAGAAACTGAAAGCTCTGTTAATTCTTTAAAAGTTCAACTGACCAAAGAGGAAATGCAATGGTTAGATTTAAATTAATTTAGACTTAAGCTATATTATAAATACCTTCTAAATCTCTTCCTTGCACAGTAACTTCTTGATTATTTTCCATCCTTTTTAAATGAGCAAGGGTAGACATTGCTGCAGCGGGATGAAGCGATTTATCAACATCTTTATAAATCATCTTTACTATTTCTGATATCTTATTATTTCCTTTTTTTATAGCATCAATAATCTGTTTTTCACGGTTTAGTCTATGAGATATATAGTCTGAGACTAACTTTTTAGGTTCATCAATAATTGGACCGTGAGTTGGAAAAAACTTCTCTTCTCTTCGAGAAAGCAATTTTTCTAAAGAAATAATATAATCATCCATATCACCATCGGGGGGAACAATAACTGTAGTAGACCAGCCCATTACATGATCGCCAGAGAATAAAATATTTTCATCAAGTAAGGCATAACAAATATGGTTTGATGTGTGACCAGGGGTATGTATAGCTTCAATTGACCATTCATTAGTCTCTATTTTATCGCCATCTTTTAATTCTATATCACCTTCAATATTTCGATCATAACCCTCCTCGAAATCATCTTGAGCAAGTTCAACATTACTTAAATTTTTATAATATATCTTTGCTCCAGTTTCAGATTTTAATTTTTTCGCAAGAGGTGAGTGATCATTATGGTTGTGAGTTAAAAGTATATGAGTAATTTCTTGTCCTGATGTCGCCTTCATTAATGCATTATAATGGTCATCATCAATTGGCCCTGGATCTATTACAGCTATATTTTTATTGCCTATGATATATGTACCTGTTCCAGTGAAAGTAAAACCACCTGGATTGTTAGCAATTACTCTCCTTACAAGTGGCGTTAATTGATCGCAGACACCATATTCTACTGATTTTATAAATTTTTCTAACTGCATTAGTTTAATGAATATTTCCCATAAAAAACAAAAACTGATAATAATCTTATAAGAATAACTTAAAGTAATAAATTAATAAATATTATGAAATATATTTCTACAAGAGGAAAGGCTCCTGAGTTAGGTTTTGAAGATGTTCTTTTGTCTGGACTTGCAAATGATGGAGGTCTTTATATTCCAAAAGAATGGCCAAAGGTAGACTACAAAGAACTACCTACAACATCATATTCTGAACAGGCAGCATATGTTATCTATCCTTTTGTTAAAGACTTTTTAAGTTATGAAGAGTTAAACGATATTGCTAGTCAGGCTTATAGTCATTTTCCTTCGAAAGAGGCAATAGGGTTGAAAGAAGTTGAAAAAGGAAACTATTTATTAGAACTTTTTCATGGACCAACCCTTGCTTTTAAAGATTTTGCCATGCTTTTGTTAGCTCAATTTTTTGAAACTTCTTTAAGTAAGAAAAATAAATCAATAACCATATTAGGCGCTACTTCAGGAGATACTGGTAGTGCCGCTATTGAAGCCTTTAAAAATAATAAACATTGCACTGTTTTCATATTATTTCCAAAAGGAAGAGTATCTGAAATACAAAGAAAACAAATGACAACTGTTGATAGCGCAAGTATTTATCCAATTGAAATTGACGGAACTTTTGATGATTGTCAAAATCTTGTGAAACATCTATTCCAAAATCTTGAATTCAAAGAAGAGGTGAGTCTTGGTGCAATTAATTCAATAAATTGGGCGCGCGTAGCAGCCCAAATTGTTTACTATTTTTCAACATTTCAGCAATTACAATCAAATAGAGTTTCATTTTCGGTACCAACAGGAAATTTTGGAGATGTTATGGCTGGATGGGTTGCAAAAAAAATGGGATTACCTATTGATAAATTAATTGTTGCAACAAATGATAACGATATTTTGGATCGAGCAATATCTAATGGCGATTACTTTCAAGAAGAAGTAAAAGCTACCACCTCTCCAAGTATGGATATTCAAATTTCAAGTAATTTTGAGAGGCTGTTATTTGAATCTTTAAATAGGGACTCAGAGAAATTAAGAAATTTATTTTTAGAACTAAAAGAAAACAACGGTTTTAGAATAGATAATGATACCCTTACCCATATTAAAAATGATTTTAAGTCAGGTAAAGCA
Source organism: Alphaproteobacteria bacterium (assembly GCA_045565415.1). GTDB lineage: Bacteria > Pseudomonadota > Alphaproteobacteria > MED-G09 > MED-G09 > AG-430-B22. Next base: position 64,448 of record JBJLFK010000033.1, on the reverse strand, counting down.
AGTGAAAAAAAAGTGAAAGATACGATTTCAAAGATTTATAAAGCTTCTAATATAATTCTTGATCCACATACTGCAGTGGGATTTTATGCGTCTGCAAAAATAATAAATGCTGATGTGCCGATGGTTAATTTAGGAACAGCTCATCCTGCTAAGTTTTCTCAAGCAGTTATTGACGCAATCGGTTTTGAACCAGAAATTCCTGATAGACTAAAGAATATAATTAATAAAAAAGAGAAGTTTACTGAATTAGAGAATAATTCAGAAGCTTTAATAAGTTTTATAAGAAAGCACTCAAATGTCTAAACATAAAAATATCATATTATTCTTATTTTTATTTTGCTTCTTGAGCACGCCTCTGTTGTCTCAAATTATTACAATCGACTCTCATATTGATATTCCTTTTGATTATATGGAAAACCCTCAACATGATCCTGGCAAAATTACTGATATGCAGGTTGATTTAGCTAAAATGAAAAAGGGTGGTTTAGATTCTGGTTTTTTTGTTGTTTATGTTCCCCAAGGACCATTGGATACAGCGGGCTTTAAAAAAGCAAAGCTTCTTGCTGAAAAAAAATTTTTAGCAATTTCAAAAATGACTAAAACATATCCCAACCAAATTGGACTTGCTTTGGTGCCAGAAGATATTATTCAATTAAAAAAAAATAACCTTTTATCAGCAGCAATTGGAATTGAAAATGGATATGTAATAGGTGAAGATTTATCATTGTTAGATCATTATTATTCTCTTGGAGCTCGATATATGACATTAACTCATATAGGTCATAATCAGATAGCAGACAGCTCAATGCCAAGTAAAAGATTAAATGATAAAGAGGAATTGCATGGTGGCATTTCAGCTTTTGGAAAGAAAGCAATTAAAAGAATGAATAAGTTAGGAATGATGATTGATATTAGTCATATTTCAGATAAAGCTTCACTTGAAGCAATAAAATTATCATCAGCACCAGTCATTGCCTCTCATTCATGCGTAAAGTCAATTGCAGATCACCCTAGAAATATATCCAACGAATTACTTTTTGCACTCAAGGAAAACGGTGGTGTTATTCAAATAACAGCATTTGCAAATTATGTTAAAGTTAACAACGATAGATTCAGCTCTATTATCAGTCTTGGTAACAAGGTTGCAGAACTTTATGGCGATAAAAGTTTTAACCCGTCATTACACTCAAATAAAAAAGAATATCTTGAAGGAATAGAAAATATAAATGCAAAATTCCCAATGCCAGACATTGATGATTTTATAGATCATTTAGATTATGTTGTTGATCTCATAGGTATTGATTATGTAGGTATTTCCTCTGACTTTGGAGGTGGAGGGGGTATCAGCGGATGGATGGATGCCTCAGAAACTAAATTATTAACTCTCAAGTTAAAAGAAAGAGGTTATTCACCCAAAGAAATTGAAAAAATTTGGGGCGGAAACATTCTTCGTGTTTGGAGGAAAGTTGAAAATATTGCTAGTAAAACTTAAGCTATACCACTGTCATTTGAAAGATTATTTATATTAAACCCTATTTCTTCAATTGCTCTTTCCCACATGCTGTTATAATTGCCATCAAATATTAAATCTTTACCAGCGTTTGAGATTATCCAATCGTTTGATTTAAGTTCATTTTCTAGTTGTCCTGGAGACCAGCCGCAACATCCGAGATATAAATTTACTCCAGAGTTAATTTCTTCCATACATAATGAAGATAAAGAATCCTTAGATGAATTTAGAAAACAATTAGCGCCATTTATCTCAATGCTGTCTTCCAAAATTATTTCTGAATTATGCAATAAAAAGCCTTTATCTATTGAAACAGGACCACCATTAAAAATTGGAATATCAGTATTTGAACTTATTTGACTTATATTCATATCTTTGAGGACATCTTTTAAATTTATTTTATGTGGTCGATTTAATACAATTCCCATTGCACCGTCGGATGAAAAATTAATTAATAATATTACCGATTTAGAAAACCTAGGATCAGGCATTGATTTCGAAGCAATTAATAAGCTTCCTTCAAATGTAATGTTTTTATCCATTTTTCTTCAAAAACTAGTGACTAATTTATATCATAATATATATACTAAGAAACCTGCATAAGCAGGCATAAAATCAATTTTAATTTATTAGGAGAAAATTATGGCTATACAAGAAGGAGACAAAATTCCTGAAGCAACTGTCCATCATATGACCGATGCAGGACCAACACCAATAACAACAAGTGAATTATTCTCAGGAAAGAGATCAGTTCTTTTCGCAGTTCCTGGTGCATTTACTCCAGGTTGCTCAATGCATCATTTGCCCGGTTTTATAGATAATTCTGATGAAATTCTAGGTAAAGGTGTAGATCAAATAGTTTGTTTATCAGTAAATGATCCTTTTGTGATGGCTGCATGGGGTAATGATAAGGGAACAGGCAATAAAATGCTTATGGTTGGTGATGGTAATGGCGAACTTACTGAAGCACTTGGTTTATCTATGGATGGCTCAGGTTTTGGTCTAGGTAAAAGATCATTAAGATATTCGATGATAATTGATGATAATTCTTTAACAAAACTTAATGTTGAAGAAAACCCAGGAGAAGTTGCTGCTTCAAGTGCTGAAACTATTCTTAGTCAATTATAATTTTTCTAATGCTGAACGAGCAAGATAATCTGCTTGCTCGTTTCCTGCATTACCAGCGTGACCTTTAACCCAAACCCAAGATATATTTTTATCTTTTATAGCTTCATCAAGACGCATCCATAATTCCTTATTTTTTACATCTTTTTTACTGGCTGTTTTCCAGTTATTTTTTTTCCAATTCGATATCCAACTTGTTATTCCATCTTTTACATAATTTGAGTCCGTATATAGAGTGATTTCATAATTTTTATCTATTTCTTCTAGCGCCTTAATTGCAGCCATAAGCTCCATTCGGTTATTTGTGGTATCTTTATCTCCACCTGATAGTTCTATATTTTTATTATCTATTTCGATAAGAACGCCCCAACCACCAGGACCAGGATTTCCCGAACATGCTCCGTCAGTATATATATCAACTTTTTTATTCATTAAATGCCATACTCTTCAGGATTGGTTATATCTTTGTGAAAATCAAGAATTTTAATAAATTCATTTGGATTTTTAGGCGTTACCATCGCACTTTCATTGCTAACTCTCCAATCAACAAGTCGAGTTAATAAAAATCTCAAAGCTGAGCCCGAACATAGTATTGGAAGTTTTTCTATCTCCTCATTACTTAATTTTCTTTCTTTTTGATAACCCTTTAAAAGATTTCGAGATAATGAAATATCAAATTCACCATCTTTAAAGCACCAAGCATTGATACATATACTTAAGTCATAAGATAAAAAATCATTACATGAAAAGCTAAAATCGATAACACCAGAAATTTGACCTTCGTGAAAAAGGATATTGTCAGGAAAAAGATCTGCGTGAATAATTCCTTTTGGTAGATCCTTTGGCCAATTTGATTTTACTCTATTGTATTCTTCAAGCATATCTTTGTTAAGATATTTTGAAAAAGTTTCTGCAGTAGTAGTTGAATTTTTAATCAATTGCGAAAAGCTCTCCAGCCCCATTGGGTTTTTTCTTTTAATTTCTAAGCTGGTACTAATATTATGTATCTTTCCTAAAATTAGACCAAGTTGATAAGCTTGTTTTTCAGTAACAGAGAGAGTAGATGCTCCATCCAGGAAAGTTAATATTGATGCTGGCTTACCTACAATTTCTGAGAACAGATTATTATTATTTCTTAACGGAAGAGGGCATTTGATGCCATTTGATGATAGAAAAAACATATATTCGAGAAAAAACGGAATGTCTTTTTTTTCAACTCTATCTTCGTAAATTGTTAGAATAAAAGAACCTTTTTCTGTTTTTAATTTATAATTAGTGTTTTCAACACCTTCTGATATCCCTTCAAATTCTATTAATTCCCCTATTTCATAATCTTTAAGAAAAAGGCTCAAGTCTTCTGAAGATACATGTGTGTAAACTGCCATTTATGACTCATTAAGTTCCCTGGGTATTTTAAATGTTATATTTTCATCAGCAACTGAGATTTTTTTAATCTCAACATTATATAGTTGATTCAATTCATTTATAAACTCTTGAATTAGTATATCTGGTGCACTTGCGCCAGCTGTTAATCCTATTTTTTGTTTTTTTTCGACTTCATTCCAATTAACTTCGGATATATCTGATATTAAATGTGTTTCATCACAACCAGATCTTTTTCCGACTTCAACCAATCTTAATGAATTTGATGAATTATTAGCGCCAATGACATAAATTAAATCACACTTACTCGCAATAGACTTTATTGCTAATTGCCGATTTGTTGTTGCATAACAGATATCTTCTTTTGGAGGCTGAATTATATTTGGAAAGGTACATTTTAACTCCTCTATAATTTCTTTGGTATCATCGACTGATAGGGTGGTTTGAGTGATTAAAGCTACCTTCTTGTAGTTAATCTTTTTTAATTCTTTAACATCTTGTTTATCTTGAATTAAAGTAATGGCATCTAGCGGAATTTGTCCCATGGTCCCTATAACCTCTGGGTGACCTTCATGACCTATAAGAAATATATGAGCTCCATCCTTATAAAGCCTCTTTGCTTCATTATGAACTTTTATAACCAAAGGACATGTTGCATCAATAAATGGCATTTTTTTAGCCTTAGCTTCAATCAAAACATTTTTAGGAATTCCATGTGCAGAAAAAATTACCCTAGAGCCTTTAGGGGCATCTTTAAGGTTTTCTATAAATATCACACCTTTAGATTCTAAATCTTTTATTACCCAAGGATTGTGAACAATTTCATGTCTTACAAAAATTGGTGGTCCATATTTCTCTAGTGATAACTCAACAATATTTATTGCTCGGTCAACACCAGCACAAAATCCTCTCGGATAAGGTAGATATAATATTTTTTTTAATTTTAAGTTCATTTTATGTCTGATTTAACTAATATATGTTTATTATACAAATTTATTTACTTATTTAAGAATTAATATTTTCTTGGAAAACAATATGTTTAAAAATTATCTTATAATATTTACTTTGATTTTTTTAGTTAGTTGCTCTGACTCTGCTTATTTTGATCCTGGCCCATGCCCCAGAGCAGCCATATTAAAGGGAAGTGAGACAAAGGAATTAGATAGATCTGATTTAGTAGTTGAGTTAAATAGAACAATAATGATTTGTGAATATAACCTAAGAAGGAAGAATATTAATTTTGATGTCGGTATTTTTGGTGATGTAATCAATAGTGATACAGCAACAATAGAGAATTTAAGGATTAACCTCTTTATAGCATTTATTGGTCCAGATGATATAGTTATAGACAAGTGGTCAAAAATTATTCCTTTAAAACTTAAGAATCAAAAAATAACTTCCTTTTCAATTCCGATAGAGGGACTCAGATCAAAGATTGAAGAAGGCAGAACAGGTTCGTCATATAAAGTTCTTATTGGGCTTGAATAACCAAATTGACAAAATCTTATATGTGTTTAATTATATAAAAAGAATCAGATGATTCTAGATATTTGCGGGAGAGACTTTTATAGCGCCGAAGGAGCAACCGCCCTCGGAAACTCTCAGGCAAAAGGACCGCAAATATCATAAAACTCTGGAAAGTAAGTTTAATACTTCTCCGACGGGGTAAGCAACCAAGGTTGTCAAATCTCTCAGGGTCCAATGACAGAGGAGGGCAGTTGGAAACAACTATTCTGTCATGGAGGATATATGTCTGAGGCTTATTGGGGTTTAGAACAAAACCTTAAAACTACCCCTTTGTATAAAATTCACAATAATAATAGAGCAAAATTAGTACCTTTTGCTGGCTATTATTTACCTATTCAATATGAAAATGGTATTATTGCTGAGCATAATCATACAAGAAATTCTGTGAGTATTTTTGATGTTTCACATATGGGACAGATTAAAATATCAGGACCAATGATTTATGATGCAATGGAAAAGATACTTCCTATTTCTTTTTCCAAGATTGCACCTGGGCAAATTAAATATACACAATTTCTTAATAGTGAAGGTAAGATTATTGATGATTTAATGATCACTCGAGCTTTTGAGGAAGACCATGTCTGGCTTGTTGTTAATGCAGATTGCACAGACAAAGACCTTGATCATTTATACAGCAACCTAAATAAAACCTATAAAATTGAATTAATTGAAGATAGAACTTTAATAGCTTTGCAAGGGCCAAACTCATCAAATATTTTGAAGACTTTTTTTCAGGAAATTGATGATATGCCTTTTATGACGGCTGATTGGTTTAATTATGATAACGAAAAATTTTTTATTTCTAGATGTGGATATACTGGTGAAGATGGTTTTGAAATATCAATAAAAGATAGATATTCAGAAAAATTTATAAGTAAACTTTTGCAAATTGATGGTGTTAAACTAGCTGGTTTGGGCGCTAGAAATTCTTTAAGAATGGAAGCAGGACTTTGTTTGTATGGAAATGATATATCTTCTTCTGTATCACCAATCGAAGCTGGTTTGACATGGTCTATTTCAAAAGAAAGAATCGAAAATGGTGGTTTTATTGGTTATGAGCACATCAAAAAAGATTTAAAAAATGGAGTCGAAAGGAAATTAGTTGGTATTAAGCCTTTGGGTAAACTTCCAGCCCGAGAAGGAACACAAATTTTTGATAAAAATGAAAAAACAATAGGCGAAATCACTAGTGGAGGTTATTCCCCTTCGCTCCAAGCACCAATTGCTATGGGATACATTAATTCAGATATTCTAAAAAATGATTGTGAAGTCCTATTAAATGTTAGAGGTAATTTAATACCAGCAGAAATAACTTCACTTCCTTTTGTTGAGCATAAATATTTTAGAGGTAACAAATAAAATGGCTGAGATTTATTTTACTAAGGATCATGAATGGATAAAAGTAGAAGATAATATTGGTGTTGTTGGTATTACTGTATATGCAAGTGAGCAACTGGGAGATATTGTTTTTGTTGAACTGCCAGAAGAAGGTATAACTGCAGAAATTGGAAAAGATATTGCTGTTGTTGAATCTGTAAAAGCAGCAAGTGAAATATATTCACCAGTTTCTGGCACTGTAATAAAATCCAATGAAGATCTAAACTCAACTCCAGAAATAGTAAATGAAGACCCTGTTGGTAAGGGTTGGTTTTATGAAATTAAAATTTCTAATAATGACGAGCTTTCAGGGCTTATGTCTGAAGAAGAATACAAGAAACATATAGGTGATTAAATGAGATATTTACCATTAACTAAAAATGATAGAGAAGAAATGTTAAGCACTATTGGAGCAAATAACATTGATGAACTTTTTTCCAATATTGCTGAAAAAGTAAGTATTAATCCAAAATTTAATTTACCTAATCATAAAACCGAAATGGAAGTAGAAAAGCATTTATCTCTTTTGTCTGATAAAAATCTTCACGCAGATAATAGTAGTTTTTTTATAGGCGGTGGATCATACAAACATCATATTCCTGCAAGTGTAGATCATATTATTCAGAGGTCCGAATTTTTGACTTCATATACCCCATATCAACCAGAAATATCGCAGGGTACATTGCAATATTTATATGAATTTCAAACTCAGGTATCTCTTTTAACTGGCATGGATATTTCTAATGCATCTATGTATGACGGTTCAACCGCTGCTGCTGAAGCAGTATCAATGGCGAAAAGAATAACTAAAAGAAATGGGGTTATTTTATCAAATACGATCCACCCCCATTATGCAGATGTTATCAAAACTGTATCTGGAATTAAAGATACCGATTTTGTTTACAATAGAAAATTTTCTATCGAGATTGATCATTTATTCAATGAGGTTGATGATAATACTGCTTGTGTAGTCGTTCAAAATCCTGACTTTTTTGGTTCTTGTTACGATTTATCATCATTAGCAAAATTTGTTCAAAGTAAGGGAGCATTACTTATTGTTGTTGTAACTGAAGTTTTATCATTAGGAATGATGAAATCTCCAGGTTCAATGGGTGCTGATATTGTCGCATGCGAAGGTCAATCCCTTGGGAATCCTATGAATTTTGGAGGACCATATGTAGGCTTGTTATCAACCAAGAATAAATATTTAAGACAAATCCCTGGAAGGATTGTTGGAGAGTCTGAGGATGTTGATGGAAAAAAAGGTTTCGTATTAACATTGTCAGCAAGAGAGCAACATATTCGAAGAGAAAAGGCTACATCAAATATTTGTACAAATTCAGGACTATGCAGTCTGGCATTTACAATTCACTTAACACTTCTTGGTGAGAAAGGCTTTAAGAGGCTTTCAAGGCTTAATCATGAATCAGCATTAAATTTGAAAGAAAAAATATTAAAAATCCCAGAAGTTAAATTGTTAAACAAAAGTTTTTTTAATGAATTTACTATCGAACTACCAATTAAAGGCGAAGTATTTGTTGATAGAATGGCAGAAAAAGGTGTTCTAGCAGGTATACCGGTATCAAGATTGATTAATAATAATAAAGAATTAGATAATTTTATCGTGGTTGCTAGCACGGAAACTAATACAGAAGATGATATGAATTCATATATTGAATCAGCAAATGAGGTTTTAAGATGAAAAATTCGAATAAAGGTCTAAATCACGATGAACCAATATTGTTTGAAATTGGTGGTATGGATAAAACTGGAGTTGATCTTAATGAACCAACATTTGAAGAAAATTTTATTGGTGATTGTTTTGAGGATCGAGAAATTGGTTTACCTGGATTAAGCGAGCCTGAGTCAATTAGACATTATGTTAGATTATCAAGAAAGAACTATTCAATTGATGCAGGTCTTTATCCTTTAGGTTCATGCACAATGAAGCATAATCCAAGACTAAATGAGAAATTGGCAAGATTAAAAGGATTTTCTGAAGTTCATCCACTTCAACCCTTATCAACATGTCAAGGTGCTCTTGAACTTATAGATGAAATTTCGATTTGGTTAAAAGAATTAACAGGAATGAAAGCTGTTACTATGACTCCAAAAGCTGGCGCTCAAGGTGAGCTTTGTGGAATGCTTGCAATTAAAAAAGCAATAGAAGCAAGAAATGAGTGTCATCGAACTAAGGTTTTGGTTCCTGATTCTGCTCACGGTACTAATCCTGCAACTGCTGCTTTTTTAGGTTTTGATGTTGTAACAATAAAATCTGATAAAAATGGTAGATTGAATTTTGATGATTTTAAAGAAAATGTAGATAAAAACTTTGCTGCAGCAATGATTACAAATCCAAATACATGCGGTCTTTTTGAGGACGAAATTATTGAAATAGCAAATTACATTCATGATGCAGGTGGTTATTTGTATTGCGACGGAGCCAACTTTAATGCCCTAGTTGGCAAAGTTAGGCCTGGTGATTTAGGTATTGATGCTATGCATATAAATTTACATAAAACATTTTCTACACCTCATGGCGGAGGTGGACCAGGATCTGGTCCAGTTGTTTTCTCTGATATTTTAAAGGAATTTTGTCCAGCTCCACTTTTAAAAAAGGATGAAGATAATTATTATTTAGTTGAAAATCATAATGATAAAGATATTGATAAATCTTTTGGTCGGCTTTGTGTTTTTCATGGCCAAATGGGAATGTTCGTTAGAGCCTTATCTTACATGATGAGTCATGGTTCTGACGGTTTAAGGCAAGTTTCAGAAGACGCAGTTCTGAATGCAAATTATATTAAATCTTCATTAGAGGATATTTTAACGCCTGCTTATGAAGGATATTGTATGCATGAAGTATTATTCAATGACGATTTTTTAAGTGGAACGGGTGTTGAGACAATTGATTTTGCAAAGGCTTTAATAGATAAAGGTTATCATCCAATGACAATATATTTCCCGCTTGTTGTTCATGGAGCATTGCTAGTCGAACCAACAGAAACTGAGTCAAAGAATTCTATTGACCAATTTATTGAAACTATTAGGGAATTAGCCTCAAAAACTCAAGATGGAGAAGAATTCTTTAAGAAGGCGCCAATTTATACTCCCATTAGAAGATTAGATGAAACGAAAGCCGCAAGAAATCCAGTTTTAAGATGGCAAAAGAATGATGTAATTGCAGCAGAGTAGTGCCCGATTTTTCTGTTGAGGATAAAAAAAGACAATTAGATTTTAGTAATATTGCTGGTGTAGATGAGGCGGGAAGAGGTCCTTGGGCTGGACCAGTTTATTCAGCAATCGTTATTTTAAATAGGAACTGTATACCTGAGGGTATAAATGACTCTAAAAAAATTTCTGAAAAAAAACGTATAGAGCTATATGAAGAAATCCTTATAAATCATAAATATGGTATAGGTTTCGCTTCACCAGATGAAATAGACCAATTAAATATCCTCGAGGCTACATTTCTTTCTATGCGAAGAGCATTAGAAAACCTTATTATAAAGCCTGATTACATTCTTGTAGATGGGAATTTGAGTCCAAGTTTTAATATTCCTCATGAAAGTATAATAAAAGGTGACAGCATCTCAATGTCAATTGCTGCAGCATCAATAATTGCTAAAGTTGAAAGAGACAAATTTATGTTAAATATCGATAACGAACACCCAGAATATAAATGGAAAAAAAATAAGGGATATGGAACAAAAGATCACCAAAATGCATTAAATGCTCATGGTGTAACAAAATACCATAGAAAATCATTTTCTCCCATTCGCAAGATATTGAGTCTTTCAGCGGACTAATGACTCAACATATAGATAATTGAATCAAATAATAATTCTTGGAATATATTTTGTTGACCAAATATAAAATTCCTATGAGGATATTATGGTTATGGAAGAAAAATCATATAAAAAACACTCAATTCAAAAAAATTCTATTTATCATGGTGATTCCCTGAGTATTCTAAAAACAATCCCAAGTAATTCTGTTGATCTTGTATTTGCTGACCCTCCTTATAATTTACAACTTAAAAATAAACTATTACGACCTGACTCTACAAAGGTAGATGCTGTTAATGATAAATGGGACCAGTTTGAAAGTTTTAAAAATTATGATGATTTTACATCAAATTGGCTAACGGAAGTAAAAAGAGTAACAAAACAAGATGGAACAATCTGGGTTATAGGCTCTTATCATAATATTTTTAGAATGGGTAAAATTATTCAAGATTTAGGATTTTGGATCCTTAACGATATAATTTGGAGAAAATCCAATCCGATGCCAAATTTTAAAGGGACAAGATTTACAAATGCACATGAGACATTAATTTGGGCTGCACAAGGACAGGATGCTAAATATGATTTTAATTATCAAGCGATGAAATCATTGAATGATGGAATTCAGATGCGCTCAGATTGGGAAATTCCTATTTGTTCTGGTAAAGAAAGACTTAAGGATGCTTCTGGTAAAAAAATACATTCAACACAAAAACCTGAAGCGCTTTTACATAGAGTCTTATTATCCTCTTCAAGTCCAGGAGATTTAATCCTTGATCCTTTTTTTGGAACTGGGACTACTGGAGCAGTAGCAAAAAAATTAGGTAGAAATTATATTGGTATTGAGCAAGATAAAAACTACATAAAAGAAGCCAAGAAAAGGATCAAGAATGTAACATTATTAGGTAAAAAGGATTTAGAGGTTACAGAATCAAAGAAAAATCAAATTCGTGTTCCTTTTGGAAGTTTAGTTGAAAGCGGAATAATAAAACCCGGAAGCGTTTTAAAAGGTCCAAAGAATTTGAAAGCTAAGAAATTTTCAGCAACTGTTAGAGTTGATGGTAGCGTTTATTCTGAAGGTGAAAAGGGATCTATTCACCAAATTAGTGCTAAATTGCAAGGTAAAGAATCATGTAATGGATGGACTTTTTGGCATTTCGAAAATAATGGTGAACTTCAATTAATTGATAATTTGAGAACAAATTTTATCAATGCTAAAAAAGTTAATTAATTACAAGCTCCAATATAAGAAAAAAAGAAATCTGTAGTCCCAGTAAATTATTACTTTTAAATATTTTTAAACATCTATCACTGTTATCTATATCTAAATAAATAATTTGAGAAACTAGGTGAATTAATAAAGATAAAATCGCTAAATGAATAATTAAACTATTGCTTAGACTTAAAAGTATAACTGCAAATATCATGAAAAAGATTGCATAAAAAATAAGTAAAGCATATTTGGTATTTTGACCTAATTTTATTGCAGACGATTTTAAATTTAGTAAGAAATCATCATCTTTGTCTTGATGCGCATAAATTGTGTCATACCCGATAGTCCAAAATATACATGCCAAATAAAGCATAATAGGGTAAATCGAAAAAAAATCGTTTGAAAGAGATAGCCAACCAAGCAACGCACCCCAATTAAATGTGATACCTAAAAAAACTTGGGGCCACCAAGTTATTCTTTTCATTAACGGATAAATAAAAACAGGTATCAAAACAAGGCAACCAAAAATTATAGTTAATTTATTAAATTGAATAAGTATCAATAATCCAATTAAAAGCTGAACTAATAAAAAAACCATGGCAGTAATTGTTTTTATTTTGTTAGAAGCAAGCGGTCTATCTTTTGTTCTTATTACATTTTTATCATACTCTTTATCTAAAAAATCATTCCATGTACAACCAGCTCCTCTCATAATAATTGAACCTATAAAAAAAAGAATGAAAAAACTAATATGTGCCAATTGTTCAATATATAAGCTATGTAAAAGTAATGACCATATGCATGGCCAGAACAAAAGCATAAAACCAACAGGTTTATCATACCTTGCAAGCTGAACAAATGGTGTAATTTTATTTAAAAGAGTATTGTTCATAATTTGTTATTTAATTTTCTTAGAGTTACCTAACATTTATCTTTTACTTTATAATATTGAAATATGAAAATTATACGAGTTTATATAAATAAAAAAATAACAAATGGGTTTATAGAGTTAGATCAATCTCAAACTCACTATATTAAAAATGTTATGCGATTAAATATCGGAGATAATTTTAATATTTTTAATGAAAATGATGGTGAGTGGGTTGTTGAGCTTCTTGAATTAAATAAGAAAATATCAAAAGTTAAAACATTAAAAGAAATTGGCATTAAGGATAAGCCTAGTGATATTTGGATACTTTTCGCGCCAGTTAAAAAATTAAGAGTCGATTTTATTGCTCAAAAAATAACTGAATTAGGTGCTAGAGTTATTTGGCCAATTCTTACGGAGAGAACTCAATATAAATCCATCAAGCAATCTAAAATTTTGTCTAATGCTATTGAGGCTGCTGAACAGTGCGGTTTAACATTTATTCCAAAGGTTAATAAGATAGAAAATCTTGAATATATCATTGATAATTGGGATCATATAGATTCTGAACGAACCTTAATATTTTGTGATGAAAAATGTGAAAATAATCCAAAAAAACAACTTGAGTCCATTAAAAAGATAAACAAATCAAATAAATGGGCTATTCTTGTTGGTCCAGAGGGTGGTTTTAGCGATAAAGAAAGAGAAAAGATTAATAATATTAAAAATTTAAGTATTATTTCACTTGGACCAAGAATTTTAAGATCTGATACTGCTATAGTTAGTTCATTATCTCTTTTTCATTCAACCCTAGGTGATTGGGTATAGCTTTATAGGCGAAAATTAACTAAAAAATAGAATGGAAAGAATCGAATCAAAAGATCAATTAATTAGCTATATAGCTGAGGGTGAAAAAAACCCATCAGATTTTAAGATTGGAACAGAGCATGAGAAATTCCCATTCAAAATTGATACAAACAAACCAATTTCATATGAAGGTAAGAATGGTATTCGAAGTCTTCTTGAGAATTTTGAAGAATATGGATGGAAACCAGTTTATGAAAATGGAAATGTCATTGCGCTCACTCGGGATAATCAATTAGGCGGAGGTTCAATAACTCTTGAGCCAGCGGGTCAGTTCGAACTCTCCGGAGCTATGTTAGATACTGTTCATGAAACATTCTTTGAGTTAGTTGAGCATAAAAATCAATTATCAAATGTCGGAGAAAAAATGGGATTAGATTTTTTAGCTATAGGCTTTACCCCTGACTGGTCTAGAGATGAAATGCCTATAATGCCAAAAAAGCGTTACGATATAATGAGGAGTTATATGCCTACTAAAGGTGATCACGGACTTGATATGATGTTAAGGTCATGTACTTCACAGGTTAACTTAGATTATTCATCAGAATTGGATATGGTTAAGAAATTAAGGCTTTCATTTCTTCTTCAACCTGTTGCAACAGCTTTATTTTCTAACTCACCATTTAGTGAAAATTCTCTTAATGGCTTTAGTTCATATAGAAGCGAAGTTTGGAAAGACACTGATCCAGATAGAACAGGTATTTTAACTTTTATTTTTGATGATGGTATGAGTTATGAGCAATATGTAGACTATGCTATGAAAGTCCCGATGTACTTTATTTACAGAAACGGAGAATACATTAATTTAACTGGCCATACCTTTGATGATTTTATTAATGGAAAAATTGAGGAGGTAAAAGACTTTTATCCAACTATTGATGATTGGGAGCTTCATTTAACAACAATTTTTCCCGAAGCCAGGTTAAAAAAATTTATTGAAATGAGAGGTGCTGATGCAGGTAATATAAATCATGTATGTGCATTATCGGCTTTTTGGGTAGGATTAATGTATGATAATAATTCTTTAAATGCAGCTTTAGAATTAACAAAAAATATATCTTCTGAAGAATTAGTAGCATTAAGAAATATTGTTCCCAGCAAAGGATTGCATTCTAGATTAGGCAAACTAGATATTTATCAATTAGCATCTGAAGCTATATCTTTGTCAAAAGAAGGCCTTATAAGAAGAAATAATTTAGATAAAAATAATCTGGATGAAAGTTATTATCTAAAATATTTAGAAGATATTGTTATCGCTAAAGAAAACCCTGCTAATAGCCTTATGAAAAAATTCAAAAATAACTGGAATGAGGACATTTCAAAAATATATGAGAATTGTCGTTTCTAAGTTTTGCTATTTTGGTTATTTTTGTTTAGATTATTATTTTTTTAAGGACGAAAATTATGAATTTCGATTTTTCAGAAGATCAGAAAATGCTTAAAGAGCAGGTTTCTAAGTTTTTATCTGATAATTGCTCTTTAGATGTTGCTAGAGATATTCTTGAAAGCGATAAAACATACTCAGAGGAAGTATGGCGTGGTTTAATAGATTTAGGTTTAACTGGAACAGCAATTCCTGAAGAATATGGTGGACTAGGTTTAGGTGCTCTTGAATTGTGTGTAGTTGCTGAAGAATTAGGAAGAGCGGCAGCACCAGTTCCATTTTCTTCATCAGTTTATCTAGGAACTGAAGCTATAGTTAAGTATGGAACAGATAGTCAAAAAGAGAAATGGTTACCAAAATTGGCTGTAGGTGAATTAATTTCTACTTTTGCACTCCCTGAAACTAATTCAGAACCAACTGAAAAGAATATTAAAACAACTTTCTCTAACGGAAAGATCAATGGAAGGAAAATTCCCGTTGCAGATGGAAGTTGTTCAGATATTGCTATTGTAGTCGTTAAAAATACAGATAATGATCATATTGCTCTAACGATAGTTGACTTAACTTCTGAAAATGTAAAAAGAAATCAAATTAGCACATTGGACCCTTCAAGAGATCATGCCGAAATTATTTTTGAAAATTCTGATGCAGAGCTTATGGATACCGGTGATGAAGGTTGGGGAGCTATTGAAAATATATTAAACTCTGCTGCTGTCTTAATGGCTTTTGAGCAAATAGGCGGCGCTGAAGCCTCTCTAAATATGGCAAAAGATTATGCCCTTGATAGATATGCCTTTGGACGACAAATTGGATCTTACCAGGCAATCAAACATAAATTGGCTGATATGTATGTAAAAATAGAATTAGCTAGATCAAATAGTTATTATGGAGCAATGATGCTTAATGATGATGGCGCTGACTTAAAAATTGCTGCCGCTGCATCCAGAGTTGCTGCAACAGATGCATATAATTTTGCTGCTCAGGAGAGTATTCAAACACATGGTGGAATTGGTTTTACTTGGGAAGCAGACACACAATTTTTTTATAGAAGAAGTCAAGTTCTTGGTTTAGCTCTGGGTAGTTCAATTACTTGGAAAAATAAACTTGTTAATCAGCTAGAAGAAAAAAATATTAGTTAAGGAGAATATTTATGGATTTTAATGACACTAAGGAAGAAGCAGATTTTAGAGAAGAAGTAAAAACTTGGCTAAAAGAAAATGCTTCAAAAGGTGAAAAAGTTGGTGGTCGCTATGATGCGATAGATGTTCAAGAAGATGCCTTATCTCGAGCCAGAGACTGGCAGGCTAAAAAGGCTGAAGCTGGATATGCAGCGATTACATGGCCAAAAGAGTTTGGCGGTCTTGGCGGTACAGCTATTCAATCAGTTATATACTCTCAGGAAGAGGCTAAATATAATGTTCCAACAGGTTTTTTTGAAATTGGTCTTGGAATGTGCATTCCTACAATGATGGCATGGGCAACAAAAGAGCAAAATGAAAGATTTGTTAAACCTGCTCTTTATGGCGAAGAAGTATGGTGCCAGTTGTTTTCAGAACCTTCTGCAGGTTCAGATGTTGCCGGTGTTAGAACTAAAGCTGAAAAAGATGGCGATGATTGGATTATTAATGGTCAAAAAGTATGGACCTCAGGAGCGCATTTTTCTGACTTTGGAATAATAGTGGTTAGAACTGATCCAAATGTTGCTAAACATAAAGGGTTATCTTTTTTCTTCCTTGATATGAAATCCGAAGGAATAGAAGTTAAACCTATTAGACAGCTTTCTGGTGGTGCAAACTTTAACGAGGTCTTTTTTACTGATGTAAGGGTACCGGATTCTCAAAGATTAGGCGATGTAGGGCAAGGGTGGAAGGTTGCTTTAACAACTTTAATGAATGAAAGACTTGCAATTGGCGTTCCTAAGTCTGCAGACTATAGCTCACTTACTAGAGCAGCAAAAGAGGTTGATTTAAATGATCAACCAGCAATTAAAAACGATTTAGTTAGGTCAAAAATAGCTGATTGGTATATTCAGGCTGAGGGTCTTAAATATACAAAAATGAGGACTTTAACTGCTTTATCAAAGGGTGAAACTCCAGGGCCAGAAAGTTCAATTGGTAAAATAGTTTCGGCACCTAAAATGCAGGATCTTGCTTCATTTGCTATGGATCTTCAAGGAGCTGCTGGAATAATTAATGATTCAGAAATTGCTTTACTGCATTCAATATTTCAAAGCCAATGGTTAAGTGCCGCTGGTTATAGAATTGCCGGTGGAACAGATGAGATACTCAGAAACATCGTTGCAGAAAGAGTTCTTGGCCTTCCTCAAGATGTAAGAGTTGATAAAGCTGTACCGTTTAATGAATTACCAAGTGGGCGTTAATTTATTTCGATAAAGTTAACTTGCTTTCCATTAATATCTTTTAAGGATAAATGAATTTTATTTTCAGTAAATTCAATGAATCCATAATTTTCCCATAGATACATAGAGTTAATTCTATTAGGCCCTGGTTCAGGTGGTCTATCTTTACCTTTATATTTTGTAACCCATGCAGCGCCTGGAAGATTTAGTGAACTAGAGGTAATTTCATATAAATTAGTACCTTTTTTGGTTTTATCTTTATAAATTCCGCCAGCATGTCTATCGCCAGATAAAAAAATTATATTTTTAATATTTTTTGAATCAATAAGGTTATACAGCCTCTCCTTTTCTTTTGGCAGATTACCCCATTTCTCAAAGCCATGACCCTCTGCAATAATTTGAATACTAGAAGCAATTATTCGAATATCTGCATTTTCATCCAATTTATTTGATAACCATTCCCATTGTTCATTGCCAATTAGAGTTTTATTAGGACTATTATCAGGTAAATAGCGCTCTTTTCCAGGAGCTCCTCTCTCATCTGTCCGTTTAAGGGGCGATCTAAAGTATCTTGTATCAAGAAAAATTATTTGTAAGAGACCTTTTTTTGTTACTTTTTTTGTTTCGAAATAAATACCTTCTCTATTTCTTCTTGGATCATTTAAAGAAATATTCCAAAAATCAAGAAATAGATTTTTAGCTCCTTTTTTATATTGATAATCAGCACCGCCATCATTTTTACCATAATCGTGATCATCCCAAATTGCATATACTTCATTAGTTTCCTCTAGTTTTGTGAAAGGAATTTTTGTTTTTTGTTTTTTATAGGCTTTGCTTAATTTGTCTAATTTTCCTGTAACTCT
Source organism: Alphaproteobacteria bacterium (assembly GCA_045565415.1). GTDB lineage: Bacteria > Pseudomonadota > Alphaproteobacteria > MED-G09 > MED-G09 > AG-430-B22. The sequence continues at coordinate 46,190 of JBJLFK010000033.1, read as the reverse complement.
ATCATCACCATAAACATTATCTCCCATAAAAATAAAAATATCTGATCTATCTTTAAGTATACTTTTCCATATAGGCTGTTTTTTTTCTTGAGTAATGCAAGCCCCAAGCGCAATTTTATTTACATATTTTGGAGTGGAATATAATTTTTCAAATGGCAAAGCATTAAAAAAAAGAGAAGTTAAGATTCCTAAGAGAAGAATTCTTCTATTAATTTTAGGATTAAGTTTTTTTTTCATAATATTATTATATAAAAAAAGGGCGCTAATTAATAGCGCCCCTTGTTTAATATTATTGCTTTCAATTAGAATTCATATTTAAGGCCAACTTTGAGTTGCCATACTGATTTTCCAATTTTTCTTACTGGATCTCCATCAATATCAAAATTTTTGTATACATACCGACCTTGATCATCAACTTCTGCTTCAACAACACCTCTAGAATTCATTGTCCCGCCAGCATAATTTTCAAATCCACCCCAATCAGAATTTATGAGATTTAAAACATTCTCGATATCAACAAAGAATGTTGCTTTTCCATTTATTCCACCAGTAGGAAGTTCTTGAGCTATTCTCACATCAAAAGTACCTTCCCAAGGACTATTAAAACTATTCCTTGGTACTGCATTCCCTCTATAACCTGATAATCCAGAGTCATCTAAAAACTGATTAAATGCCTCAAGATCAAACCCATCAGCATAAAGCACATTTGGATCATTTAGACTTGGTACATATAATAGATCAATATTTTCTCCATCAGTTCTATAACCACTCAAATCCCCAAGGAATGTATAACTAAAAGGTGTACCAGATTGCCTGAAACCATTTAATGCAATACTTGTTTCTAAATCACCAAAGATATTACCTTGCCAACTTAGTTTATAATCAAAGGCATGTTCTATCTCATAATGTGAAGGAGAATTTACAGGGGTTAAATGATCAAATACTGGATATCTTGTTGCGCTTGAAAAGATTATAGAGCTTGTCATCGCATGAGCCATTTCTCTTTCTTGATGAGCGTATGATAGATATAAATCAATTCCATTATCAAAAGTTTTTTCGAATGAAATACTGTAAATATCGCTTTCAGGTTCTACATCTTTAAAGGTTGTCAGATATCCAACATAACTACATCCACCATATAACGGTCTGTTATCAGCTAGTGCATTCCCTCTTGGATCACAACCACCTATATAAGCTCCAACAGGATCCTCTTCTTTCATGTGCATATAATTAGCTCTTAAAGTAAAAGGACCAATTAAATTAGAGTCTAAGTCTGCTGTTACCCCTACATGTAATTTAGTTATTGATGGTATACCAAAATCTTTATCCATCATATTAGTATAACCACCGGTATCCCCAATTTCGTTTCTTACAAGAGCTAAAGCAGCATCACCAGGATAACTTTCTGGTGAACCAGGAGTTGGTAAGTTATTGCTTCTTGCTCTAAGTTTGTTTCCGGGTAAGCCTAAACCAGTATCAATGTATGGTCCCCCATACCAAACTGGCGGAAGGTTTCCACTAAACTCACCCCAACCAAATGTAACCAATACATTATCTTGGGCTTGCCAATCTAGAGAGAAACGAGGCATTAGAATATCTTCACCATCTAAACTCACATCATTTTCAGGAGCAGGTCTATATGTATCGCCTGTCCAATTATACCAAAATGTATTTTTTTTAGGTACAGAATCCATACTAATTTCTTCATACCTAAAACCAATTCTTGCTGTTAAGTCGGATGAGATATCCCAGGTATCTTGAAAATAAATTATTGTGAAATCCATATTGAATCGACCAGCTGCGTCTAAAGGATTATTTGTATCTGCGTTTCTGTAATCTAATTCTCTAAGATTACCTGCAATAAAATCATCAATGGAGTTATAATCATATTCACCAAGACTATTCCTTGAAAACATATTAAACATATCATTTTCAACTACTTTGTAACCAAGCTTTAATGCGTGATTTCCAATATCATAATACCCAGCAATTTCGTATTGTTTTCTGTTTGTTTCAATCTGATTAGCATGTCGATACTGATCAGGTCCAAAAAATACTGTTCCGCCCGAGGCAACTCTTATACCAACTTCACCAATTGTTGTTGCTCCTACAGGAGTGTTAGGATTACTCACATCTGTATCTGAAATTAAAATTTTAGTAGAAAAATTATCTGTCCAATTCGAGTTTAACTCTAATTTCATTGATTCATATTCTTTGTTAATTCTATACCAGTTACTCGATAATGGTAGGCCCCAAGTTCTATTAAAGTAAGCTGACTCAGTAGAGCCTTCAGTAAGGTTGTAAGAAAAAGTAAGATTATGATTTTCAGATAAATTAGCATCCAATCTTAAAAATGTTTTTTCATCTTCTTCTTCACGAGCTTTATTATATGAACCTGCATCATAACCAATTACATCCATAGCGGCTTTAATAACGGCATCAGCTTCAGCCTTAGTTACTGAACCTGATTGAAACCCAAGCAAAGAAATTGGGTCTGATGCTTCATATTTTTCATATCCTAAAGAAAAGAATAACTTGTCCTTAATAATGGGACCATTAAATGTGAAAGAAAATAATTCAGTATCAGGGTCAGGTTGATCAGTTTTTTCACCAAATGGTTCATCACCACTTTTTTGTGATGATTCAACAGTAAAAGAACCATGAAAATCATTAGTTCCAGCTTTAGTTGTTAAAACAATGTTTCCACTAAGTGCCTCTCCAAGCTCTGCATCATAATTTGCAACTTTTACTGATACTTGCTCTACAAGGTCAATAGAGATAGGCATTCTATTTGTTGGATAAGCATTACTACTAAGACCATAGGAGTCATTAGCGCTTACGCCATCAATAATGAAACCGATTAGTCTTGGCATTCCACCAGCGAAAGACAATCTTCCTTCGTTATCAACGGTCACAAAAGGATCTAATCTCGCAATATCTTTTATATCTCTATCGATTGAGGGAAGGGTCGCTAAATCTTCTGAAGTGAAGGTTGATCCAGGTCCCACTCCCAATGTGTCGAAATTAACAGCCTGACCTGTTACAATAATTTCTTCAATACCTGTTCCACCAAGTTGAATATTTAAATTATATTCACCACCCAGACTCGTATATATGCCTGATTGTAAAGATGATTGTCCATCTTTAGTAGCTCTAACATCAAAAGGACCACCTAAACGTAAGCCCCTTGAATAAAATGAACCAGTATTATTGGTGCTTGTTGAAGCCTTTGTCCCAGAAGGTACATGTGTTATTTGAATAGATACACCTGAAACTGGGTTGCCAGAACTATCAAATACTGAGCCTCTAATAGCGCCTGTAGTTTGCTCAGCACTAATAGTTAGAGGTAAAATAATTGAAATTGCGAAAAGAAAAAAAGAATAGAAAGTTACTTTTTTAGATAACTTTAGAATGCTTTTAGGAAACATATTTTTGACCCTTTATTTAAAAAATATAATGATGAAATTTGTATAAAATTTCTTATGTAATTAATCTATCGATTCTTATCATAAAATATGGATTCTTCGCATAGTTTTTTATGAAGTTTTTGTTAATTTTTTTTAAAGGTGTGTAACTTTGGTAATTTTTAAAAAATTTATAAATACCAAAAAAAATGGCCCGAAGTAATTTCGAGCCATTTAATTTACTATATTTATTTAATTAATAAGAAACATTAAAGGTTACACCTACTGTAGATGGTTCATTCCACCATCCTCTAGATGTTAGACCACCAATCGTAGCCCATCTTTGCTCTCTCTCATCAGTAAGATTTCTACCCCATAATGTTATGCTGTAATTATCGACAGAATAACTAAGCGTAGCATTAACATTTTCAATGCTATCTAGGTCTCCCAATGGATTATTTGAAGAATCTGAATTCATTTCATCTCTGAAACGATACGATACTCTACCTTTTAATTCACCATTACCTAGTTGAGCTGTATATGAAGTAGTAAACCCAAATGTATTTTCTGGAGTATTACGAGGAATTAATCCTGAATTATCAGTAATAACTCCATCACCTGTTAGGTCAGCAAGATAATCTTTGTACTCAGCTTCAAGATAACCATAGGTAACCATAAGGTCCCAAGCTTCAGTAACCTGATACATTAATTCTAATTCTATACCAGTCATCTCCATTGATGCAGCATTACGAATAACTGTAGCAACGTTTGCTAAGTTAACAGGTATAAGAATAGATTCCTGTTTATCATCGTATTCAGATTTAAAAATAGCACCATTAAAGACTGCTCTTCCATCCTGTAGTGTTGATTTCCAACCAAACTCATAATTTTTAACATATTCCGGTTCATAACCAGGATAGATATCGTAGTTAGCTTGACGAGCGAAGAAACCACCACTTTTAAAGCCTTCACTATAAGTGGCATAATACATTACATCATCGTTAGGTTGGTATCTAAGTCCAACTTTTGGTGTAGTTTCATCCCATTTAGCTGAGTATGATGTTGGGTTGTATATTCCTGGCCATGGTTCTCCTCTTAGAGGATAATAACCAGGAGCTGAGGCACCACCGACAAAGTCTTTTTCTTCTTCAGTCCAACGGAAGCCCGCAGTTACTGTCAATTGATCGGTAACAAACCAGTCAACTGAAGCAAAAACAGCTATAGATTCTGTAACTTGAGTTTGCCCATTGTTACCAGCAACGTCATCTTCCCATACATCTACATCATCATATCCTGCAACACCTTTTCTACCGAAAGGCCAAGGAGGAACACCTAAACGTGATAATTGATAAAATAAGTCATAAACATTCCATCTTTGTGCAAAATCAGCCTCCCAATCATAGATACCAGCGATAAACTGAAATTTATCTGAGAATTGTGATGTTACTCTGAATTCGTGACTTGTTTGTTCCCAATCATTAAAGAAATTCATTCTTAATAAACGAGCAGGTGAACCATCAAAATCTTGCATATTTTGTTCATCCATATCTCTGTTCGAATATATGTAAGTGTATAAGAAGTTTTCAGTGTCGTAATTAGCTGTAACAATCATTGATTCATATTCATTATCACTAAAATTTGATCCATCTGATTCAACTGTATTTGGACCATCATTTGCATTTATTTCACAACCATTACGCGGATCAAAGCCAATTTGAGTAATTGTACATGCTAATTCACCAACACGGTTTCTGTTAACATAAGAGCCTTGTTCACTTTTATCTTCCATTATTTCATAATGAAATTTTAGACTAAATTGATCATTAGGTTCCCATAAAGTAGTGAAACCATAATTTAATTTGTCATCGCCACCAGCATCTTTTTCAAGGAATGTATTATATACATGACCATCATGTTCAATACTTGCAGCAAATATTTTAACACCTAATTTATCTTCAATAATAGGAACTTGGATCACTGTTTTAAGATCTTGTCTTCCAAACTCACCAATTGTTAAACTAGCGTCAACTCCAAGATCAGTAAGAGATACAGGAGTTCTAATAACATTAAGAATACCGCCTGTTGTATTTTTACCGAACAATGTTCCTTGTGGTCCACGAAGAACCTCAATTCTCTCTATGTCAAAATTATCCAAAAGAACACCACTTGATGTACCTAAAAACATACCATCCATTACAACACCAATTGATGGTTCATAACTTTTATCACTTTCAAGAGATGCAACACCTCTAATAGTTATAGCTGCACCACTTGCGATACCAGGAGTTCTGTTAATAAACAGATTTGGAGCAAAAGCTTGAATATCTTCAATTCTTCTAACGCTACCTTCATTCAATTGGTCAGTAATAGCGGTTACAGCCATAGGAACATCTTGAATAGATTCTTCCTTTTTTCTTGCTGTAACAATTATTTCTTCAATTGCTAATGTTGGAGCGCTTTCTTGAGCTTGAACATTGAAGTTCATTGTCAAAATAAGAGCAAACATTAACAAACATTTAGTTAAAAATTTCATTATATATCCCCCCAAAATTTTTAATTTCTTTTCAGCTATTTCATCATTAAAATAAGAAGAATTAGCCGAATTATTGCAAATTTAACCATTATAGTGTTAATCGCAAGCTAAAATATTAAAAATATGTTATTTAAATAAGGTTTAAAAAGAGACCTATATGTTACATAAATTTTGCATAGCTCCAATGATTGACTATACGGATCGGCATTGCCGTTATTTTTTTCGAAAACTTACTAAAAATGCTTTTTTGTACAGTGAAATGGTAGTTTCTGACGCTATAGTATATGGCGATAAGGACTTTTTTCTAAAATTTGATGAATCTCAGCACCCAGTTGCACTTCAAATAGCAGGCAGTAATCCGAAAAATCTTGCATATGCCGCTAAATGTGGTGAAGATTTCGGATATGATGAAATCAATTTTAATCTTGGTTGTCCATCAAAAAGAGTTCAAGAAGGAAACTTTGGGGCATGTTTGATGAGTGATTTAGATTTAGTTGAAGCTTGCCTAGGATTAATGATTAAGTCCGTAAGTATTCCTGTTACTGTTAAATGTAGAGTTGGTCTCGATGATGATGATCCTTATGAGGTTTTACCGGCTATGATTGAGAGGTTAAATGCAATAGGAATCAAAACAATAATTATACATGCAAGAAAAGCTATTTTAAACGGACTTGATCCTAAGAAAAATAGAGAAATTCCCCCTTTAGATTATGATTTGGTTAGATTGATAAAAAGAAAATGGCCGGAATTAAATGTGGTTTTGAATGGAGGAATTAATTCAATTGAAGAAGCTAAAAAAGAATTAAATTCAAATCAGTATGATCCCGACGGCATTATGATGGGAAGGGCAGCATATCTAGATCCGTTTATGTTAACAGATATTGATCATGTTTTCTATGAAGCAAAAAAACAAGATCATTCCAGATTTGATATTGCTAGAGAGATGATACCTTATATAGAATCTGAAATCGCAAAGGGGACATATATAAATCATATAACAAGACATATGCTTGGTCTTTTTCATGGAGTTAAGGGAGCAAAATTTTGGAGAAGTCATTTATCTGAGAATGCTCCAAAGAGAAAAAGTGATATCAATGTTATCAAGGAAGCTTTAATTAAAATTGAAGAAATTCACAAAGAGGCAGCTTAATGTATTACAATGGCATTGGTCTTTTACCTTTTATTTTTGCCTTAATTTTTTCAGGATTATTATCTGGTTTTATAGCAGGGCTTTTAGGTGTTGGTGGAGGAATAATAATTGTTCCAATTCTTTATCATGTACTATCATCTCTTGGTTTCTCAAACGAAATTATAATGCATGTCTCTGTAGCAACATCTCTTGCTATCATTATACCAACAGGGTGGCGTTCTTATGTGGCGCATAAAAAAAATAATGCAGTTGATTTCTCAATTATAAAAAAATGGATAATGCCAACTTTAATAGGATCTGCTATTGGCGCAACTATCGCTGGATTGATATCTGGTTTTTATTTGACATTATTTTTTGCAACAATTGCTTTATTGGTTTGTATTCATTTATTAACACAAAATGACAATTTAAGATTAGGAAATAAATTACCTTCAGGTTTTTTTAGCCACAATATTCCGTTATTAGTTGGTTCGTTTTCTTCTATGCTTGGTATTGGAGGGGGAACATTTAATGTAAGTATCATGTCTTTATATGGTGTTCCTATTCATAAAGCTGTAGGAACTTCAGCAGGTCTAGGTTTTTTTCTATCTATACCAGGGACATTATTTTTTATCATTACTGGTTTGTTTGTAGCTGATTTACCTCCTGGTTCATTGGGGTATGTAAATTTATTAGGTTTAATATTAATAGCTCCTTTAGCTGCTATCTCAGCTCCTCTCGGAGCAAAATATGCACACTCACTACCTAAGAAAACATTAACTAGATTATTTGCGATTTTTTTACTTTTTACATCAATAAGGATGTATCTAGAGCTTTTTTAAATTTTCTGATCATAATCACCAATTTCTTCAAATTTTATTAATTCACTATTAAGACCATGAAATACTTCTTTCATTCTTTCTTCGGATACTGTGCTTTCACACACAACAACAAGATTTGGTGAATTTGATGAAGCTCTTACTAAACCCCATGAGCCATCTTCAAGGTGAATTCTAACTCCATTTACAGTTAAGATAGATAGTATTTTTTGTCCTGCTAAAGGCTGATTGTTTTTCATTTTATTTTGAAAAATATTTTTTATTTTATCCACAACATCATATTTTTTTTCTTCAGGGCATTTTGGAGACATAGTTGGTGAGGAGAAGGTGATAGGGAGCTCATTGTATAAATCATTAAGTTTTTTATTTTTGTTATTGTCTAGTATTTTTAGAATTTCAAGTGCAGACAAAATACCATCATCATACCCTCGACCTATGGGGTTATTGAAAAAGAAATGACCGGATCTTTCGAAACCAGCTGTAGCATTTATCTCAGTTGTTTTTCTTTTAATATAACTGTGACCAGTTTTCCATAATACAATTTCAGAATTGTTCTTTTTAAGAATTTCATCAGTCAGAAAAAGGGAAGTAGACTTAACATCAACTACAAATTTTGAATTTGAATTTTCCAAGGATAAATTTCGAGCAATTAGTAGCCCAATTTTATCTGCGAATATTTCCTGTCCGTTATTATCAACTACACCTACGCGATCTCCATCACCGTCAAATGCAAAACCTATATCTGCATTATTTTCTAAAACATGTTTTCCTAAATCTTTTAACATTATTAAGTCTTCAGGATTAGGATTATAATTGGGGAATGAGCTATCTAAATCGCAATGCAGCGGAATAACCTCAACACCTAATGAACTAAGAGCTTTAGGAGCAAAAAGACCTGCTGTCCCATTTCCACATGCTACTACAGCTTTAATTTTTCTATTTATTTTGTATTTTGAAATAAGATCTGTGAGATATTCATTATTGATATTTCTAAAATTATAGTTTCCAGGCTTATTTGAAGCATTGTCTTTCTCTTCTATAACTTTTTTTAAGTCATTAATTAGATCTGGACCAAAGGTGAGAGTCTTTTCATTCCCCATTTTTATTCCAGTCCAACCATTAGGGTTATGGCTAGCTGTAACCATCGCAACATTATCACAATCGAGTAAATATTGAGAAAAATAAGCTCCAGGAGAAATTGTTAAACCTACATCATAAACATCAACTCCAGAGGCTATTAATCCTCCAATAAGAGCTTCTTTTATTTCTTCAGAATAGGATCGAAAATCATGTCCTACAGAAATTTTGCCATTATTATTAGATTGTTTGATAAGTTTACCTAAGCCTAGTCCAATTTTTTGAATACCTGCTAAATTAATTTGTTCAGGATATAACCAACGTGCATCATACTCCCTAAAACCTAAATTATATATTTCAGGCTTTTCATCATAATCTTTAAGTTTAAAATTTACTGGATTTGAATAATTGATATCCAACTAAATTCCCTTCATTGCTTTTTCTAATACTTTACCAGTTTGTTCTCCACCATTAAAGAATGGCTTGGCTTCAGAGAAGTCAGAGATTTTATCCCAATTTTTTTCTAAATCTTCAGCCGATGCTTCCAAACCAAGATTTTCTCCATCGCTTTCCATTATCTTAGCAACAGAATATACGCCAGCACCAGCACACAAAATTGTTCCTGTGGGACCATTCTCACTTGATAAATAAATAACTGCAGGAGTAACGCTTCTTGGGGTCAAAAGCTGTTCAGCTTCAGGGGGCATAAGATTTTCTGTCATTCTAGTGTATGCCACCGGACATAAGACATTACAATTAATATTATATTTTTGTCCTTCAAGTTTAAGAGTATTTACAAACCCTACAACACCAAGTTTTGCAGCTCCGTAATTTGATTGACCAAAGTTTCCGTATAAGCCTGTAGATGAAGTGGTAACTAAAATTCTACCATAATTTTGCTCTTTCATAATTTCCCATACCATTTTTGTAGGTTTGACTGATCCCATTAAATGGATATCTGTTACAAGAGTAAAGTCTTCTATAGTCATTTTAGTAAAAGACCTATCCCTTAATATTCCTGCATTGTTTATGAGTATATCTATTCGACCAAACTCATCCATTGTTTGATCAACCATATTTTTTACGCCATCATCATCAGTGACAGATGAACCGTTTGGGATAGCTACTCCTCCAGCTTCAGTGATTTCTTTTACAACATTATTGGCCGCATCAGATGAACCTCCTGATCCATCAACAGAGCCTCCAAGATCATTTACAACAACTTTTGCTCCTCTTTTTGCAAATTCTAGAGAGTGACTTCTTCCCAATCCACCTCCCGCTCCAGTTACAATCACAACTTTATCTTTGAAGCTTATTGTCATTTTATCCTCCATAATGAATATATATACTCTTAATATTTTGAAAAACTTATGGTCAAGTTAAATTTTCTTAATAGAATGAATTAATAAATTTTTAAAAAGAGGTTTAGATGATTTTATACGATTTTATTCCAGCACCAAACCCAAGAAGAGTAAGGGTATTCCTTTATGAAAAAGGGATAGAGGTTCCAACAAAACAAATTGATATTATGAAGGGAGAGCATAAAAAAGATGATTATAAAAAATTAAGCCCTTTATCCCAAATCCCCACTTTAGAGTTAGATGATGGAACATGTATAACTGAATCTATAGCTATTTGTAGGTATTTTGAGGCTTTGCACCCAGAGCCAAGTTTAATGGGAAGTAATCCAGAGGAAATAGCTATTATTGAAATGTGGCAAAGAAGGCTAGAGCTGTTACTTATGATAAGTATTGCTAATACCTATAGGCATGGGCATCCTGCAATGGCAGCTTTGGAAGATCAAGTTAAAGAATGGTCAGAAGCAAGCCGTCCAAGGGTTATAAAAATGCTACGCTGGTTTGACAAACAAATGCAAGATAAAGAGTTTATGTGTCTAGACAAATATACTATTGCCGATATTTCTGCGCTCATTTGTTTTGATTTTGCCAAATGGCCAAAGATTCAAATTCCTGAGGAGTGCATTAATCTTAAAAATTATTATGAGAGACTTAATTCTAGACCAAGTGCAAAAGCATAAGATTACTTCTTGACCAAATTATTGTTTTTTAATAGAAAAATATAGTCAGATGGCTGGATGATCGCACTTCTATGTGAGGAAAGTCCGGGCTCCAAGAGACACAGTGCCGGGTAATACCCGGCGAGGGCGACCTCAGGGAAAGTGCCACAGAAAATATACCGCCATTTTGGTAAGGGTGAAAAGGTGTGGTAAGAGCGCACCGCAAATATGGTAACATATTTGGCAAGGCAAACCCCACTGGGAGCAAAACCAAATAGGAATAGTGATATAAATGTCTCTTTTTATACTATTCGGGTAGGTTGCTAGAGATTTATGGTAACATAAGTCCAAGATGAATGATCATCACCACTTTGTGGATACAGAACCCGGCTTATAAGCCATCTGACAAAAAATACATTATTTTAATAAATTTTAACAAAAAGTTATCCACAGATAACCTTAATTTTTCATATATTATCCATTTTTAACCATTGACTCCCATAAAATCCCATGCTAACCCATAATATAGCGCCATGCGTGCGTTTAATGGGAGTATAAATGAATATTTTTTTGTCAAACACAGTTAACAAGATTGATGTTAAGGGAAGGGTTTCAATTCCATCTCAATTTAGATCAGTTCTTGAAAACCAAGGATTTGCTGGAGTTTATTTATATCCATCATTTACAACTCAATCCATTGATGGCGGCGGCGAGTCTTTAATCAATCAAATTGCTCAAAGTATAGAAAAAATGCAGCTCTTTGCAGAAGAAACTGATGCATTAGCTACTGCTCTTTTTTCAGAGACGTATCAACTTAACTATGATCAGGATGGCAGAGTGTCTCTTCCTGGGTCTTTAATGAAACACGCAGGATTAAAAGATAAGGTAACATTTGCGGGTATAGGGCAAAAATTTCAAATGTGGGAACCATCTGCTTTTGAAAGCTTTAAAACTGATGCTAGAATAAAGGCGCTTCAAAATAGAGACTTGATAGGGCCATCCGTTAATTTTTCAAAAAATTCTCAGGTTGATGAGTGATGTCAAAAAAAGAGCTTCATCATAAACCTGTAATGTGTGAAGAAGTTCTTTCAATATTAAATCCTTCTGACGGTTGTGTATATCTAGATGGAACTTTAGGAGCAGGAGGTCATTCAAGAAAAATTTTAGAAAGTGCAGATTGTAGAGTTGTTGGAATTGATAAAGATCCAACTGCAATTGAGTTATGTAGAGATCTTGAAAACCAATATGGTAATAAATTTTTATCAATTAATGGAAGTTTTGGTAATTTATCTCAACACCTTCATTCTATTGGTATTAACAAAATTGATGGAATTCTACTGGATTTAGGAATCTCTTCAATGCAGCTAGGAACTCCCGAAAGAGGGTTTTCTTTTCAATTTGATGCACCTTTAGATATGCGCATGACTCAGACCGGAGAGACGGTATATGATATAATAAACTCGTTAAGTGAAAATTCTTTAGCTGATATAATTTATTATTTTGGTGAAGAAAGAAGCTCAAGAAAAATTGCAAAGGCAATTGTCAATAAAAGAAAAATTAAGAAAATCAAAACTACATTTGATTTAAATGAAATAGTTTTAAATGTAAAAAAAACAAAAAATAGAAAAATTCATCCTGCTACTAAAACTTTTCAAGCATTAAGAATATATATTAACAATGAGCTTAAGGATCTATATGAAGCATTAATTTCGACTGAGAAAGTTCTTTCTGAGAAAGGAAGGTTAGTAGTTATTTCTTTCCATTCTCTAGAAGATAGGATTGTAAAAAACTTTATTAAAGAAAATTCTATATCTTTAAAAAAATATGATCCTAAAAATCCTGATAAGGCTTTTGTGTATGAAAACAGAAAAGTAATAAAGCCATCCGAAGGTGAGGTTAAGAAAAACAGAAGATCAAGATCAGCAAAGTTAAGATGGGCTTTCAGATCATCACTTATGTTAAGTCAATTAAATTCATCCCATAATTTTATTAATTACGGAGGTATAGAATGTTGAGAATAATTTCATTTTTTAGCCTCGCAATTTTTTTGATGATTAATATCTATCATTACAATGTTAGTTATGATGTCATTAAATTAGAAAAGAAAATTTATAAAATTGAAAATGAAATTTTAGATGAACAAAATCGTGAAACTCAGTTAATTACTGAATGGGCTATAATAACAAGTCCTAAGAATTTAGAGAAATTAGCAAACAGATATTCTAAAAGCCTAAATCTAAAACCAGTTACAGGTAATCAGATTTTAATTAACTCTCACAATAAAGATGAGGTTAATTAGGATGTCTAAATCAAAAGCACATAATAAAATAATAGTTGGTGATGATATTCAGCACCTATTGATCAATGATCAGAAGACCAATAAATTTTCTATATCAAAGGATCCTATTGCAATTGGAAAAGAAAGATTAAAAATTGCAGTTTATTTCTTTGTTTTTTTCTTTGTTATTTTTTCTGCCAGAAATACATTCTTATCTGTTTTTCCAGGTGATGTAATCAGTGAACCTCAATTTTCTCTTGCTTTATCAACGAAAAAACCATTACCGGACATTTATGATAGGACTGGTAAAAATCTCTTAGTCACCACTTTTAAAACTACCAGAGCTGCCGTAGTTAAGAGATCTTCTTTTAATAATTTTGATGTTCATAAAGCAGCAAATAAATTATCCCCTTACCTAAAAGAAGAACCGAAAGAATTACTGGAAAGACTTTCAAGTGGGAAATATGTAGAAATTGCTAACGATATAAGTGAAAAACAACAATATGATATTCTAAACACCGGTGTTGCAGAAGTTGAATTCCATAAAGTTTGGAGAAGAGTTTACCCCAGTAAGTCATTGGCATCACATATTCTTGGTCATTCAAACCGAGATTTTGATCAGAAATCTTCATCTGGTTTTGAAAGATGGTTATACAAGAATGAAATTAAAAATGATAAAATAAATTTATCAATAAATTTAAATGTTCAGAATCATCTTGAGAATACCCTTGAAAATGCAATTATTCAGTATAATGCAGAAGCAAGTTTTGGTATTGTTCTTAACGCAAAAAATGGGGAAATTATAGCTCTAGCATCATTTCCTAATTTTGATCCAAATATAATTAATAATCGTTCACAATCAAAAACAGCTAATCAGAGATTTAACAGAGTTATACAAGGAAGTTATGAGCTTGGTTCAGTAATGAAAATATTTACACTGGCTATGGCTCTAGAAGAAGAAAAAATCAATCTATCCAATGAGTTTGATGTATGGAAATGCATTAATAAAAGTCGAAAAAAATGCCTTTCAGATTATCGTAAGAGTAAGGTGCAATATTTGAATGCTGCACAATGTCTCATCAACTCTTCAAATATTTGTATGGCTCAAATTGCTCATATTGTTGGATTAGAAGCACAAAAAAGATTTTTATCTGAAACAGGGTTACTTGATGAGCAATTTATTGAACTTTATGAAATGGGAAAGCCAAGTCTACCAGAGAGGTGGAATGAATTATCAATGGAACAGATATCCTTTGGTCAGGGCTTAGGTGTAGTGCCTTTATCATTTGCATCAGCTGTTGCTGCAGTTGTTAATGGAGGATATTTAATAGAACCAACATTATATCCTAGAGATAAAAGTTATAAAACTAACGCTAAATTAATTAGTTCTGATGTAAGCAAAAGTATGCGTTATGTTATGCGTGAAGTCGTTAAGAATGGCTCTGGAAAAAAAGCTGATGTAGATGGATATAATGTTATTGGTAAAACTGGAACTGCAGACAAACCTTGTATCACAGGGGGTTATTGCGGAAGGATGACTAGTTTCGTAGGTGCTTTTCCAGGAAATGATCCTGAGTATATTGTTTTAGTTAGTCTAGATAATCCAAAAGGAAAAAAAGATGTAAGAGGTTCTTCAGCATACTGGAATGCTGCACCTGCTGCTGGTGAAATTATAAAATTAATAGCTCCTCAATTAAATATTCCAATTCAAAATAATTTTAGTGCTTTTCAAGAGCATGCTAGGGCAGATAATTAATGATTTCATTAAAAGATATAAAAGATGATTTACCTTCAGATGTTATTATTGAAGGCGTTACATGCGATAGTAGAAAAGTTAAGCCAGGATATATTTTTGTAGCTATTCAAGGAGAAATAAATCGTGGTGAAGATTTTATCGATGAAGCAATTAGAAAAGGTGCTAGTGTCGTTGTAACTTCTGCAGATTCTGATTTAAAATTAGATATTCCATTAATCAAAGATGAAAATCCAAGAAAATATTTATCCTATATTGCATCAATTTTTTTTAATAATTCTCCTGAGACAGTTTGTGCAATTACAGGAACTAATGGAAAAACATCTACAACAAATTTTTTACAACAAATTTGGAATTTAATGGGATTGAAATCTTCTAGTATTGGTACTTTAGGTATTATTGGAAATGAAGAAATACAAGATACAAATATCACTACCCCAGACCCCGTTTTGTTACATAAGACATTAGAAAAATTATATAATCAAAGCTTTACACATTTAGCTTTAGAGGCCTCAAGCCATGGTTTATCGCAATATCGAATTGATAATGTTAAAATTAGAGCAGCAGGATTCACAAATATTAGCCAAGACCATCTCGATTATCACAAAACTATGGAAGAATATTTTGATGCAAAGAAACGTCTTTTTACAGAAATACTTCCTAAAGATAACTATTCAGTTATTTGTATTGATACCGAAGAAGGCAGAGAATTATCTTCAATTATAAATGCAAGTGGAAAAGGCGTAATAGAGGTTGGCGAGTCAGCGAATGCACTTAATTTGAGAAGGTTGATTCCAACAGAGTCTGGAATGGAAATGATCTTTAAATATAGTGGTAGACAATTTTCAATTCCTCTTAAGGTTGAAGGTTATTTTCAGGCCATGAATATTTTATGTGCAGCAGGATTAGCAATAGCCTCAGGTTCACCATCAGAAAAAGTTTTTGAGCAGTTAAAAGATCTTAGGCCAATTCCTGGAAGACTTGAGTTCTGTGGATTGAGCAAAATAAAAGCAAAGATTTATGTTGATTATGCTCATACTCCAGATGCATTAACTGCAGCTTTATTTTCTCTAAGAGAGCTTACAGAAAATAAGATAACTCTCGTTTTTGGTTGTGGAGGAGGTAGAGATAAATTTAAGAGACCTATCATGGGAGAAATAGCAGAAAATTTTGCAGATGTTGTAATTATTACAGATGACAACCCAAGAAATGAAGATTCTGAGAAAATTAGAAAGGCAATATTAGAAGCTTGTCCGTCAGCTTTAGAAATTCCTAATCGAAAAGAAGCTATAATTACGGCAATCAATCAAGGTAAAAAAGGTGACTCAATTTTAATTGCTGGCAAAGGCCATGAAAAGTTTCAAATTATTGATGATAAAAAAATTCCTTTTTCTGATCAAGAGATAATAAGAGAAGTGATAGGTAGTTAAATGGCTGAGATATTATGGAATGGTAAAGAGGTGCTTGGTATAATTAATGGGCATGGTAGCTGTGATTGGTCTGCTTCAGGTATTTCAATTGATACTAGAACATTAAATAAAGGTGACATTTTTTTTGCTTTACCTGGCTTAAATAATGATGGAAATGATTTTATTGAAGATGCCCTAAACAGAGGAGCCTGCTCCGCAATTTCAAATAGACCATCTCTTATTAATTCAAAAAAGGTAATTTTTGTTAATGATGTTTATAAAGCGCTTAATGAGTTAGCCAATTATGCTCGTCAAAGAACTAAAGCCAAAATAATAGGAATAACAGGAAGTTCAGGCAAAACAACATTAAAAGAGATGATATCAAGTTGTTTGATTGATTATGGCAGAGTTCACAAATCTGAAAGATCATTCAATAATCATTTAGGCGTACCTTTATCTCTTTCAAGAATGCCAATAAACGTTGATTACGCTGTATTTGAAATCGGTATGAATAATAAAGATGAAATATTAAAGTTAACAAATCTTATTAAGCCTCATATTGGTATTGTTAATAATGTAGGAGAAGCCCATATAGGTAATTTTAACTCAAAAAAAGATTTAATAGAAGAAAAGCTATCGATTGCAAAAGGTATTGTCGATGACGGAAGTTTAATAATTAATGAAAACCTAAAATCAGATTTAGATATAAATATAATTAAAAATAAAAGTTTAAATATTTCAACTTTTGGCGTTTTAGAAGACTCTGACATTTATCTAAAAGAGAATATTGAAATAGATAATAGCAATGTGCTTACAGTAAAAATTAAAGATAAAACAATAAATTATACATTAGCGGTGTCTGGTGAACACATGGCTTTAAACACTTTACCTGCATTAATGACTTGTATAATTACAAATAATCCAACTGAAAAATTCATAAAGAAACTATCGAATTTTAAAAATATTGAAGGTAGAGGAAACACATTTAATTTAAACTTCCTTGGTAAATCATTATCAATAATTAATGAAAGTTTTAATGCAAACCCAAACTCAATGGAAGCCGCTATAGCATCCTTTAGTAAACTAAACTCTGATTCTTGTTCAAGAAAAGTTTTATTGATTGGAGATATGATGGAGTTAGGTAAATTTTCTGAAAATTATCATAAGAAAATTGCTCAATTAATAAATAATACATCTATAGATATTGTTTATGCTGTAGGTGAAGAAATTAGATATTTATGGGAAAAAATTGATTTTCAAAAGAAAGGTGCTCTTTTTCAAAATGTTGATCAAGTTATTCTTAATTTACAAGATCTATTTGATAATAACGATACTGTAATGCTTAAAGCATCATCAAAAATTAATTTTGCAAAAATAATTGAAGAGATAAATGCTCAAAAACCTATAAGAAAGATTGCTTGATGCTGTTATACCTAATTCAATTATTAAACTTTGATTTTCCAGGAGTGAACTTATTTACATATCTCTCTTTTAGAGCTGGCTGTGCGATAATAACATCACTGCTAATTGTTTTACTTATTGGACCAAAGTTTATAAATGCCATGCTTAGCAAGCAAGGCAATGGTCAGCCTATAAGGGAGGATGGGCCAAAAAGTCATTTATATTCAAAAAAAGGGACACCTTCTATGGGAGGATTGCTAATTCTCTTTAGTTTTTTAATTAGCACACTAATCTGGGGAGATATTTTTAATAGTTTTATGTGGATAGTTATTTTATCTGCAATTTTATTTGGTTTGATTGGTTATATTGACGACAGAAAAAAAATTAAGGATCAAAACCCAAAAGGAATTTCATCAAAAAATAAGTTTTTATTACAAATCTTATCTTCTTTTGTTTTAATTTTTTTAATTTCTTTGCAGTCGTCTGCAGAATTAGTCTTCAGTATATCAATTCCATTTGTGAATGGTGTTTTTTTCTTAGGATTAATTCTTTATTATTGTTTTACAAGTTTTGTCATTGTCGGAACATCAAATGCAGTTAATTTAACGGATGGATTAGATGGATTAGCCATAGTCCCAATAATGATTGCAATAGCTAGTTTTGGCTTAATTACATATCTATCTGGTAATCTAGTGTTTTCGGAATATTTAAGAATAAATTATATACCCAATTCAGGCGAGTTAAGTATTTTATGTTGCGCACTTTTGGGAAGCTGTCTAGGTTTTTTATGGTTTAACGCTCCTCCAGCTATGATTTTTATGGGGGATACGGGCTCACTATCTTTGGGTGCTATTTTAGGCTCTATAGCTGTAATTACTAAACATGAACTAGTTTTAATAGTTATTGGCGGTATTTTTGTTCTTGAAGCAATGTCTGTAATAATTCAGGTTTTTTCTTATAGAGTTTTTGGAAAGAGAGTATTTAGAATGGCTCCGATACACCATCATTTTGAAAAGAAAGGTTGGTCTGAGTCAACAATAGTAATTAGATTTTGGATCATATCTTTTGTACTGGCGATAATTGGATTAGCGACATTGAAAATAAGGTAAAATGAATAATGTTAGAGAATTATGAAAATATTATTATTTATGGTTTAGGGCAAAGTGGCATTTCTTCATATGAAAAACTTAAAAGTAAAAAAAATATTTTTATTTGGGATGATTGTGAGAAAAAAAGAAAAGAATTAGAAAAAAAAGGATATGAGTTTAATGAACCAAGAAAATGGCCATGGGAAAAGATTGATTTATTAATATCATCACCAGGTATTGCATTAAATTTTGGTGCTGAATCCTTTATTATTAAAGAATCTAAAAAAAATAAAATAAAGGTTGTTGGCGATTTAGAGGTTTTTTACCAAGAGCTAAAAAGTTTAGGAATTAGAAAAAAGATTATCGCTGTAACTGGAACAAATGGTAAATCAACATTTGTATCCGTTTTAAATGAAATACTCCAAAAATCAGGCCTAAAAAGCTCTATAGCCGGAAATATAGGTATACCGGTCTTATCTATAAATGCAGATGAATTTGATATTATTATTTTAGAGGTTTCATCCTTTCAATTGGAGTTAATTGATCAGTTTAGAGCGGATATATCGGTTATATTAAATGTTCATGAAGATCACAATGAAAGATATGAATCCTATGAAGAATATCAAAAAACAAAAACAAAAATTTTTCTAAATCAAAGAAATACAGATTATGCAATTTTTGATGATTTTTATTTATCAGAAAAAATATTAAAGGAAATTAATCCTTCTCCAAAGCATGTATTATTTAAAGATAATGAATTTAATGATCTGAGTAATAAAATTTCTCAAAATGGAATAATTAAAAAATTTTTACCAGCCTTAATCAAGGTAACGGATATTTTAGATGTTGATCGAAATTTTGTGATAAATCAATTAACAAAATTTAAGAATCTTAATCATAGAATTTATGAAGTTTGTTCACGTGATGGCGTTAGCTTTATTAATGATTCTAAAGCAACTAATCCTGCAGCAGCCAACTTTGCCGCAAGTCAGTTTAAAGATATATATTGGATTCTTGGCGGGTTATCGAAAAACAATGATCTAAGTAAATTAGATTTATCTAATAAAAATATTAAAAAAATCTACTTGATTGGATCTTCATCTGATCAACTCAGTCAAATAATACCGAAAAAAGTTAAATTTGAAGTATCGTATAATTTAGAAAGTGCAACTAAATCTGCCTACAAGGAAGTTTTAAAAAGTCAAAGAGGTTGTATTCTTTTATCTCCTGGATGTAGCTCACAAGATCAATTTATTGATTATCAGGAAAGAGGAAATAAATTCACTAAAATAGTGAATAATTTAATGGTAAAATGTTAAGAATTTCACGAACCAATACAGGTCCAGTCGGTGAATGGTGGTTCACAGTAGATAGGTATATGTTATTTGGTGTAATCTTTCTTGGGTTAAGTGGTTTATTCTTTTCGTTGGCAGTTAGTCCAGTAGAAGCGGGACATCTAAAAGCTAATCAATATTATTTTTTAATTAAACAATCAGTTTTTCTATTTATTTCTGTGGCTTTAATGGTGACAATATCAATATTACCAAAAGAGTTTACTCGAAAAATATCCCTTATCCTATTTGTATTCAGTTTGTTAGGGGTTTTATTAACGCTTGTTATTGGCTTTTCGAGTGGGGGGGCGTCAAGGTGGATATCAGTTTTTGGAATAATTACGATTCAACCTTCAGAATTTTTGAAACCCTGTTTAATTATTTTATCAGCTTGGTTTTTTGCCAGATCGAAAGAAGAGCAAAATAATAAATACAGTTTAATTCCAGGATTACTATTTATTTTAGTTGCTACACTTTTAATGCTCCAACCTGATCTAGGGCAAACTATATTGTTATTTATAACAATTCTATGCTTGGTATTTGTACAGGGGTTCCCTTGGGTAATAATAGCTCCAGCTGGTTTAATTTCTATGATATCAATAATTTTCTTTTATTTTAATTTCCCGCATTTTGCTTCGCGATTAGATTCATGGATAGAAATATGGTTTGGAGGAGGTGCGGTTAATTCAAAACTGACACAAACTCAAGCTGCTATTGATGCTATTGAAAATGGACAAATTTTTGGAAAAGGTATTGGTGAAAGTTGGGTTAAATATCATCTTCCTGATGCTTATACAGATTTTGTTTTTGCAGCAATTGCTGAAGAAAATGGTTTAATAGTAACTATGTCGCTGATGTTTTTATATTTAATATTAATAATGAGAGGATTAACAAGATCTATGAATCAAAATAATTTTTTCAATCAACTTGCTTCATCTGGATTAATTATTTTGTTTGGGCTTCAAGCCCTAATACATATAGCAGTAAATTTAAGTTTAATACCTGCAAAAGGAATGACTTTACCTTTTATTAGCTATGGAGGCTCTTCATTGCTGGCTATGGGCATTACAATGGGAATGTTTTTAGCATTAACAAAAAAAACAAATGATTTAAAGACGCCAGATAAATTAAAAAATTAATCAATGTTAAATATTTATGAAAAATAAACCTTACATAATGATTGCTGCAGGAGGATCAGGTGGTCACTTATTTTCAGCTGATGCTGTTTCTAATGAATTAAGGAAAAGAAACTATAGAATAATCTTACTGACCGATAAAAGAGTAAAAAAATTCTTAGATAATTTTAAAGCCGATAAAATTATTCTTGTTCCATCAGATACCTTTACAAATAAAGGTTTTATAAAATGGCCACAGGTGGCCTTTAAATTATTATTAGGATTTTTTGTTTCTCTTTTTTGGATAATTTTGACTAGACCAATATTGTCTATTGGCTTTGGAGGTTATCCGAGTTTATCTCCTTTGCTAGCCTCAAAGTTATTAGGTCGTAAAATAATAATACATGAACAAAATACGATTTTTGGAAGAGCAAATAGTTTATTATGTTCTTTTTCTGATGGTGTTTCAAATGGATTTAAAAATACAAGAATAAAGGCACCTAAAAATATTAATAACCATAATTTCTTGGGTAATCCAGTTAGAGAAGAAATAGTTAAGTATAAAGACGAAAAAAAGATATTTGATAAAAGAAATATTAGTATACTAATTTTTGGCGGTAGTCATGGAGCGGCCTTCCTAACAGAATTAGTTACTAAGTCACTGAATTATCTACCATCAGAAATATTTCAAAATTTGAATATTGTTCAACAATGCAGAAAAGAAGATATTAATTTCTTAACAGATTATTTTTCAAAAAATAAAATAAGACATAATGTTAGTGAATTTTTTTACGATCTACCAAAGTTAATAAACCAATCAGATATTGTTATTTCTAGAGCTGGAGCATCAACTTTAAGTGAGATGGCTATATGCGGTAAGCCATGTATTTTTATTCCTTTGCCAAATACACTTGATGGAGATCAAGAACATAATGCAAGAAATTTTGAGTTAGCAAATGCAGCAATTGTATGTGATCAAAACAATCTTAATCCCCAATTTTTATCTAACAAAATCCTAGAATTAATTAATGATTCAAACAAGCGTGAAAAACTTTCTATAAATATTAAATCACTTGGGATGCCTAATGCATCGTCAAATATTGCTGATTTTGCTGAAAAGGTTATAGGTTAAAAATGGACCATCTTAATAAAAAAGGAAGAATTTTTTTAGTTGGCATAGGAGGCATAGGAATGAGCGGTATAGCTGAAATACTTCACAATTTAGGATATGAAGTAACAGGCTCAGATCAAAAGGAAGGATCAAATGTCGTTAGATTAAAGAAATTAGGTATAAAAATTAAAATTGGACATAATGCTAGCAATATTAAAGGCTCATCATTAATCGTTTATTCATCCGCAATAAAAAAACAAAATGTTGAAATAAAAGAGGCCATAAAGATTAAAATCCCATTGATAAGTAGAGCAGAAATGCTTGCAGAATTAATGAGAATGAAAAAAACAATCACAGTAGCCGGAAGCCACGGTAAAACTACAACAATATCAATTATTTCTGAAATATTTGTAAAATCTGAATTAGATCCTACCGTTATAAATGGGGGAATAATAAATTCTCTTGGATCTAACACTAGGTTAGGTTTAGGTGATTGGATGATAGTTGAAACAGATGAGTCTGATGGAAGTTTTATTAAATTACCGTCTTTTAGCGGGTTAATAACTTCAATTGATGATGAACATATAGATTTCTACAATAATATGAGGAATCTTGAAAATGCATTTGAACAATATATTAACAACATATCTGTTTTTGGGTTTTCTGTTATTTGTTCTGATGATGACAAATTATATAAAATAGCAACCCAACAAAAGAGATCTGATCATTTCTTTTATGGAACAAATGCAAGAGCTAATTATAAGGCAAAAAATATTAGAATTAATAGGCAAGGACAAACTTTTGATATTGAAATTAAAAATATAAATGAAAAGAGAAAAATATATAAAAATATTCAATTCCCAATGCACGGAAGACACAATTTACTTAATGCTCTAGGAGCAATTGCAATATCTCATAGAACTGGAATAAGTTTTAAATTTATTCGCCAAGCATTGAGAGGTTTTGAAGGTGTAAAAAGGAGAATGACATTAATAAAAACATTGGATCAAAAAAAATATTTTGACGACTATGCTCATCATCCAACAGAAATTGAAGCTTCATTAAAGGCATTAAGAGATTTATCAAATAGAAGAGTAATTACTGTTGTACAACCACATCGCTTTTCTAGAATAGAGCAAACATTTGATAAATTTTCTAAAAGTTTCAAAAATTCTGATTTTGTTATTGTTCTTCCAGTATATGCAGCTGGCGAAAAAAAAATAAAAAATATTAATGCTAATAGTTTGGCTGTAAGTATACAAAAAAATTCTAAAACTAAAACTCTTGCATTTAATAATTTTAAAAAAGTTGAAGATTTTCTAAATAATGAAGTTAAAAAAGGAGAAACAGTAATATTTATGGGCGCAGGAAACATTTCTGAGTTAGCTAATAATTATTTAAATGATTTGGGTAAAGAGCATGTCTCAATTTCATGATTTAATTAATAGTAATTTGATTCAGGGAAAGATTTTCTTTGATAAATCCCTTGAAAATTTAACATGGTTAAAAGTTGGCGGAAAGGCCTCATGTTTATATATACCTAAGAATAAAGAAGATTTAGCAGTTTTTTTAAAACACATTGATAGTAAAATTAAAACTAGTGTTTTTGGAAGGCTATCAAATGTTTTGATAAGGGATGGGGGTATTCCTGGAGTTACTATCCTTATACCGCCAAGTTTCTCACAACTTGAAATTCATAAAAATAATAAAATTACATTTGGATCAGGATTGCTTGATAAAAATGTTTCGCAATTTGCTTATGATAATGATTTAGGGGGTTTTGAATTTCTATCTGGTATTCCTGGTAATATAGGAGGCGCTATAGCAATGAATGCCGGTTGTTATGGTTCAGAAATAAAAGATATTGCTGATGAAGTTTTAATTCTAGAAAGAGATGGTGAATTGAAATCATACAATAACGAAGAAATGAATTTTTCATATAGAAATTCCATTATTAAAACAGATCAAATTATAATTGAAGCTACTTTCCAAGGAAGACATGAGAATAAATCAAATATTAAAGAGAAAATCGATGCAGTTATTAGTTCAAGGGAGGAATCGCAACCCTCTAAGGTAGCGACAGGTGGGAGTACATTTAAAAACCCAAAAGAAGCAAAGGCTTGGGAATTAATTAATTCTTCTGGTTTGAGTGGTTATAAAATTGGTGGTGCAATGATTTCACCAATTCATAATAATTTTTTTATAAATACAGGCAACGCATCAGCAAAAGATTTTGAGAGGCTTGGTGAATTTGTAATTCATGAGGTTGAGAAACATCATGGTATAAGGCTTGAATGGGAAATTCAACTTATAGGAGAGAGCATTGATGACATTTAAGGGAAAGATTGCAGTTTTAAAAGGGGGTTACTCAGATGAAAGAGCAATCAGTCTAAAAACAGGTGAAAATGTGGAACAGGCTCTTAATGAATTAGGTCTCAGATATACCTCGATAGACTGCAAAGACGATTTTTTAGAAAAATTAATCAGTTCTAATTTTGATTTATGTTTTAATGCTCTTCATGGTGAATTTGGTGAGGATGGTCAAATACAGGCACTTCTTGAAGAAATTGGTATAAAATATACTCATTCAGGTATTTCCTCATCTATTCTTGCAATGAATAAGGCATTTTCTAAAGAAATTTTTATTAGAAATGATGTGCCTACTCCTCAATATAAAATGATTGATAAAGATGATATAAATGAAAATGATATTTTAATTCCATCTGTAATTAAACCAATAAATAATGGCTCAAGTTTTGGTGTGTACATAATTTTGAGTGAATCAGATAAAACTAGTTTCTTGGAAGATATAAAAAATTGGAAATATGGTAAATATATAATGGTTGAAAAATATATTAAAGGAAGAGAGCTAACATGTGGAATTATAGCTAATAAACCTACAGAAGTTATGGAGATTAAAGCTAAAAATATTTTCTATGATTATGAAACTAAATATACACAAGGTATGTCAGAATATATTTTAGCCAAGGATATCCCTCGCGAAACTTATAATAAAATTCAAGACTTAACTCTGAGCTGCCATAACTTGCTTGGATGTAAGGGTGTTACAAGAACAGATTTTCGTCTAGAAGAAGATGCAATTCTTAGTCCTTATGTTTTAGAGTTAAATACAAACCCCGGTCTAACTAAAACATCATTAATTCCTAAATTGGCAGCTTTTCAAGACATTTCTTATAATAATTTAATTAGCTTAATAATTGAGGATGCAATATGTTAAAATTGAAAAGAAAAACATATTTTTTCCTTATTCTGTTTTTGATCATAATTACTTTTTCAATTTATTTATTCTTGTATCAAAATAATCCTGTAAATAATTATTATAATAATTTTTCAAATTCATTTTTTAAACTTGAAAAATTAAAACTTGATGGAAGGGTAAGATCAAATAAGACAAAAATCTTATCTTCTTTATCGATTGAGCTCAACTCGCCCATTCTTAATATCAATTTAGAAAAAATGAAAAAAAATATTTTATCAGTCCCTTGGATAAAAAGTGCAAAAGTGAGTAGAAAGCTACCGAATGAAATCCATATTTTTATTGAAGAGTATGAACCTGCTGCTATTTGGGAATATAAAAATGAAGTTCTAATACTTGATAAGGATGGATATCATATTGAAAAAATCCAAAAAAAAGACTCTTATGCTGATTTATTTTTTATTTATGGAAATGAAGCGGATTTAAATCTTAGTAATTTTTTAAATGCTTTGGATGATTATCCTTCATTAAGAGGAAGGATTGATTATGCAACTTTTATTGGAAAAAGAAGATGGGATTTATATTTTAAAGAGGGTGTTTTAATTAAATTACCCATGGGGGATGTAAATGATGCCTTGCTTGAACTCGATCAGCATTTAAAAGATTATAATTTAATAGAAAAGGGTCACAAAAAGATTGATTTAAGAATAAAAGGTGAAATCTCTACAGATAGAATTTTCAAAAGAAGTTAATGAAAAAAAATAGCAATCAAATAGATTTATTCTCAACAGAAAATAAATCAAACCAATCAAAAAATATTTTGACATCTATAGATATTGGTTCAGATAAAATTGTTTGTTTCATTGCTAAAATTGATGAAATAACAAGAGAAAAGAGAGCATTGCGCGTTGTTGGGTCTGGATATTGTCAAACAAGAGGTATAAGGAACGGTAAAGTTATTGACCAGAAGGAGGCAGAAAAATCGATAAGGCTTGCCTTAGATAAAGCTGAAAAAGACGCAAATATTGAGATTAATAATGTTTATGTTTGTATTTCTGGCGATTTCCTGAATAGTCATGTTTTAAAAGGCTCAATTAATGTTCCAGAAAAAACAATTAAGCAAGAGCATGTTGCTGAAGTTATTTCTATAACTAATAAAAAATATACTCCGACTAATCAGAAAATAATTCATATTGTTCCGTCGAATTTTTTTGTAGATGGAATCAGAAATGTTAACGATCCATCAGGTTTAGTAGCAGACAAGCTTGGTGTAGAATTAAATTATATTACATCTGAAATTAATCCTCTTATTAATATAGAAAATATAATTAAAAATATGCATTTGAACATTGAGGGCTTTGTTGCAAAGCCATATGCATCAGGTTTAGCATGCTTACAGGAACATGAATTAGATTTTGGTTCAGTTTGTATTGATATTGGTTGTGGCACCACATCAATATCAATATTTTTTGAAGGAACAATAGTTTATGCCAAAACTATAAATCTAGGAGGGTGGTATATAACTAATGATGTTGCCTTAGGATTACATACATCTTTCGAGCATGCTGAAGGAATTAAAAATTTATATGGCAATACAATTATGGGAGCTAATGACTCTGAGCAATATTATGAGATTCCTAATGATGATGAAAATACTATTAGGAGTAAATTTAAACTAAGCAATTTAGTCTCTATAATTAAATACAGGTATGAAGAAATTCTAGAAAAAGCCGATGAAGTAATTGAAAAATCTGGTTACTCTGAATATGCTAAAAGAAATATTATATTAACAGGTGGTACTGCAGGAATGCCAGGGAGCATAGAATTAGCTCAAAGAGTTTTTGACACAAATGTTAGGGTAGGTTCACCTACTAAAATTGGTGGTTTGTCAGGAGAAATTGGAAGTCCTTCATTTTCGTCATGCTCAGGTGTATTAATACACTGCTTAAAAAAATCTAAAAAGGATCATGAAACAATTACAATAAAGAGTGCTGAGAAAATCGGTAATTTCTTTAAAAATCTTATGGGTCAAGATTTTTAAGCACTCCTATTTCTTGTTAAAAACTAAGAATCAGTAGAAAAATTAACTAACTTGTTAAGGAGGTTGCTTTGTCAATTGAATTATCGGCGCCTGAGGTTGAAAAATTAAAACCTCGTCTTGCCCTTCTTGGTATTGGCGGTGGAGGTGGTAACGCTCTAAGAACTATGATTGATAATGGTTTAAAGGGTGTGGATTTGTATGCTGTTAATACAGATGCTCAAGCATTAGAGGAACATGATCAGACTACAAGAATTCAGATTGGAGCAAACATTACAAAGGGTTTAGGTGCAGGAGCTGATCCCAAAATAGGAAAGAAAGCAGCCCAGGAATCTATAGAGGAGCTAAAAAGTTACCTTAAAGGAATAAATATGCTTTTCATTACTGCCTGCATGGGTGGAGGAACAGGCACAGGCGCTGCTCCAGTAGTAGCAAAACTTGCAAAAGAGATGGGCATACTCACCGTTGGTGTTGTAACAACTCCATGGAAGTATGATGGAACAAAAAGAATGAAGATGGCCAAAGAGGGTATTGATGAGCTCTCAAAATGCCTTGATACCCTTATAGTTGTACCAAATGAGAATGTATTTAGAGTTGCTAATATAGAAACTTCTTTTGATGAATGTAATGAGATAATTAACAAAACTCTATATGATGGTGTTTCTGCAATTAGCTCATTAATAACTAAGAGAGGAAGAATTAATATAGATTTTGCAGATGTTAAGACAATTATGGCATTTATTGGAAAAGCAATGTTTGGTGTTGGTCAGGCATCAGGTGAAGATAGAGCAGTTATTGCCGCTAAAACATCTATTTCAAATCCGATGCTGGATGGCATCAATTTAAGGGATGCTAGAGGATTACTTATTTCAATTACTGCAAATACTGAAATCACCCCTGTAGAAATCGATGCAGCGACAAATGTTATTCAAAATGAAGTAAATAACCCGGATGATTGCGAAATTATAACAGGTGTTTTTATGGATGAAGAGTTAGGTGATGAGCTAATTGTAGCTACTGTTGCTACTGGAATGAATGACCAAGTTGAAGATAAAGTAATTGAAATTGAAACTTCAACCAATGATCAGCCTGAAGAGTTAGGTGATGATGTTCAGTCAGTGGATCTCGAGGTGAGAAAAGTTAATCAAGATCTTCCAGTAAATACAGATGATTATCCAGATTTAATGGAAGAGAGATTTGATGACCAAAAAATGGATGACATCAAAGAAGAAGACAAAGAGGAAGACATAGAGGAAGACATAGAGGAAGAAGTACAAGTTATAGAAGATCTACCTGAACCTGAAGACTGGGAGAATGATGATGTTCCTTTATTTAAGAGTGATAGACTTGATAATAACGAAGACGATAAAGATTTTGATTCACAAATGGAAATTCCTGCTTTTTTAAGAAAAAATAAACAATAAAATTAACAAAAAAAAACTACCTGAAATGAAAACTGTCGAAGTAAGCCGTGTTGCAAATATACCTTCTGAAATAATTTGGGATGAAATGAAACATTTCGATCGCGTTCTTAGGTGGGTTCCTGGTGGAAGTGAAAGCACAATTTCTGTTGAAGGCAATGGTGTTGGGGCAATAAGAGATATTAACTTAATAACACAAGGATATGTTCAGCATGAATTGATTGCATATAGCGATAAAGATTTATCATTTTCCTATAAGCTGACAGATGGAAAACCAGTTGGTATGCAAGATTATGTTGTTGTCGCAAAAATTATACCTATTGATAATAGTAGCTCTGAAATTAGATGGTCAGGTAAAGTAGAGTCAGATAAAAGACTTAATGAAGATGATGTAGCTGAAGCTTTAAGTGTTGCCCTAAATAATATGATTACAGGTTTAATTGCTTTAATAGAAAAACAAAAACCTGTTTTTGTTTATCAGCCGCTTGAAGATTGGCAGAAAACTAATAAATAAAATTTTAATTAACATTGATATATAAAGTTACAAATAGACACAAAGTTTTATTTGGATTATTTAATTATCACTGATAATTAGGATATTAATCTACTTGTGGAAATTTAAATGTCTTGTAATTTTCTAACAGCTTCCGGTTTTTACCCATGGCAGACAACAATAAAGAGTACAATATCAACATCTGGAATTGGTCTTCATAAGGGTGATTTAATAGAGATTACATTAAAACCTTCAAAATCCAATTCAGGAATCAGTTTTATTAGAACAGATATTGAAGGCGATATATCTGAAAGAACAATTTTAGCTAGTTATCAGAATGTATCTGATACAAATATGTGCACTACAATCAAAAATAAAAGCGATTGCAAAATATCAACAATTGAACATTTAATGGCTGCATTATCAGGATCTGGGGTTGATAATATTGACATTGAGATTGATGGTCCAGAAGTTCCAATTATGGATGGAAGTTCAAAACAGTTTATTGAGCTTATTGAAAATGCAGGATTATCTAAATTATCAGAAAAAAGAAAATTTCTTAAAATTACTAGAAATATTGAGATTGTTGATGGGGAAAAAAAATGTTCCCTTAGTCCTAGCAATAATATGAATTTCTTTGCTTCAATAGATTTTTCAGACAAAGTAATTGGGAAACAAGAAGCATCAATAAACCTAGAGAATTTTAACTTTAAAGATAATGTTTCTAAGGCTAGAACTTTTGGATTTATGCGAGATGTTGAAGCTTTACGGATGTCAGGCCTTGGCCTTGGCGGTAGTTTAGATAATTGTATAATTATTGATGATAATGAAGTTATAAATTCCGAAGGATTAAGATTTGAAAATGAATTTGTTGTTCATAAACTATTAGATGCTGTAGGAGATATTTTTACTTCTGGGTATCGTATTCAAGGTGAATACAGGGGTTACTTATGTGGTCATCATATGAATAATCTTCTCCTGAAAGAGTTATTTGATAATAAAGACTCTTTTGAGGTTTTTGAAATCGATGATGCAGTAAGTGCTGATAATAACAAAGAATTATTGACGGCTTAATTTTTCAACCAACATGTAGCTCTTTTATAAATTTAATAATATAATCATTTTATGAAACTTTTGTTCAAAAAAAATAGAGTTAATTTAATGACCGTTGCTCTAGCGTTTTTTCTTTCTGCATGCGCAAGTGATAGTGAAAGGCCAGAATACCGTGAAAGGACTTTAGCTGCTATTTATAACAACGCTGTATACCATCTGGAAAACGGAAGATATCAGGCTGCATCATACGAGTTTGATGAAGTTGAGAGACAACATCCTTATTCTCCTTGGGCAAGGCGTTCAATGCTAATGTCTGCTTACACTTATTATCTTCAAAATAAATATGATGAAGCTATTTCATCAGCTCAAAGATTTATATCTTTACACCCAGGCAACAGACATGCTGTTTATGCTTACTATTTAATTGGTCAATCTTACTATGAAAGAATTTCAGATGTTGCTCGAGATCAAAAAATAACAGATTTAGCATTGAATTCCTTTAATGAGGTAGTGAGGCGTTATCCAGAATCTGATTATGCTAAAGATGCTCAATTAAAAATTGATTTAACTCGCGATCATTTAGCAGGAAAAGAAATGTATATAGGCAGATACTATATGAAACAAAGCTCATTTCTAGCAGGTATTAACAGGTTTAGATATGTTGTAACTGAGTATCAGAACACTAGTCATACTCCAGAAGCCCTTCATAGAATAGTTGAGGGATATATTTCACTTGGCTTAATCAATGAAGCAAAAGCTACCGCAGCAGTATTAGGCTATAACTTTCCTGATAGTGAATGGTATGAAAGTACTTATGATTTAATCAATGATTTTTTACAGTAAGCGAAATGAGAAAATCTTATGTTTCGGAAAATGATAATAAATCTAAATTAAATTCTCTTTATAAACAGATAATTAAGCACAACAAAAGGTACCATCAGGATAATAATCCATCAATATCAGATGCTGAATATGATGAGCTAGTAAGAAAAGCAATAGAAATTGAAAAAAAATTTCCTGAACTTAAAAAAAATAACTCACCTACAGATTTAGTTGGATCAGAACCTTTAGAAGGTTTTGCCAAAGTTCAACACAAGATTCCTATGTTATCTATACAAAACGCTAAAAATATAGATGAGGTTAACAATTGGGTTGATGGGTTAAAGAATTTCCTACTTCTTGAGGACAAGGAAGAAATAGAATTTATTGCAGAACCAAAGATTGACGGGTTATCTGCAACACTTATATATGATAAAGGTGAATTAATTTTAGGAGCAACTAGGGGTGATGGAGCTTTTGGTGAAAATGTTACAGATAATTTAAAGACAATAATTGATATACCTAAATCTTTAAATAAAAATTTAGCTCCAGATCGACTTGAGGTAAGGGGTGAAGTTTATATAACTCACGATGAATTCAATGATCTTAATGAAAAACAAAAAAAAGACGGTAAAGATATATTTAAGAATCCTAGAAACGCCGCAGCAGGCTCATTAAAGCAATTAGATCCAAAAGAAACATCAAAAAGACCATTAAGATTTTTTGCATTTAGTTGGGGCGTATTTTCTGATAATAATTTTAATAAACATAGCGATATAATAAGTTATTTCAATGATTTAGGATTAATAACTAATCCAGAGTCGAGTACACATACTTCAGTAAATTCTTTAGAAAAATATTTCAATAGTCTTTTAGATAAAAGAATTGATCTAGGTTACGATATTGATGGCATTGTATATAAATTAAACAGAATAGATTGGAGAGAAAGACTTCAATCAACCGGTCATCACCCTAGATGGGCTATAGCGCATAAATTTCCAGCTGAGAAAGCTATTTCAGAAATTATAGATGTTCAAATTCAAGTTGGAAGAACGGGTGTTCTCACTCCTGTAGCTAGATTGAAACCTGTAAATATTGGGGGTGCATTAGTTTCAAATGCAAGTCTACATAATTATGAAGACATTAAAAAAAAGGATATTCGTATTGGAGATACTGTATGGGTTCAAAGAGCCGGAGATGTAATACCTCAAGTCATTGAAGTTATTAAATCAAAAAGAAAAAAGAAAACCAAAGAAATAAACACACCTAAGAATTGTCCTGTTTGTAAATCATATGCATATAGAGAAATACTAACCGAAAACAAAGGAGTAAAAACCTATGAAAAATATATTAGATGTACAGGTGGTTTTACATGTTCTTCGCAAGCTAAAGAAAGACTAAAGCATTTTGTATCTAAAGAGGGTTTCGATATTGATGGGTTAGGGGATAAGCAAATTAATGACTATTTTGATATGGGAATTATTAGAGATCCAACTGATATTTTTTCTCTCGAGCAGACTTATCGACAAAATCCTCCTAAAATATGGATTTATTCTTCTGGCTCAAAATCTAAAATTAATACTATCAAAGATAGCGCAATTAAACTTTTTAAAGCGATCGACGATAAAAAAAATATTAACTTCGATCGTTTTATTTATTCATTAGGAATTAGGCATTTAGGATCTTCAACAGCATCCTTACTAGCCAGTCATTTTGTTACTTTTGATAACATGGTATCAGTTTTTAAATTGAAGAAGCTTGAGGAAATTGAGGAGGTAAGATCACTTGATGGCATTGGAGATAAAGTAGTAAATGCTCTGATAGATTTTTTCCAAAATAAAGAAACCTTAAATTTAGTAAATAACTTAGTTGAAATAGGAGTATCTATTCAAGATTATGAAAAAATTGAGACTGATAGCATCCTATCAGGTAAAAGAATTGTTTTAACTGGTACATTAGAAAGCATGAGTAGAGCTGAGGCTAAAGTTCGTATTGAGTCTTTAGGAGGTAAGGTTGTTTCAAGTATTTCAAAAAATACGAATTATCTTATTACTGGTGAAAAACCAACAAATTCTAAGATAGATAAGGCAAATAGTCTTGAAATAGAAATAATTAGCGAAAATGAAATGTTTAAACTGCTTCAGTAGCAATTTTTAACCAATTCTTTTCTTTTTTATTTAGATGCGGCGATAATTTTTTATAAACTTTTTTATGATAATTATTTATCCAATCAATCTCTTTTTTGGTCATTATATCTAAATTAATTAATGATTTTGTAATTGGAGCTAGAGTTAAAGTTTCGAAACAAAAATCCATATTATTTTGATCACTTTTAATAACTGTTACAAGGTTTTCTATGCGAATGCCATAATGTCCAGGTTTATAAAAGCCTGGTTCATTTGAAATAATCATTCCTTCCAACAGAGGAACAGATGATTTAGGGGATATGCTTTGCGGACCTTCGTGAACGCCAAGGTAGCTTCCTACACCATGTCCAGTCCCATGATCATAATTTAATCCATTTTCAATTAGAAATTTTCTTGCCTTAGAATCTAAATTCTTGCCAGTTTCACCTTTTTTAAAATGTGACGACGCTACAGCGATGTGACCTTTAAGCACAAGCGTATAATTATAAGAAACTTCATCAAAATTTGTTAATCTTTTTTCACCTTTATTAAGTATCGTTCTTGTAACATCAGTAGTTCCATATTTATATTGACCACCTGAATCAAGAAGGTAAATATCATTATCATTAAGATCTTTATTGGTTTTTTTCTCAGGTTGATAATGAATTACAGCACCATTTGAACCTAAAGAAGATATTGTTCCAAATGATAATCCCTTAAAATCTTTATGAAGCATTCTGAACTTTAATAATTTTTGTGCCAAACTAATTTCAGAGTAATTATCTTTATAAGTGTCTATTTCATTTTCAAGCCAATAAATAAATTTTGTTAAAGCAATTCCATCAATAAGGTGTGCTTTTCTTGCTCCATTTACTTCAGTTTTATTCTTGCAAGATTTCATAAGTGTAATTGGATCATTGGTACATATAAATGAATTAGAGTGCTTAATTAGAATATTTGCCTGTGATTGAGTTGTATAATTTGGATCAAACTGAATTTTATTATAATTTTTATTTTTGATAATTTCTTCGACTTTTCTTATTTCTAATATTTTAATTTTATTTCCAATCCATTTTTTAATAATTGAAGTATTGCTTATATTATCTGAAAATAATGTAATATTTCTTTTTTTATCAATTAATAAACAGCTTCTAACTATGGGAGTATGGTCAAGATCATTACCTCTTATATTTAAGGTCCAGCATACATTTTCAGGTTGTGCAATAAAAATAGCATCCGCACTATTTTTCACCATAGATTTAATAATTTTATCAATTTTAGTTTTTGATTCAGTGCCTGAAAACTCTATATCATGCTTCTTAACTAATGATTTATTATTTCTTTTTCTTTTCCACAATTGATCAATTAAATTTTTAGTTTCTATTAATTCTATTTCTTGGGATATAGAGATTTTTTTTAATGTTAGATAGTTTGAGTAAGATATGGTTTTTGGATCTAGGCCTATTTTCTTAACTTTAAAAGGATTGTTTTTTAACCAATCTAAGAATCCTGGCTTTATCAAGTGCTCATAATTATATATTTTATTATTTGTTTGCTCTTTTACTTGAGTTGTATATCTGCCATCAACAAATAAAGATGCTTTCTTAATTCCAATAAAAGCCAATCCTGCCGATCCAGAGAAATTTGTTAGCCATTTAAGTCTCTCTGTATATTTAGGGAGATATTCACTTAAAAACTCATCTTCGTGAGGCAAAAAATAACCATCAATATTATTTTTACTCATTAAAGATCTTAAATTAGTTAATTTATTTTGATTACTCATCATTTAATTATAACTTTTCTACAAAATTTTCCATAACTTTTCTTGTTCCGTTTGACCCAAAACTAATTGTCAGTTTTTTTCCATCTATATTTAAAATTTTACCCTTACCAAATTTTTTATGCGTTACTTTTTCATTTAATTCAAATGGTGAGTCTTTTACAATATAATTTTCAGCAGTTTTATTATCGATAATCTTAGACTTTGACTCAAATCTAGCTCTTTCCCAACCAGGTGTTTCGTAATCTGATTGATCAAAGTCAATATATTCTTGCTCTTTAAATAACTCTTTTTCACCTGCGTAGTTAGATAAATCTGTCTCAATATTATCTTCGGGTAGTTCTGTTACAAATCTAGATGGAATTGATGAGATCCATTGATTATGCATCCTTCGATTAGCGGCGTAATAAATTGATGCTTTTTTCTTAGCTCTGGTAACTCCCACATAAGCTAACCTTCTTTCTTCCTCAAGCGCATCTAATCCGCCTTCATCTATTGCTCTTTGATTTGGAAATACCCCTTCCTCCCAACCCGGTAGAAATACATAATCAAATTCTAAGCCTTTAGCTGCATGGAGAGTCATCAGACTTACCTTTTTACCATGTTGGTTGCTATCTATTTCCATGACAAGAGAAATATGCTCTAAATATGCTTTTATGCTCTCGAATGGTTCAAGTGATCTAAATAATTCGTAAATATTTTCTACACGACCTTCAGCAGTAAGTGATTTATCATTTCTTAGCATTTCTAGATAGCCAGAATCTTCAATTATCACTTCTGCTATTTCAACCCTATCTTCTTCTTTTATTAACTGGTTCCAGTGAAACACAAGGTTAACCAGTTTATCTAGGGAATCAGCCGTTTTACCTTTGAAAGACTTTTCTTCAATTAATTCTTTTATAGACTCTATTAAAGGTAAATTATTTTCTTTAGAACGATCTCTAATTTTTTTAACTGAAGTTTCGCCGATACCTCTTTTAGGAGTATTAATAATTCTTTCTAATGCTAAACTATCATTAGGTTGCGTTGCAAGCCTCAAATATGCATTTACATCTCTAATTTCTTTTCTTTCATAGAATCTTGGGCCTCCAATTACTTTATAAGGAAGTCCAACTGCTATGAATCTATCTTCAAATTCTCGCATTTGGAAACTAGCTCTTACTAAGATAGCTGTTTCATCTAGGTTATGATTATTAAGAGATAGTTTTTCTAGCTCTGAAGTAATTTGCCTTGCTTCTTCTTCCCCATCCCAATTTGATTTAACAGTTATTTTTTCCCCTTCACCAGAATTAGTCCATAATGTTTTTCCTAGTCTTGAATCATTATTTTCAATCAATTTTGATGCCGCAGTAAGTATGTGACCTGTAGATCTATAATTTTCTTCTAACCTTATCGTTTTTGCATTAGGAAAATCTTTTTCAAACCTTAAAATATTTGATATTTCCGCTCCTCTCCAAGAATAAATTGATTGATCGTCATCTCCTACACAACAAATATTCTGATACTTACCAGTTAAAAGCTTCAATAGTTTGTATTGAGAAACATTTGTATCTTGATATTCATCAACTAAAATATATTTAAACCTATTTTGGTAGCTTTCTAGAATATCTGGGTTATTTTCAAATAACCTGATTGATTCAAGAATCAAATCTCCAAAATCTACTGCATTGAAATATTTTAACCTCTCTTGATAAATTTTATAAAGTAAATGACCTTTACCGTTAGCAAAATAATCATCATCCTTAGTTGAGATACTTTCTGGATACAAACCTTTGTTTTTCCATTTATCTATTAGGTTAAGTAATTGTTTAGCTGGCCATCTTTTGTCATCAATATTTTCATCTTTTATTATTTGCTTTAAAAGCCGGATTTGATCATCTGTGTCTAGAATAATAAAATCATTCTCTAAGCCTACTTTATTGGGATGAAATCTTAATATTTGAGCACCAACTGAATGGAATGTACCTAACCATTTTAATCCAGAAGATAAATCACCAATTTGATTGGTTATTCTTTCTTTCATCTCATTTGCAGCCTTATTTGTAAAAGTAACTGATAGAATTTCACCTGGTAATGCTGTTTTTTCTATTAACAATCTTATTAATCTTGTTGTAAGAACGCCCGTTTTTCCAGTACCTGCTCCAGCTAAAACTAAAATAGGTCCTTCAGTGTGATAGACGGCTTCCCTTTGAGGGTCATTTAACCTTTTAAAAATTTCTGAATTTTCAAAGTTTTTATTAGTCATTTTATTGGTTTCGAGCTTTTAGTATATTTAATATATGAACCCTTATCGATGAAGCCAAGCTTCCCTTTCTTTCAATTGTGTCTATTTTTTCAATTAATTTATTTAGCGATAAAGATTGATCATTTGCAATAATATTAAGTTCTTCCCAGAACTCTTTTTCTAGAGCAAGGCTAGTTGTATGACCATTAAGCCTTACAGTCTTTTTAATCTGATTTACCATCTTAAGATGGCTTAATCATTTTTTCAGGACGGACTATCTTGTCGTATTCCTTTTCAGAGATATATTTTAACTTTATTGCCTCTTCCTTGAGGGTTGTACCATTTTTATGTGCTTTTTTTGCTATTTCAGCAGCTTTATCATAACCAATTACTGGCGCTAATGCAGTAACTAACATCAAAGAATTATTAAGGTGTTGATTAATCATTTTTTTATTTAACTTAATTCCTGAAACACAATTTTTAACGAAACTATTACAGCCATCCGATAATAATTTGATCGACTGTAAAATATTATAGGCAATCATAGGTTTATAAACATTTAATTCAAAATGACCCTGACTTCCACCTATTGTTATTGCTGAATGGTTTCCCATCACTTGAACACACAACATAGTCATAGCCTCACATTGAGTAGGATTAACTTTACCAGGCATTATTGAAGAGCCGGGTTCATTTTCAGGCAATTGTATTTCGCCAAGACCAGCTCTAGGACCAGAGCCCAAAAGACGAATATCGTTAGCAATTTTAAATAATGATGATGATAATGTATTTAAAGATCCAGAAAATTCAACTATTGCATCATGAGTTGCTAAAGCTTCAAACTTATTATCAGCAGTTTCAAATTTCATTTTTAGAAATACACTGCATTCTCTTGCAAATTTTTTATCAAACCCTTTTTTTGAATTTATACCAGTTCCTACAGCTGTTCCACCTTGTGCGAGATACATTAAATCTTTTAAAGATTTATTAACACGCTCGATCCCTTTTTCCACTTGAGTATAATAACCAGAGAACTCTTGTCCGAGAGTAACAGGCGTAGCATCTTGTAAATGAGTTCTTCCTATTTTTACTGTATCCTTAAATTCTTCTGATTTATTTTTTAGGATATCGGCAAGTTTTTTAAGAGACGGAAGTAATTTTTCTTTAGTATCTAATGCACATGCAATATGCATTGCTGTTGGGAAAGTATCATTTGATGATTGAGACATATTACAGTGATCATTTGGATGAACTGGTGTTTTTGACCCTTTTTTTCCACCTAGTAATTCAATAGCACGATTTGAAATAACTTCATTAGCATTCATATTTGATTGAGTGCCCGATCCAGTTTGCCATACAGATAAAGGGAAATGATCATTTAATTTTCCAGAGATAACTTCTTTTGAGGCTTTCACAATTGCATTGCTAATTTTTCTATCAAGTTTACCTTGTGAGTAATTAACTTTTGCAGCCGCAAGTTTGATAACACCTAAACTCTTTATGATTGAAGTTGGTATAACTTCATTACCTATATCAAAGTTTTTTAATGATCTCTGGGTTTGAGCTCCCCAATATGCATTGGCTGGAACATTTATATAACCAAAAGAGTCAGATTCTTTTCTGTTTTTTACCAAAATAACTCCTGAAAAAAATTCATTATAGCTGACTCTTTTTTAGAGGAAAATTTAATTTTTATAAAATTAGCGAGAAGCTTCTGTTGCCAGGCGCTTCTCAAGCCCCGCCTAATTATGCAACTAATTAGGAGTTAATTTGAGCGCTCGCGCTTAAGCAGCGAGAGGTAACTCAGCATAGTCGTTATTTGCAACTATAAAATAGCCCGATAACGGCGGTACAATGCCGAGCAAAAAGAGAATCTTTACACTTTCGTCGATCCTATTTCACCCCCATATTTATGGTGGAGGTGCCGGGTACCGCCCCCGGGTCCGATAAGTTTATTACATAATCCGTTTATTGCCATAGCTGTAAACAGCAAATTAGTTATATACCGGATCAATTAAAATTTGAAGTGTCAAATAACTTGTTTAAAATAGAATGTGAGTCGTGGAGTAATTTATGCAACAGTACTTAAATCTTCTTCGTCATGTTATGGATAATGGTGAAGAAAAATCTGATAGAACTGGAACGGGAACAAGATCAGTGTTTGGTCATCAAATGAGATTTGATCTAGCTGATAATTTTCCATTATTAACAACAAAAAAAGTACATTTGAAATCAATAATATATGAGCTTTTATGGTTTTTGAAAGGTGAAACAAATATAAAATATCTAAAAGAAAATGGTGTAAGAATATGGGATGAATGGGCTGATAGTAACGGAGAATTGGGACCTGTTTATGGTCATCAATGGAGATCTTGGCCTTCAGATGATGGGGGAAAGATCGATCAAATTACTCAACTTTTAGAGCAAATAGAAAATAACCCTGACTCCAGAAGATTAATTGTCTCAGCTTGGAATCCAACGGACGTTGAGAAAATGGCTTTACCACCATGCCATTGTCTTTTTCAATTCTATGTCAGCAATGGAAAATTATCTTGTCAACTCTATCAAAGATCTGCTGATATTTTTCTAGGTGTACCATTTAATATCGCTTCTTATGCGCTTTTAACTATGATGATAGCAAAAGTTACAAAATTAAATCTTGGAGAATTTGTCCATACTTTTGGTGATGCGCATTTATATTCAAATCACTTTTCTCAAGCTGAAGAGCAGTTAGCAAGATCCCCTAAATCATTACCAAAAATGAAAATAACCTCTAATCCAAAAACAATTTTTGATTTTGAGTATGAGGATTTTGTTCTTGAGGATTATGATCCGCATCCTCATATTGCTGCTCCAGTTGCAGTTTAGTAAGATGATTATTAGTTTAATTGCAGCAATTGATAAGAATGGTGTTATTGGCGCTGATGGCGATCTTCCATGGAATATACCTTCTGATTTAAAAAAATTTAGAGAAATTACATCTTACAAGCCTATAATAATGGGAAGAAAAACATGGGATTCAATTGGAAGGCCTCTTCCTAACAGAGACAATATTGTTATCTCTAGAAATAAAAATCTTAATTTGGAGGGTGCAATACTAACCTCATCACCTGAGGAAGCTATTACGATTGCAAAACAAAGAGCTAAAGAAAATGGTGCAGATGAAATAATGATTATAGGCGGTGGTTATATTTATAATGAATTCATAACTGTATCTGACCGATTATATATAACCGAAGTTGATATAGAAGTCGAAGGTGATGCTTTTTTCCCCAAAATAGATAGCTCAAAATTTAAAGAAGTAAAACGCGAAGAAAAATCAAAAGAACCGGAAGACGATGCTTATCATTCGATGGTAATTTACGAAAAAATTTAATAAGATATTCTTATGAAGAAAGAATACATAGAGATCACAAACGATTTAATGTTTCCAGAAGGCCCGATCGCTATGCCAGATGGATCAATAATATTAGTAGAAATTGCAAGAGGTACATTAACGCAAGTTCATAAAAATGGATCAAAAGATATTATCGCAGAGCTTGGTGGCGGTCCAAATGGAGCAGCTATAGGCCCTGATGGATGTGTTTATGTTTGTAATAATGGTGGATTTGAATGGCATAATATAGATGGCCTTTTAATACCCGGAGGACAGGGCGATAATTATTCTGGAGGAAGGATAGAAAAGGTTGATCTTAAAACTGGTTCAATAGAAACAATTTACACTGAATGTGATGGAAACCCACTAAAAGGACCTAATGATATAGTTTTCGATAAAGAGGGTGGTTTTTGGTTTACAGATCTTGGTAAATCGTATGGTAGGCAGAAAGATCAGGGAGCATTATTTTATGCAACACCAGATGGTAAGTTTATAAAAGAAGTGGTTTTTCCCATTGAAAGCGCCAATGGTGTGGGATTATCGCCAAATGAAGATGTCGTGTATGTTGCCGATACTACTCCTGGGAGGCTATGGGGTTATCCAATAACTGAACCTGGAGTAATAAGTGGACCAAAATCTTTTGGAGTACATAGTGGTATGCATTTTATCCATGGTTCAGCTGAACTAGCTTTATTTGACTCTTTAGCAGTGGATTCAGAAGGCTGGATAAATGTAGCAACAATATTTAAAGGTGGCATTACAAGAATTGCTCCAGATAAATCTGGCTATGAATTTTTTGAAACAGATGATTTACTTACTACGAATATCTGTTTTGGTGGAGATGATTTAAAGACAGCTTATATAACTCTTTCCTCAACTGGCAGATTAGTAAAAACAGATTGGGATATATCTGGTCTTAAGCTCAATTTTCAATAAAAAATTACTTGATAAATTAGCACAAGATTAAATTTTTAATTTTGAATTTTTTAAAAAAGAATTAACTATTTCATCAAAATATTTTTCTTCAAGCTTTGAGGGGTCACCTAGATCAGAATTTAATCTGATTTCTTTATCTAGAGGAATAGACCCAATAAAATTAACCTCTAATTCATTAGCTAAGTTTTTTCCTCCATCTTTACCAAAAATATCCTCCTTAGATCCGTCTGGAAGAATAAAATAGGACATGTTTTCTACAATTCCAAGAATTTTGACATCAACTTTTTTAAACATACCTATTGCTTTTTTTGCATCGTTTAGAGCAACAGATTGTGGAGTTGATATTATAATTGCTCCATTCAAAGGTAGATTTTGAGAAACTGTAATTTGAGCGTCACCAGTACCTGGAGGCATATCGACAATTAAAATATCAAGGTTTCCCCAATCAGTATCTTGCGCCATTTGTTTAATGGCTGAATGAACCATAGGACCTCTCCATATTACTGGTTGATCCTCATTAAGTAAGAAGCCAATAGACATAACTTTAATTCCTTTATAATCAAAAGGAATTATTTTTCTATTTTCGGATAATTCTGGTTTACCTTCTAAATTTAGCATATGTGGTATAGACGGACCATGAATATCAGCGTCTAAGAGGCCAACTTTGAAATTTTGTTTAAGAAATGAGTATGCTATATTTACAGCAAGAGTGGATTTTCCAACTCCCCCTTTACCGCTTGCAATAGCAATAATATTTTTAACTTTTTTTAGGCTTTCATTATCATCTTTTTGATCTACTTGATCATTTTTTTGATCCACTTGATTGCTTTCAATATGGTTTGTTAGAACAGCAGTTATACTTAATGCATCTATTGATTTTTTTAAGGTTTCTTCAATCTTTTTACCTACTTTTTCTATAATCTGAAAATTATCTTTATTAGCAAATATTGATATTTGAACATGTCCTTCTTTAATCACTATGTCTTCGATTAGTTCTATAGAGAAAATTTCTTCATCTTTATCTAGAGAAATTTCTTTTATTAATTTTAATATTTCTTCTTTAGATAAATTAGACATTTTCCTATCCATTTTGTTAAATTTTGTTAATATTTACAAAATCTGTTTACCTAGTATTGAATTTTGTCCTATAAGAGCCACATAAGGTAAATAGTTTTTTAATAAAAGTAGTAGGTTTTATGACAACAGTAAATAAAAATACAAGCGGTTGGAATGGTGATAACAAAGACCCATGGGGAGGTTCATCAAATAATCAAAGGCAACCTAATTTCGAAAACCCCTTTGATGGATTTCAAAAAAATTTAAACAGGTTAATTCCCGGTGGCGGCAAAGGTAAGAGAGGGTTTTTTCTCCTTTTTCTTGTTGTTATTTTATTATGGGCTCTGAGTGGTTTATATAGAGTTAATGCAGACGAACAGGGAGTAGTTTTAAGATTTGGAAAGTTCGTTAGCCAAACTTCTCCAGGCCTTCACTACCATCTTCCTTGGCCAATCGAAAGCGTCAAGACACCAAAAGTTACTATTGTAAATAGGATTGATATTGGGATGAGGGGATCATCATCATCATCATTTGGGAATACTTCAAGATCTATGAGAGATGTTCCAGAAGAAAGCCTAATGCTGACAGGTGATGAAAATATTGTAGATATTGATTTTTCTGTTTTTTGGGTTATTAGCGATGCGGCTGCATTTTTGTTCAGGATTCAGTTTCCTGAAAGAACTATTAAAGCTGTTGCAGAAAGCGCTATGAGAGAAGTTGTAGGCAATTCAGAAATTCAACCAATATTAACTGGCGCAAGACAAAGAACTGAAGAAGGCGTAAGAGGATTAATGCAAGAAACATTAGACTCCTATGGTGCTGGAATACAGATCAGAGAAGTAAAGATGCAGAAAGTTGATCCACCTTCAGCTGTTATTGATTCTTTTAGAGATGTTCAGGCTGCAAGAGCTGATCAAGAAAGAGCAAGAAATGAAGCAAATGCTTATGCAAATAAGGTTGTTCCAGAAGCCCAAGGCGAATCAGAGAAGATTAGAAGAGAATCAGAAGCATATCAATCCCAAACTGTTGCTGAAGCTGAAGGGCAAGCTAAAAGATTTGTTTCCATATATTCCGAATATATCGAAGCAAAAGATGTTACGCGACAAAGGTTGTTTTTAGAAACTATGGAAAAAGTTTTTAATGATATGAATAAAGTAATTATTGATAGCGATGCAGTAGGTGGTCAAGGAGTATTGCCATACCTACCTCTAAATGAAGTAAGAAAAAAAGGAGATCGGTAATGAAAGGAAAACAAATAGCATTACTGATTTTTTTGGGTTTACTATTTCTAGTTTCAGTTAACACTTTTTATTCTGTTCATGAAACAAAACAAGCTATCGTTCTTCAATTTGGGAGACCAGTAGGTGCTCCAATAACTGATGCAGGCCTTAAAATTAAAGTGCCATTTATTCAGCAAGTTCAATTTTTAGACCGCAGAATTCTTGATTTAGACTCACCTGCAGAAGAAGTTATTGCATCAGATCAAAAACGTTTGGTTGTTGATTCATTTACTAGATGGCAAATAAGTGATCCGCTTCAGTTTTATATAAGTGTTCGTGATGAAAGGATTGCTCGATCAAGACTTCAGGCTATCGTTTCTTCTAGTTTAAGGTCTGTGTTAGGCGGTGAAGAGTTTGTAACCGTTGTTAGGGATGATAGAGATGAATTAATGGCGCGCATTAGCCAAATAGTTAATGTTCAGGCTAATGATTTAGGAATAAATATCATTGATGTTAGAATTAAAAGGGCAGATCTACCCGATGCAAATAGTCAAGCTATATACAGAAGAATGCAAACTGAGAGACAACAAGAAGCAGCAGAATTTAGA
Organism: Alphaproteobacteria bacterium; assembly: GCA_045565415.1. GTDB lineage: Bacteria > Pseudomonadota > Alphaproteobacteria > MED-G09 > MED-G09 > AG-430-B22. Next base: position 1,338 of record JBJLFK010000033.1, on the reverse strand, counting down.
GCTAAAGGACAGGAAATTTCGAGAGGAATAAGAGCTGAAGCTGAAAAAAAAGTAACAGTTCTTGTGGCAGAAGCGACTAGAGATGCTGAGATTATAAGAGGTACTGGTGATGCATGTAGAAATAGAATTTTTGCTTCTGCTTATGGTCTTGACCCAGATTTCTTCGCTTTTTATCGTTCAATGAGATCATATGAAGCATCTCTTGGATCAGATACAACTATAGTTTTATCGCCGGACAGCGAATTTTTTAAATATCTCAATGACCCAAATGCGATATCTAAGGATGAATCTAATATTACTAAACTTAGTAAAGAAAACATTGAATTAATAAGTGTAATTCAGAGTAATGATAGATTAAGTGATAAGCTATGTCCTGAATTAGTTAAGCTAGATTAAAATAATGATAAGCTTCAGTCGATATTACTTCTTTGCTCTATTTCTATTTTTTGTTTCAGCTCCAGCTTATTCCATCGAATTACCTGATTTTACTGAATTAGCAGAAGAATACTCTCCTTCTGTTGTTAATATTTTATCAGAAAAGGAATTTAAAGAGGAAGATGATGAGGATGAATCTAGAGATACCCCTCCGTTCTTTTTTGATGATCCTTTTAGAGATTTTTTTGAAAGAAGGCCTAATAGAAAAAATAGACGACCTCAAAGGTCAGGTGGTTCAGGTTTTATAATTTCAAGTGATGGTTATATTGTAACTAATAATCATGTTGTTGAGGGGTGCAACTACAGTAAAAGTTACACTTAATAATGATGAAACATTTGTAGCTGATGTTATAGGCCTTGATTCTAGAATGGATTTAGCGCTTCTCAAGATTGAAGCAAATAAGGATCTACCTTTTATTACTTTTGGAGATAGTAAAAAGTCAAAAGTTGGGGAGTGGGTAATTGCCATTGGTAACCCTCTTGGACTTGGAGGAAGTGTAACAGCAGGTATTATTTCTGCAGTTGGTAGAGATATACGCTCAGGCCCATATGACAGCTTTATTCAAACCGATGCACCGATTAATAAAGGGAACTCTGGTGGACCGCTTATAAATCTTGATGGGGAAGTTATTGGAGTTAATACTATGATTTTTTCGCAAACAGGCGGATCCATTGGTATAGGTTTTTCAATACCATCTGAATTAGTTCAACCTGTAATTAATCAATTAAAGGAATATGGCGAAACCAGAAGAGGTTGGTTAGGTGTTGTTATTCAAGATGTTACTGAAGATGTAGCTAAAGATATGGATTTAAAAGAGGAAAAAGGAGCGCTTGTACAGGATGTTGTTAAAGGAGGTCCGGCAGATAAAGCTGGGATAGAAACTGGTGATGTTATTATTAAAT
>JBJLFK010000032.1:0-36819 GCA_045565415.1 Alphaproteobacteria bacterium | reverse complement strand
GAAGAGGCTTCTTAAAAATTTATTTTTTTGTTGACTGATTACCCGGGGAAAGCTACTAAAGCACTGCTTATGGCAGGTCGTAGGTTTCCTAAACACTGTCGCCATTCGCTTTTTATTTGTTAATTATATCCGTTTAAGGATATTGAGGATTTGTTATGCCAACTATTAATCAATTAGTTCGTAAAAGAAGGGCTAAAGTTGAAAAATTAAATAAAGTCCCTGCGATGGAATCGTGCCCTCAAAAAAGGGGTGTTTGTACTAGGGTTTATACAACAACTCCAAAAAAACCTAATTCCGCACTACGAAAAGTAGCTAGGGTGAGATTATCTAATGGTTTTGAGGTAACTAGCTATATTCCAGGTGAAGGACATAATTTACAAGAACACTCAGTTGTCCTAATTCGTGGTGGAAGAGTAAAAGATCTTCCTGGTGTTCGATATCATATATTAAGGGGCGTTTTAGATACCCAAGGTGTTGCTGATCGAAAACAAAGAAGATCTAAATATGGAACCAAAAGACCTAAATAAATTATTTGGAAGAAGGAATAGATGTCTAGAAGAAGAAGAGCAGAAAAAAGAGAAATATTTCCCGATCCAAAATTCGGTGATCTTGTTATTTCTAAGTTCATGAATAATTTAATGATTGATGGTAAAAAATCAGTTGCTGAAAAAATTGTTTATGGTGCATTAGATAAAATTGAAAATAAATTAAAAACTGATCCAGTGAAAGTTTTTCATGATGCAATAGAAAATGTTATGCCGGCTATTGAGGTAAGATCAAGAAGAGTTGGTGGTGCAACATATCAAGTTCCGGTCGAAGTTAGGCCAGACAGGAGAAAAGCTCTTGCGATAAGGTGGATAATATCTGCAGCAAGAACAAGAGGCGAAGACACTATGGGAGATCGCTTATCTTCGGAATTAATTGATGCAGCCAATAACAAAGGCAATTCAGTTAAGAAAAGGGAAGATACGCATAAGATGGCTGAAGCTAATAGAGCTTTTGCACATTATCGTTGGTAGAAGAGGTTAATTATGAGTCGTTCAACACCATTAAATGATTATAGAAATATTGGAATTATGGCCCATATCGATGCCGGTAAGACAACAACCACTGAACGTATTCTATATTATACTGGAAAAAGCTACAAAATTGGCGAAGTCCATGATGGAGCTGCAACTATGGACTGGATGGAGCAAGAGCAGGAAAGAGGTATTACTATTACTTCTGCTGCTACTACATGTTATTGGAATGATAAAAGAATTAACATTATTGATACACCAGGCCATGTTGACTTTACTATTGAAGTTGAAAGATCTCTTAGAGTCCTTGATGGTGCTGTGGCTGTATTTGATTCTGTTGCAGGTGTTGAGCCGCAGTCTGAAACTGTATGGAGACAAGCAAATAAATATAGTGTTCCAAGAATGTGCTTTGTAAATAAAATGGATAGAATTGGCGCTGATTTTTACAGATGCGTTGAAATGATTGAGGATAGATTAGGGTCTAATCCTCTAGTAATCCAACTTCCAATAGGTGCTGAAAATAATTATGAAGGATTAATTGATCTCATTACCATGAAAGAAATTATTTGGAAGGAAGAAGGTCTCGGAGCTGAATTTGAATATAAAGATATTAGAGATGAACTTAAGGAAGAGGCTGAGAAATATAGAACTAAATTAGTAGAAATGGCAGTTGAACAAGATGATAATATTATGGAGCAATATCTTGAAGGAAATGAACCATCAGGAGAATCTCTTAAAGAATGTATTCGTCTTGGCGTTTTAAATCAATCTTTTGTTCCTGTTTTAAACGGTACTGCATTTAAAAATAAAGGTGTTCAACCTTTATTAGACGCTGTTGTTGATTTTATGCCTTCTCCTATTGATGTCGAAGCTATCAAAGGCATTAACCCTGATTCTGAAGAAGAAATTATAAGAAAATCTTCAGATGAAGAACCATTATCATTGTTGGCCTTTAAAGTTATGAATGACTCTTTTGTCGGCAATTTAACATTCGCTAGAATTTATTCAGGAGTTATTAAATCTGGAGAAACTCTTATTAATACTGTTAAGGGTAAAAAAGAGAGAATTGGCAGAATGCTTCTTATGCATGCTAATTCTAGAGAAGAGATTAAAGAAGCATTTGCTGGTGATATTGTAGCTTTAGTTGGATTAAAAGACACTACAACCGGTGATACGCTATGCCATGCTGAAGACCAGGTTATATTGGAGCGAATGGAGTTTCCTGATCCGGTTATTGAGGTAGCCGTAGAACCTAAGACAAAAGCAGACCAAGAGAAAATGGGTATTGCACTTCAAAGATTAGCAAAAGAGGACCCATCTTTTAGAGTTGCTTCAGACGATGAATCTGGCCAAACAGTCATAAGTGGCATGGGTGAGCTTCACTTAGATATTCTTGTAGATCGCATGAAAAGAGAATTTAAAGTCGAAGCAAATGTTGGCGCTCCCCAAGTCGCATATAGAGAGACATTATCTAAAGAAGCTGAAATTGATTATACTCACAAGAAACAATCTGGAGGAGCTGGACAATTTGCTAGATTAAAAATAATTGTAAGTCCAGTTGATCCTGGCGAAGGATATTCTTTTGAAAGTGAAATTGTAGGTGGAAATATTCCTAAAGAATATATTCCTGGTGTTTCAAAAGGCATAGCAAGTATAAAAGAAACTGGTGCATTAGCTGGATTCCCTATAATTGATTTTAAAGTTAGATTAGTTGATGGCGCATATCATGATGTTGACTCAAGCGTTATGGCATTTGAAATAGCTGCTCGTGCCGCTTTCCGAGAAGTTTGTAAAGATGCTGGAATAAAACTACTAGAGCCAATTATGAGTGTTGAGGTTGTTACTCCGGAAGAGTATCTCGGTGATATTATTGGCGATTTAAATAGTAGAAGAGGTCAAGTATCAGGAACTGAAACTAGAGGCCCATCAACTGTTATTAATAGTATGGTTCCTCTGGCTAACATGTTTGGTTATGTTAATAATCTAAGATCAATGTCACAAGGAAGAGCAGTATTTACAATGCAGTTTGATCATTATCAAGAAGTTCCTAAAGCTGTATCTGAAGAAATTATTTCAAAATTAGCTTAAAGTAAGAGGGTAGCGTGAAAGAACAAAATATTAGAATAAGATTAAAAGCCTACGATCATAGGGTGCTTGATACTTCAGCTAAAGAAATATTAGAGACAGCAAAAAGAACTGGCGCTGATGTAAGAGGACCTATTCCATTGCCCACAAGAATAGAAAAATTTACTGTTCTTAGAAGCCCTCACATTGATAAAAAAAGTCGTGAACAATTCGAAATTAGAACTCACAAGAGGCTTATGGATATCATTGATCCTACACCTCAAACAGTTGATGCTTTAATGAAGCTTGATTTGGCTGCAGGCGTTGATGTTGAGATAAAGTTATAGGTTTTAGTTATGAGAACAGGTTTAATTTGTAAAAAATTAGGAATGAGTAGATTATTTGACTCTAATGGTTCTCATATTCCAGTAACAATTCTTCACCTAGATAATTGTCATGTTATTTCATCTATGACCAAAGAAAAAAATGGCTATTCTGCTGTACAGATCGGGGTAGGTAAAATTAAAGATAAAAAGCTATCTAAATCTATGAAAGGTCATTTTAATAAAAATAAGGTTGAGCCTAAGTTAAAACTTTCTGAATTTAGGGTTGCGCCCGAAAATTTAATTGATAATGGCACAGAAATTGTTGCTTCACATTTTGTAAATGGCCAGCTTGTTGATGTTACAGGTACGTCAATAGGTAAAGGCTTTGCAGGCGCTATGAAAAGACATAATTTTGGCGGTCTTCGCGCATCTCATGGTGTATCTATTAGTCACAGAAGTCATGGTTCAACTGGTCAATGCCAAGACCCTGGTAAAGTATTTAAAGGTAAAAAAATGGCTGGTCATATGGGAGCATCTACAGTAACAACACAGAACCTTGAAGTAATTAAAACAGACTCAGAAAATGGTTATATTTTCGTAAAGGGATCTGTTCCTGGATCAAAAGGTGGCTGGGTTATTTTAAATGATGCAAAAAAAATTCCTTTAAGAGAAGATTTACCTTTACCAGCTGGTGTTAAAGGTCATGATGTAAATGAAGAAACTCCAGCAGAAGAAGCTCCAGCAGAAGAAACTCCAGCAGAAGAAGCTCCAGCAGAAGAAGCTCCAGCAGAAGAAGAGGTTAATGATGAAAGTTAATCTTATTAATATAGAAACTGAAAAAACAACTTCAGAAAACCTTCAAGATGAGTTTTTCGGACTTGATCCAAGAAAAGATATTTTACATAGAGTTGTAACCTGGCAATTATCAAGAAAGAGATTAGGTACAAGAAAGACTAAAAGTAGAGGAGAAATTATTGGAAGCACTAAAAAGATTATGCGCCAAAAAGGTTCTGGTGGTGCAAGGCATAGAACTAAAAAAGTTAATCTGTTTAGAGGTGGAGGTACTGCCTTTGGTCCAAGAGTAAGAGATCATTCTACTAAACTACCGAAGAAGATAAGAAAATTAGGATTAAGACATGCTTTATCAGCAAAGGCTAAAAATAATGAACTAATTCTTGTTGATGGAAATTTTTCTGATCTATCCAAAACTAAATCTATAAAAGATAAGATTAAAAAACTTGATTTAAATAATTCTTTGATCGTTAATAATTTTGATAGTAATAATCCTTTTGTTAAGGCTGCAAAAAATATTAAAAATATTGAATTCCTTAAAGTCGATGGAATTAATGTTTATGATATTCTTAATAATAAAAAACTTATCATAACTAAGGACTCTTTAAGTAATATTATGGAGAGGTGTCAATGAATCTAAGTAATTACGATATATTATTAAGTCCTGTCGTTACTGAAAAATCAACTCTATTGTCAGAGTCAAATAAAGTTGTTTTCAAAGTAGCTATTAAATCAAATAAAAAACAAATTAAAAAGAGCGTTGAAGAAATTTTTAAAGTTAAGGTGAAATCTATAAATACTCTTAGAAGAAAAGGTAAATCAACCAACTTTAGAAATATTAAAGGTAAACGAAAAGATTTTAAACACGCAATTATTACTTTAGAGGAAGGTCAGACCATTGATACAATGGGTTCTGTTTAATCGATAATGGCATTAAAACAATATAAACCGACAAGCCCAGGACAAAGAGGTCTAGTTTTAGTAGATAAATCTTCTCTATCAAAAGATAGACCAATGAAAAAGCTTACTGAAGGTTTGCCCTCTAAATCTGGCAGAAATAATAATGGAAGAATTACATCAAGAAGACGTGGTGGTGGACATAAAAGATTATATAGAAAAATTGATTTTAAAAGGGACAAAATTGATTCAATTGGAGTTGTAGAGAAACTTGAATATGATCCTAATAGAACTGCTTTTATTGCACTTATTAAGTATGAAGACGAGTATAGATATATTATTGCCCCTCAAAGACTATCAGTTGGTGATAAAATTTCATCAGGACCGAATTCAGATATAAAGCCAGGAAATGCACTACCTATGACTAAAATTCCTATAGGTACAATTATTCATAATATTGAAATGAAACCAGGTAAGGGCGGACAATTAATAAGATCTGCGGGTACTTTTGCTCAATTAGTTGGTAGAGATCAGGGCATGGCGATTATTCGACTTACTTCTGGTGAGCAGAGACTTATACTTGCAGAATGTTATGCAACAATTGGAGCCGTTTCTAATCCAGATAATTCTAATCAAAAGTTAGCCAAGGCCGGTAGAAATAGATGGAAAGGTAAAAGACCTTCAGTCAGAGGGGTTGTAATGAACCCAGTTGATCATCCTCACGGAGGTGGTGAAGGTAAAACTTCTGGCGGACGTCATCCTGTAACTCCATGGGGCGTTCCTACTAAGGGTAAAAAGACAAGATCAAATAAGAGTTCTGATAAATATATAATTAGAAGCAGACATCAAAGAAGGAAGAGAAAGTAATTATGGCTAGATCAGTTTGGAAAGGACCATTTGTAGAAAGTTATGTATTAAAAAAGGCCGAGGCAGCAAGAGAGTCTGGAAGAAAAGATATTATAAAAATTTGGAGTAGACGATCAACTATCCTACCTCAGTTTGTTGGTTTAAATTTTGGCGTATACAATGGACAAAAGTTTATCCCAGTATTAGTGACTGAAGATATGGTAGGTCATAAGTTTGGTGAATTTTCTCCTACTAGAACTTATTATGGACATACTGCTGATAAATCAGCGAAGAGAACTTAAATGAGTAAAAAAACTAAAGAAATAAGTAAGCAAAAATCAAGAGCGATAGGTAAAATGATAAGAATTAGTCCATATAAACTTAACCTAGAGGCTAAATCTATAAGAGGAAAAAAGGTTGATGATGCTCTTTCTTATTTAGAGTTCTCAAAAAAGAGAATATCAAATACGGTAAAAGATACATTAGAGAGTGCTATAGCAAATGCAGAAAATAATCACGCTCTTGATATAGATAAATTGTATGTAGACGAAGCTTTTGTTGGAAAAAATATGGTCATGAAAAGATGGAGGGCTAGGGCTAGGGGTAGAGCAGCCAAAATATTAAAGCCATTTAGTCAACTTACTATCGTTTTAAAAGAACAAAATATTGAGGATACAAAATAATGGGTCAAAAAGTTAATCCTATAAGCATGAGGCTAGGCATCAATAGAACATGGGACTCTACTTGGTATGCTGGAAAAAATGAATATTCAATCCTTTTAAAGGAAGATTTGAATATGAGAAAGATGATCTTTAAAGATTTAAAGAACGCTGCGATATCAAGAGTTGTTATTGAAAGACCACACAAAAAATGTCTAGTAACTATTCATTCGGGCAGACCAGGTCTTATTATAGGAAAAAAAGGCTCTGAAATAGAAAGCTTAAGAAAAAAACTTCAAAAATTAACATCATCCGATGTTGTTGTTAATATTGTTGAAGTCAGAAAACCAGAAATAAACGCCACCCTTGTTGCTGAGAATATTGCTCAACAATTAGAAAGACGTGTAGGTTTTAGAAAAGCAATGAAGAGAGCTGTTCAGTCGGCAATGAGGTTGGGCGCAAAAGGAATTAGAATTAATTGTGGTGGAAGGCTTGGCGGCGCAGAAATTGCCAGAACTGAATGGTATAGAGAAGGAAGAGTTCCTCTTCATACTCTAAGATCAGATGTTGATTATGGTGTTGCCTCTGCTCATACAACTTACGGTATCTGTGGAATTAAAGTTTGGATTTATCTTGGTGATATCATGGAGCACAATCCATTTGCAAAAGATAAAAAATCTGAAGATAAAGCTCTTGGCCAAGGTAAGGGGTTATAAGTTAAATGTTACAACCAAAAAAGACAAAATATAGAAAAGCGCACAAAGGCAGAATTAGAGGTAAAGCAAAAGGCGGTACAACTCTTAATTTTGGTTCTTATGGATTAAAAGCACTGACAGCTGAAAGAGTAACATCTCGACAAATTGAAGCTGCAAGAAGAGCTATAACAAGACATATGAAGAGAGCCGGTAAAGTCTGGATAAGAATTTTTCCTGATGTTCCTGTTTCAAAAAAACCTACAGAAGTAAGAATGGGAAAGGGTAAAGGAACTCCAGAATACTGGGCTGCTAGGGTTAAACCAGGTAGAGTAATGTTTGAAATTGATGGTGTGCCTTCTGACATAGCTCATACAGCGCTGAATCTAGGTTCGTCAAAGCTACCTCTTCAAACAAAAATTATTATGAGACCTGGTGAGGGTAATAAATAATGGCAAAAAAGAAAAAAGAAATAATAGATATGAGTAAAGATCAACTAGTAGATCATATAGAGGTTCTAAAAAAGGAATTATTTAATCTCAAAATTGAGATTATGTCTGGTCAAAATAACAATACTTCAAATGTTTCTAAAATTAAAAAAGACATAGCTAGAGCAAAAACCTTTATCAATATCCAAAGTAAAGAAGTGGAGTCATCAAATGCCTAAAAGAATTCTAAAAGGAGTAGTGATTAGTGATAAGGCTGATAAAACACTTACAGTTAAAGTAGAAAGAAGATTTTCTGATCCATTTTTCAAAAAAACTGTTAGAAGCTCAAAAAAATACAAAACACATGATGAGAATAATAAGTTTAAGGTAGGTGATTCTGTGAGAATTCAAGAATGCCGCCCGATTTCTAAAACAAAAACTTGGACAGTGTTAGAGGATTAGTACTAAGGAAAAAAAATGATTCAAATGCAATCAAAATTAGATGTAGCCGATAACTCTGGGGCAAAACTTGTACAATGTATAAAAGTACTAGGTGGATCTAAGAGACGTACTGCTGGTGTAGGAGACATTATTGTCGTTTCAGTAAAAGAAGCTATTCCTAGAGGCAGAGTAAAAAAAGGTGAAGTTCTTAAAGCTGTTATTGTAAGAACAAAAAAAGAAATAAGAAGACAGGATGGTAGCGCTATTCGTTTTGATACTAATGCCGCTGTTCTTGTTAATGCTCAAGGAGAGCCAATTGGAACAAGAATTTTTGGTCCAGTAACAAGAGAGTTACGCTCTAAGAATCTTATGAAAATTGTTTCATTGGCTCCGGAGGTAATATAATGGCTGCAAAACTAAAAAAAGGAGATAGGGTTTTTATTTTAGCTGGAAAAGACAAAGGTAAAGAAGGCGAAATTGTACAAATTTTAGGATCTGATAAAGCTATTGTTCAAGGCATTAATCTTGTAAAAAAACATAAAAAACCATCTCAGGAAGATGAAGGAGGTATTGTTGATCAAGAAAAACCTATACACAAATCTAACCTAATGCTCATAGATCCAAAAAGCAAAAAACCAACTAAAATTGGCTTTAAACAAAATAAAAAAGGTGTAATTGCTAGATTTGCAAAGAAATCAGGAGAATTAATAAATGACTGAAATTGAAACTCCAAGATTACAAAAGCTTTATAATGATAAAGGTATAACAGACTTAATAGATGCTTTTTCTTATCAAAATCGATTAGAGGTACCAAAGATTAATAAAATCGTATTGAATATGGGTATAGGTGAAAATGTTAGTGATAGTAAAAAAATTAACTCTGCTGTGGATGCTTTAGAATTAATTTCTGGTCAAAAGTCAGTTAAGACTATCGCAAAAAAAGCTATAGCTGGATTTAAGTTAAGAGAGGGTTTGCCTGTAGGTGTTAAAGTTACCTTAAGAAAAAAAGTTATGTATGAGTTTATAGATAGATTAATTAATATTGCTCTGCCAAGGGTTAGAGATTTTAGAGGATTAAATAATAAAAGTTTTGATGGAAATGGAAATTATGCTTTTGGTATTAAAGAGCACATAATATTTCCTGAAATCAATTATGAATCTGTTACTGATATATGGGGAATGGATGTTGTTATTTCTACATCTGCTAATACTGATGAAGAAGCTTTAGCGTTATTAAAGGGTTTTAACTTTCCATTTGGAAACTAAAAAAGAGGTAAATATGGCAAAAGTTAGTTTAGTTCAAAGAGATTTAAAAAGAAGAAAGCTTTGGAATAAGTACAAAGAAAAAAGGGCAAGTCTTTTGGTTATTGCAAATGATAAGTCATCTTCTGCTGAGGAGAGATTTGAAGCAAGATTAAAGCTATCAAAGCTACCAAGGAACTCCTCTAAATCACGCATAAGAAATAGATGCTCTTTAACTGGAAGGCCAAGAGCAGTTTATAGAAAATTTGGTTTATCAAGAATAGCTTTAAGAGAGCTAGCTTCTCATGGAAAGCTACCTGGTGTAGTGAAGTCTAGTTGGTGAGGTACTAATGAATATAAATGATCCAATAGGAGATATGATTACTAGAATTCGTAATGCACATTTACGAGGTAAGAATACTGTAGATTCTCCAAGTTCAAATCTAAGAATTAACATCTTAGAGGTTTTAAAGGATGAAGGCTTTATTAGAGGTTTTTCAACCACTGATTATGAAAATGGAAAATCTGAAATTCAAATCGATTTAAAATATTACGAAGGTGAGCCAGTAATTAGAGAAATCACCAGAGTTTCAAAGCCTGGTAGGCGCGTCTATTCCTCAGTAAGCGGAATGAATCTTGTTCGCAATGGTTTAGGTATTTCAATTTTATCAACTCCAAAAGGAGTTATGTCAGATAAGTCAGCAAGAAACAATAATGTTGGCGGTGAAGTTTTGTGTACTGTTTTTTAATTTAATTAGTGTGTTGTTATGTCAAGAATAGGTCAAAAGATTATAGAAATACCAGATAATGTCGAAGCTAATTTAGGTCAAGATGAGATAAAACTGACTGGCCCTAAAGGTGAACTTTCTACTCCAATATTTGAGGGGGCAAGTATTGAGATTGCCGATAAAACAATAACCGTTACTAAGGGGGAAGATAATCAAGGTTTTTCAAAAAATTGGGGCCTTCAAAGAACCCTTATATCGAATAGTATAATAGGGGTGAGCGAAGGTTATTCAAAAAAACTTGAAATTACTGGTGTTGGTTATAGAGCTCAAATGAAAGGTAATAATGTTCAATTATCACTTGGTTTTAGTCATGATGTTAATTATGAAACACCTGAGGGAATTAAAATAGAAACACCAACGCAAACTGAAATTATAATAAGCGGTATAGATAAACAAAAAGTTGGTCAAGTAGCAGCCGAAATAAGAGCTTTTAGACCGCCTGAACCTTACAAGGGCAAAGGTGTAAAATACGAGGATGAATACATCTTTAGAAAAGAAGGTAAGAAGAAATAATTAAATGGTAAAATTAAATAGAGATATAAGAAGACAAAACCGTGTTAGGAAAGATCTTAAAGCAAAAGCTGAAGATAAGTGCAGATTAACAGTCTTTAGATCATCAAAACATATTTATGCACAAATTATTGATGATGCCTCAGGAAAGACAATTGCTTCTGCTTCATCTATAAGTAAAGATTTTAAGGAAAAGGGAAGCGATGTAAATGGTGCTTCTAAAGTAGGAGCTATTATAGGTGAAAAAGGTATTAACGCAGGTATTAAAGAAATTTTCTTTGATAGGGGTCGATATAGATATCATGGAAGAGTAAAAGCTTTAGCTGAAGGAGCTAGAGAAGCAGGACTAATTTTTTAGGAGAATATTTTGGCTTTAGAAGATAAAAATTTTCAAGATAATGATAGTGAGTTTATTGATAAATTAGTTTTTATTAATAGAGTTGCATCTGTTGTTAAGGGTGGGAGAAGATTCAGTTTTGCAGCATTAGTTGTAGCCGGAAATCAAAAAGGCCATGTTGGTTTTGGTCATGGTAAAGCTAGAGAGGTTCCAGAAGCTGTAAAGAAAGCTACCGATTCTGCTAAAAATTCATTAATTAAAGTTCCTTTAAAGGAGGGTAGAACTCTTCATCATGATATTGAAGGACGTCATGGTGCAGGTAAGGTAATTTTAAGATCTGCACCTCCAGGAACAGGAATAATATCTGGTGGTCCAATGAGAGCTGTTTTTGAAGTTTTAGGCGTACAGGATGTAGTTGCAAAATCTATTGGCTCATCTAATCCATATAATATGGTTAGGGCTACTATTGATGCTCTTTCTAGAATAGATAGTCCAAGACAAGTTGCCGCTAGAAGAAATAAAAAAGTAAGTGAAGTTGTATCTAAATCTGAAAATCAGGAAGAATTTACTGGCGAGGCGTAAATGAAGAAAATAAAAGTAAAACAAATTTCTAGTTCAGTTAGAAGAAAACCTTATCAGAAAAAAAATTTAGTAGGGTTAGGCCTAAATAAACTTCATAAGACTGTAGAATTAGATGATACACCATCAATTAGAGGTATGATAAATAAAGTTAGCCATTTGGTTGAAGTTATTTCAGAGGACTAATCATGAGATTAAATGAATTAAAAGATAACCCTGGATCAAGACGATCAAGAACTAGAGTTGGAAGAGGTATAGGTTCGGGTAAAGGGAAAACAGCTGGTAGAGGCCATAAAGGTCAAAAATCAAGATCTGGAGTTGCTATTAAAGGTTTTGAAGGTGGGCAAATGCCTATCCATATGCGTTTACCAAAAAGAGGTTTTAATAATTTTACTAAAAAGAAATACACCGAGATTACTACAGGTAAGCTTCAATCATTTATTGATAAGGGGCTTTTAAAAATTGATAAAGAAATAAGCGAAACTGATTTTATTTCATCTTGTGAAATAAAAAAAAGTCCTAATGGTTTTAAATTATTAAATAAAGGTGATCTGAAATCTAAAATTAATATATCAATTTCTAGAGCTACAAAATCTTCTATTGAGTTAATCCAATCCTTAGGAGGCACCATTAATATCCTTGAAATACCTAAGACGAAAAGAAACAGGAAAGTTACAAAAAAAACTAATAAAACTAATCTTAAAGATGAAGGTTTGGAGGACAGTAAAGTCCTTGAAAAGGATTCAGTTGAAAATACAGATGATAAAATTGAATCTCAAGATGAAGATAATGCAACCGAGGACATGGAAGGAACATAGATGGTATCTGTTGCTGAACAACTAGCTTCAAATATAAGTTTTTCTGCATTCAGGAACGCAACTGAGTTAAAGAAAAGAATTTGGTTTACACTATTCGCTCTTTTGGTCTATCGCTTAGGTACTTATTTGCCTTTACCCGGTATTAACATTGATACCTTAAGACAAATTTTTGAACAAAATCAATCAGGAATTATTGGAATTTTTAACATGTTTGCTGGTGGTGCTGTAGGAAGAATGGCAATCTTATCCCTTGGCATTATGCCATACATAACTTCATCCATCATAATTCAACTAGTTGTGCCTGTTGTTCCAAAACTTAATTATTTAAAAAAAGAAGGTGGAGAACAAGGAAGAAGACAAATAAATCAATATACTAGATATGGTACTGTTTTTTTAGCAACTATTCAGGCATGGGGAATAGCTGTAGGCTTAGAAGGTGCATCGGGAGTTGTTATTGACCCAGGTCTTTTCTTTAAAATTTCAGCTGTAATAACATTAGTTGGTGGAACAATTTTCTTAATGTGGTTAGGTGAACAAATTACATCTAGAGGATTAGGAAATGGAATTTCTCTTCTCATATTTGCTGGTATTATTGCGGAACTACCGGCTGCCTTATTTGGTACATTGCAATTAGGTAGACAAGGAGCGCTATCAGGCGCCTTAATCATAGGTTTAGTTTTTTTAGTAATTATCATTCTTACTTTTGTAGTTTTCATAGAAAGAGCTCAAAGAAGACTAATTGTTCAGTATCCAAAAAGACAAGTTGGAAATAAAATGTTTGGCGGTGATAATTCTCACTTACCTTTAAAACTTAATACTGCCGGTGTTATTCCGCCTATTTTTGCATCATCTTTACTTTTAATGCCAATTACAATTGCAAATTTTTCAACTGGTGATGGGCAGAGTTGGCTGAATACAATTACCGCTATGCTAGGAAGAGGCCAAACTTTGTACATGCTTATTTATGCAGGCTTAATAATTTTCTTTTGTTATTTTTATACTGCTATTGTTTTTAATCCTTCAGATACTGCAGATAATTTAAAAAAGCAGGGTGGTTTTATACCTGGTATAAGACCAGGAGAAAAAACAGCAGAGTATATTGATTTTATTTTAAGTAGACTTACCGTTGTTGGAGCAACATATCTTGTTCTTGTGTGCTTGCTTCCAGAATTTTTAATCTCAAGATATTCAGTTCCTTTTTATTTTGGAGGAACTTCAATTTTAATTATTGTTAATGTTGCAATGGATACAATGACACAATTTCAAGGATATTTGTTTGCTCAACAATATGAAGGTCTTTTGAAAAAATCTAGGTTAGCCTCAAGAAGAAGATCATGATAATTATTTTATTAGGGCCTCCAGGGTCTGGAAAAGGTACACAAGCTAATTTTATCCAAAGTAAACTTTCTATACCTCATTTATCTACTGGCGATATCTTAAGGCAGTCAGTTAAAAATGAAACTAATCTTGGTAATAAAGTAAAAAATATAATGGCTAAAGGGAAATTGGTATCCGATGATTTAATTTTAGATGTTATTAAAGAAAGAATTTCACAAAGTGATTGCGATCAAGGCCTTATTTTGGATGGATATCCAAGAAATATTACTCAAGCAGAATCATTAAACACAATTTTAAAAGATATTAATCGAAAAATAGATAGAATTTTATTTTTAGATGTTGATTTCGCAGTTCTTCAGTCAAGAATCGAGTCAAGATCTAAGGAAAATAATGAAGAAAAGAGAGCTGATGATACAGTAGAGGTTCTAATTAAAAGATTGGAAGAGTATAGATCTCAAACAGCACCTTTAAGTGAGTATTACAGTAATGATAAAAAATTCAAAAAAATCAATGGGATGAATTCCATAAGTCAAGTTTCACTTGATATTAAAAATTTTTTGGATAATGACATTTAGTTGGTTGACTGTAAGGATTTGAGGACTATAATCCGCAAATTCATCAGTTTTATTTATAATTTTTTTTTGGAGGCTTAAATTGGCTCGTATTTCAGGTGTAAATATACCCACAAATAAGAAGGTTTCCATAGGATTGACCTATATCCACGGTATAGGGGATAAATCAGCACTAAATATATGTGAAAAAGCAGGAATTGATAAAGATAAAAGAGTTAACGAACTTCTTGAGACCGAGGTAATTCAGATAAGAGAAATTATTGATGGTTCATATAGAGTTGAAGGTGAACTTAGAAGAGATATTTCAACGAATATTAAAAGACTTATGGATTTAGGAAATTATAGGGGCTTAAGGCATAGAAGGGGTCTTCCAGTTAGAGGTCAAAGAACTCATACTAATGCTAGAACACGTAAAGGCCCAGCTAAAGCTATAGCTGGCAAAAAGAAAACGGCTTAAGGAATAAATAATGGCTGAAGAAAATAAAAGAGTAAAAAGGCGTAACAAGAAAAATATTTCTTCAGGTATAGCTCATGTTAGTTCGACATTTAACAATACAATGATCACTATATCTGATGAAAATGGTAATACAATTAGTTGGTCATCTGCTGGTTTGATGGGTTTTAAAGGATCTAGAAAGTCTACTCCCTATGCAGCTCAAATGGCTGCAGAAGATGCAGGAACAAAGGCCTTGGAACACGGAGTTAAAACTCTCAGAGTAAAAATACAAGGACCAGGATCAGGTCGAGAAAGCGCATTAAGAGCTCTTCAATCAACTGGCTTCACTATAACTTCTATTAAGGATGTAACATCTATACCTCATAACGGGTGTAGGCCTCCTAAAAGAAGAAGAGTTTAATTATAAAATTTTATACTTTTTAAAGGGGATTTGATTTGAGTATTGAAAAAAATTGGCGAGAATTACTTAAACCTAATGTAGTAAATATGGAGGCTGGATCAGATCCTCTAAAGAAATCCACATTAGTTGTTGAGCCATTGGAAAGAGGATATGGAATAACTCTAGGCAATGCCCTAAGAAGGGTGCTTTTATCTTCTCTTCAAGGTTCTGCTGTTTACGGATTTAAAATTGATGGCGTATTGCACGAGTTTTCTTCAATTTCTGGTGTTAGAGAAGATGTTATTGATATTGCGTTAAATATTAAAAAGATAATATTTGGTGCCGATTTTAATGGCAGTAAAATTCTTACAATTGAAAAATCAGGACCTGGAGTTATTGTTGCTGGGGATATAACTTTATCTGATGATATTGAGGTTATGAATTCTGATTTAGTCTTATGCACTCTCGATGAAAATATTTCCTTTAGAATGGAATTATATATTAAAAATGGAAATGGTTATGTTTCTGCCGAAGAAAACAGAGACGAGGATGACCCAATAGGTATGATTCCTGTGGACAGTATTTATAGTCCAGTAACAAGTGTCTCATATGAAGTTGATAATGCTAGAGAAGGGGAGTTCCTTGATTATGATAGATTATCTTTATCAATTGAAACTGATGGCTCTGTTAAGCCTGAGGATGCACTTGCTTTTTCTGCTAGAATTTTAATTGATCAACTTAATCCTTTTATTAATTTTGATGAACCAGAAGTAGAAGTTATCGAGGAAAGTGAGGATGTGTTAGAATTTAATGCATCGCTTCTTAAGAAAGTTGATGAGCTTGAGCTATCTGTTAGATCTGCCAACTGTTTAAAGAATGATAATATTGTTTATATTGGTGATTTAATCCTTAAGTCCGAGAATGAAATGTTAAGAACTCCAAATTTTGGAAGAAAATCTCTCAATGAAATTAAAGAAGTATTAAGTGAAATGAGTTTATCTCTTGGAATGGATATACCAAATTGGCCACCTGAAAATATTGAAGAATTAGCTAGGAAGCATGCTGCAGATAAGTTTTAGTTAGGAAAAAAATGCGTCACTTAAAATCAAAAAGAAAACTTAATAGAACTTCAAGTCACAGGAAAGCAATGCTCGGTAATATGGCTGTATCACTAATAAAGCATGAACAAATTCAAACAACTTTACCTAAAGCAAAAGAATTATCTCCTTTTGTAGATAAACTTATTACTTTGGGTAAAAAGGGTGATTTAGCATCAAGAAAAAAAGTACATTCTATTCTTCCAGAAAAACAATGGACTTCAAAAATTTTTGATGAACTTTCTAAGAGATATAAAGAAAGAGATGGTGGTTATACACGTGTTTTAAAAGCTGGATTTCGATATGGTGACTCAGCCCCTATGGCAGTCATTGAATTAGTTGACAGAAACCCAGATGCTTTAGGACAAGACTCAGGTCCAGTTCTTAGTGAAGAAATCGAAGAAGTAAGTTAATTTTTTTTTACTATTTTTTGTGCAACATCTATTTGTCCATTAGAAAACCCTGCTTCACAATAAGAAAAATAATAGTTGAATAACCTTTGAAGATTTCCATCTATACCAATGGATAATAATTTATCTATGGAATCGTTAAAATTAGTTTTCCATATATTTAGAGTCTTAGCATAGGATTTTCCAAAAGAGTTATTTGAAATCTCTGTTAAACCATTTTTGTTAAAACTTTCTCGAATTTTTTCATGCGAAGGAAGCATTCCACCAGGAAAAATATATTTTTGGATAAAATCCACAGATTTTCTATAGCTATCAAATTGCTTGTTATCAATTAATATCATTTGAATACCTGCTAAACCACCTTTTTTAAGCACTTCATTTATTTTTGAAAAATATGTATCCCAATATTTTTCACCTACAGCTTCAATCATTTCAATAGAAATAATTCTATCAAAAGAGCCTTTTAAATCTCTATAATCGCATAAATGGACTTCTGAATTTTTGAAGCTATTTCTTTTTATTCTATCTTCCGTAAAACTTTTCTGGCTAGGGCTAATTGTTATACCTGTATAGTTACATCCAAGCTCTTTACCAATATATTCAGCCATACCGCCCCACCCACAGCCAATTTCTAAAACATTATGATGAGGTTTAATATCTAATTCTTCAACTAAAGTTTGATATTTATTTCTTTGAGCTTCATATAAGTTTTCTTTATCATTTTTAAATAGGGCGCTTGAATATGTCATGCTTTTATCAAGCCAAATCTCATAAAAAGAATTGCCGATATCATAATGATATTCAATATTTTTTTTTGCTCTTATTTTTGTATTTTCTCTCAAAAAGTGAATAAAACGATTATATGTTTTATATAAACTACTTTTAGCTATGAATTCATTAGGTAAATTTTGAAGCATCAATTCCAAAAGATTTTCAAGATTTGGGCTATCCCATTCATTTTTTAAATAACTTTCGGCAAAGCCAAGATGACCACCCACTACTGTTCGAAATATTGGTTTATAAGATTTTAATATTAATTCACCATGAAGCCCTTCCTTTCCCTTAAATAAGAGTACCTCATTATTAGGGAATACAACCCTTAATGATCCTTGTCTTATTTTTGATCCAATTTTATTTATATATTTTTTTGTAAACATTAATTGTCAATCACTGAAACTTATATCATCAATTTTATTTTTTGGATGTGGCTCAAATTTTACCTTTTTCAGGAGTAAAAATAAAGCATGAAAGTGTATTCCAAATATTACTTTTAATGTCATTAGGGGGTACTTAAAAAAAATCTTTATTAAGTTGAGATCATTTAACTTTATAGACTTTCCATTAAAAGCAGCAAACAATAATGGTTTTTTTTCTGTGCTTTCTTTAATAATTATACTAGCAAAATCTTTATTTATTTCTGTAGAAAAATTGTACTCTGCATTTAAATTAATAAAAGGAGAAACATGAAATAATTTTTTTCTATTATGATTTAATTTTTGTTCTTCATTATCTAATATAAAAACATAAGAATGATCTTCTCCAAATGTATTTCGAACTTCATATATTAAAATTTTAAGTTCTTCCTCATCATAAATTGACCAGACTGTAATTGGATTAAATACATAACCCAATATCCTTGGATAACATAAGCAATATATTTTTAAATTATTAGGCTCTATATCGATATCGCTTTTTGAGATAATTTCTAAAATCCAATCTTTTATGGGAGTTCCATTCTTCAATCCATGATCTTTTTCATAAAAAGAAAAAATATTAAATTTATTGAATGAAAAGAGATGCAGTTTCCTATCTAATTTTTCAAAATCATCAATATCAATTAAGATATTAAAAACATTATAACTAAACTGATGTTTCTTTTGATGGTATCTTTTATGTATTACCTGACCTTCAAATATTAATGATTCTAATGCCACGGTATAACTCCATTTAATTGATCTGATATCATTAAACTTGATGATAAACCAGCTTCGTGAAAACCATTACCAGTCCACGCACCACAGTACCAATAATCTTTATACCCCTGTATGTTATTTAATTGCAGTTGGCCATTAATAGCATTTTCATTATAGATTGGATGTTCATAATCAATAACTTCAAAGATTTTATTTTGATCTGGTAAATGAATAGGGTTTAAAGTGACAAAGAGTGGATAATTATTATCTATGTTTTGCAATTTATTCATCCAATAAGTTAGTGAAACTTTATTCATTTTTTTATCTGAAAATACATTCCAGGATGACCAAACTTTTCTATTTTTAGGCATAAGAGATTTATCGCAATGTAAATAAGCTTTATTTTTACTTGTTTTAAATAGATTTAAAATACTAATTATTTTATTATCGAAATCGTTCTCGATTTCTAATATTTTTTCAGGATGTATAGAGAATATTATTTTATCATATTCCTTTTGATTCCTGTTTATATCAATTAAAGAAAATTTATTACCATTAGTATTTATTTTTTGAATTTTTGAGTTTAGTTTTTTATTGATATTAACCGATTTCAAAATCCTATCTATGTATGATTTACTTCCATTGCTTACCGTTAACCATTGTGGCCTCATTTTTTTTTCATGTAAAAGCTTATGATTATTAAAAAAACTAAATAAACTAGAAATAGGATAATTTAAAACATCATTTGAACTCATTGACCAAATAGCAGCGCTCATAGGCAATATATAGTTTTCTATAAATTGTTTACTGAAATTTTTATTATTTAACCATTCACCTAATGGCTGCTTGTCCATCGACAATTCATTAATATTATTTTTGACAAATTTATTAAATTTTAAAATATCAATTAAGAATTTCAAAAATTTAATATCAAATATTTTCTTTCTATTTGCAAAAACAGTATCAATACTTTGCCCAGACCATTCAATATTATTATTTGTATTTGATACTGATAAACTCATATCGCTATCTTCATAAGCAACATCATAAAAATCAAATAATTTCAAAAGATTAGGATAATTAAGTTTGTTAAAAACTATAAATCCAGTATCCACATTAATACTTTTATTTTGATAATTGATTGTTTTTGTATTTGTGTGCCCACCTAAATAATCATTCTTTTCATATAGGGTAACATTATTCTTCTTAGATAAAAACAATGATGCTGAAAGACCGGATATACCAGATCCTATAATGGCAATTTCCAAAATAACCTCACAAATTAATTTTATTATTTATAATCTAATTCTTCTTCGGTTATTTTAGAAGATTCTTCAATTATTATAGGGTTAGTTTCAACTAATGTTTCTTTTTTAGTAATTTGTTCTTTTTCTTGTTCAACTGAAACATCTTCAACCTGATTAGTCTTTTTTGTAGCAAGTGCGTCACCTGTATAGAATCCCGTAGAGTTATCATTTGTTCCGCAAGCAGTTAAACCAAATAAAACTAAATTAATAATAAAGAAATATGATAGAATTTTTTTCATAACAAATACCAAATTACATAATCATTATACCGATTCCTTATAAAAAATCTAAGAATAAGTTATTTATATCATCTCTAAATTTCGTATATAATAGAATTTAATAATTATATTTTCTAACTATTGAGGAAAAAATTAATACTTTAATAGCAGATCTAGGTGCAACAAACGCAAGGTTAGCAATTGTTAATGATTTCAAAGATTTAATTTATAAATCTTCATATAAAATCAGTAACTTTAAAACCCTTGAAGACCTGCTTAATCAATATTTAAACGAATTTAATGTTTCTAGGGATAATCTTTCTGGTATTTTAGGTGTTGCAGCTCCAATTCTTGGTAATGAAATCAATTTTGTTAATATCAACTTTTCTTTTAGCGTAAAGGAAATAAAAAAAAGTTTTTTTCCTGGGGGCTTAAAATTATTCAATGATGTGCAATTGCAGGGTTACGCTCTTAATAGTTATCCAGAAGACAAATTAAAATCTGTTGGAAGCAATAAAAATTTTCCACAAGGACCAAAAATATTAATTATTCCTGGAACAGGCTTAGGCTTATCAATTTTAAATAATGGTGAATCTATAGCTACTGAAGCAGGGCATCTTAATATTCCCAATATGAGTTATGAAATACAAAACTTATTAGAAAACTTTAAAAAAGAGAATAAAAGAACAGCGACTTTTGAGGATTTGTTATCTGGTAAAGGTATTTCATATATCTATGGTTTTCTATCTCAAGATAATAATCATAATTACAGCAATGAAGATATTCTAAATAATTTTATAGATGATGTTTTTTGTGGTGAAACTAAAAAAATTTTGATAAATATTTTTGCTATTTTTGCGAAATACTCAGCTTTGACAACTGGTTCAACTGGTGGTGTTTACCTTGCAGGATCTCTAAGTGAAAGCTTATTAAAAGATAATGATTTTTTAGAATTTAGAAATATTTTTGAAGAAAGTAAAAAGATGGATAAATATTTATCAAATATTCCTATTTTCTTAATAAAGGAGAACGATTTAGGTTTTATGGGTGCTTTAGAGGTTTGTAAAAATGAAGTTATTTAGAAATAATTTTTCAGATATAATAAATATTCTTTTTAAAATAACGTTAAGTATTCCAAAATTATTTTATATTAAATTAAAGTTTTATTTTTCAACTTATAAAAAACCAGCAACTATAATTAAGAATGATAAAATATATAGAGATCTATATAAAAATGGAAAAATCGAAATTTATGAGGACATAGATTTTACATCTGAACAAAGAGCGAATGATTTATTAAAAAAAATGACTATTGAGGAAAAGGTTGGGCAAATGTTTCATCCTCCAATTTCTATAAATGGTGATACGATTTCCAAAATTATGAATCTAGCAAGCGGAAAAGGTGATACAACAGAGTCATTAATTTTGAATAAAAATATTACCCATTTCAATTTATACGGCTCACCCAGCCCTCTGCAATTAGCAAAAAGGTTAAATCAACTTCAAAAAATTGCCGAAAGATCTAGGTTAGGCATTCCTTTAACAATAAGCTCTGATCCAATTCATGAGGTGCCTCGAGGAGGCGGTGTGGCTGCTTTTTCATTAAAAGGTTTTTCAAAATGGCCATCGCAGTTAGGTTTTGCTGCAACTAGACAGCCTGAAATAATTAAAGAATTTGCAGAAATAGCAAGAGAGGAGTATTTATCTGTCGGTTTAAGAACAGCTTTGCATCCTATGTCTGATCTTGCAACTGAACCAAGGTGGTCAAGAAATTTTGGTACTTTTGGTTCTAATGCTGATCTTTCCTCAGACTTTACTAAAGCTTATATGGATGGCTTTCAGGGCAATAAGATTAATAGTAATAGCGTTTTGACAATGGTCAAACATTTTCCTGGGGGAGGCCCTCAGGAAGATGGATTTGATCCTCATCTATACTCAGGACAAAATCAAGTCTATCCAGGAAATAATTTTGAATATCATTTAAAGCCATTTAAAAAGGCTATTAATAATAATTTAAAGGTCATTATGCCGTATTACGGTATTCCAGTTAA
This sequence comes from Alphaproteobacteria bacterium, assembly GCA_045565415.1. GTDB lineage: Bacteria > Pseudomonadota > Alphaproteobacteria > MED-G09 > MED-G09 > AG-430-B22. The sequence goes on along the minus strand of JBJLFK010000032.1, from coordinate 14,639 downwards.
TCAAACCTCCGAAAATGTTGCAATGGCTTATAATAAAGATATCTTAACTCACTTATTAAGGGATAAGCTCGGTTATGAGGGTGTTATATGCACCGACTGGGGTATTATAACTGGACGACATTGGGGCGTTGGTGGTTTAACCTTAAGTGAAAGATATAAGAAATCTATTGATGCAGGTGTAGATCAATATGGAGGCGAAAGCTCACCTGAGTTTATTATTGATTTAGTAAAGAAGAATGAAATAAATGAAGATAGAATTAATTATTCAGTAAAAAGAATATTAATTAACAAGTTTGAGCTAGGTTTGTTTGATAATCCTTTCGTTGATGAAAGTTTAGTTATTAAAAGAGTTGGAGCAGAAACCTTTATAAAAAAAGGTCTAATTGCTCAAAAAAAATCAATAGTGTTATTAAAAAATCAAATTAATAATAATAAAGAAGTTTTACCACTCAAAAAAAATATTAAAATTTTTGTTGATGGTTTTGATAAGAATGAAATAAAAAAATATTGTGAAATTACTGATGATCCTATAGAAGCTGATTATGTCATTGCTCAGTTAAGAACTGTTTTTAATGGAAACCAGCCATCCGGTATTGATAGGCCGATTGATAATTTTTTAAGTTCTATATTTCCAAATAATGATTTAAATTATGATGATAAAATTTTGTCTAAATTAAAAAAATACTCTTCATTGAGTAAGCTAATAACTGTTGTAGATTTAAATAGACCAGCAATTCTTACTGAAATTGAAAAAGTAAGCCATGGTTTAATAGGTGTTTTTGGTGTTTTTGATGAAATTGTATTAGAAATAATTTTTGGTAATTTTAATCCAACGGGAAAACTTCCTTTTGATATTCCCTCATCTATGAAGGAAGTGCATGATCAACTTTCGGATGTTCCCGATGATACAAAAAACCCAATTTTTAGATATGGTCATGGATTAAGTTATTTAAAAGGATAAAACTAACTATAAAAATTACATATATGTTGGATCTTCAAAATAAAGTTCTTCTTCAGATAAAACTTTAATATTGTATTCATTTCTTAAACCTTTAATTGATCGAGAAAAATAATCTTCAGGAACAAGCCAAGGCCATTTCTTTGTCATGAGTTTGACTTTTTTCCAAGCCATTATCTTTTGTTTTCTAGCCCTAAAGATTAATGAAAAGATTCTCATTAAACCGTACTTTTTATACAATTTTTTGTAAAGTTGAGTTAATTCACCACCCGAAAAAGCATACTGAATTGTTTTTTTTCCAAGGAATGCCACTTGTGCCTTTAATAGCATATGTATCTAAAACACTCTCTTCCTCCAAAGAAAGCGCTATCCCAAAAATAACATGCTGACAATCATGCCCAAGAAGGAATTGTCGATATCCCTCATCTAGACCGTTATTTTCATCACCAGTAAGTTTTGCTTCTGAGCCAATATGGTCGAGATATTCCTCTAATCCTTGTTTAAGGGTTAACTCACAATCTTGTTCTTGGTATTTTAATCTTTTCATTTCAATAAGTTATTACTATTCTTATCTTCAGTAAATATCATTTTTTAAGATTTTTTTAAATTTTATTTAAGAAGTGGCTCCCCGGGCCGGACTCGAACCAGCGACCCAATGATTAACAGTCATTTGCTCTACCAACTGAGCTACCGGGGATTATTTGATATTATTTAACAGAAGATTAACAAATTTGCTATTCAATATTAATATAAATTAATCTTAATATCTTGTATTTACTCAATTTGACCTTCTGTTTAAATTTTTGTTATAAACAGTAATTATGTTTAAAGAATCTTTATCTAAATTATTTTCATTTTTAATTAGTTGTGGTCCATTATTTTTTGGGGTTTTATTTTTTGCTCCAGTTTTTTCTGAAATTATGAATCTTTTTGAGATCTCTCTAGCTAAAATACCAAATCTTTACATTGCACTATTTATTGGATTTCTTTGGGGTTTATATGCTTCCATTAAAAGGAGTTGGATATGAGTGATATTTCATTAGAAGAAAAGAATCTAATTAAACAAGAACAAGAAATAGCAAGAAAATATCTTTTTAATGATACATGGATTTATGTCTTTTGGGGAATAGCTAATTTTCTTGTTTGGTTATCGCTTTGGCCCTTGGCTATTATGAGTATATTACCATTATGGATAATATTAATAATTGCATGCTTAAATGCTTGTTTGGCTTATTTGCCTTCTCATGAAGCACAACATGGTAATATAATAAAAAGAAGATCTCCTTATTTTTGGATCAATGAGCTTGTTGGGTATATATCTGTTATTCCTTTGTTAAGTGGATATCGTATTTTGAAAGAAACTCATATGCTTCATCATAAATATACAAACCATCCTGAAAAAGATCCTGACATTACATTCAAATCCAAAAATTTTCTACATGCTTTATGGGTAAATGGAGTAATAACTAGACAATCAAAGAACGGTTATGATTTATCAAACGAATTCTATCAAAAAAATATTAGCAAAAGGGCAATTTCTGAACATCTTTATTTTTATTGGTTTCATTGGATCTTAATGATTTCTCTAGCCTGGACTGGACATGGTCTAGTAGCTCTTTGCATCTGGTGGATACCGAGAATGATAGGAACAGCTTATTTACAGATTACATTAGGATGGCTACCACATAGACCAATGGAGAAACAAGGCCGTTATAAAGACACTAGGGGCTGGAAAGCTTATACTGGAACTATGCTTACGCAAGGTATGGAATATCACATAATTCATCATTTGTACCCATCTATACCCTTGCATAAAACACCAAGTGCATTTAGAGATATGAAGCACATATTAGAGAAGAAAAATTGTGTCCTAGATGGTGGAATTTAGTAACAAAGGATTAAAATGACATTAACGAATTTACCAAAAAATAAGAAAGCTATTTTATTAAAAAGACCCGAAAATGAAATTACAGATGATTTATTTGAAATAATTGATGAAGAATGCGTTGAGCCTAATGATGATGAGCTTCTTATTAGAGTTGATACAATAGCTATTGATGCATGGATTAGAACAACTTTTGATGAAGGTAGTTATCATGACACTTCGCAGTTAAACCAAGGTATAGGAGCTTTAGGTATTGGTGAAGTCTTAATTAGTAAATCTAATAAATTCAAGGAAGGTGATTTTGTGAGTGGTCCTATGGGTGCTCAAACGCATATTACTATGCATTCTGCGGCTTATCAGAAGGTTGATAGCAATAGCGTAGATCCTGAATTAAATATTGGTTTACTTGGATTGACAACGGGGTTAACCGCATATTTTGGTTTGCTAGAGGTTGGAAAAGTTAAAAAGGACGAATTTGTTGTTGTTTCAGGAGCTGCGGGTGGTGTTGGCATTATTGTTTGTCAATTAGCAAAGATAAAAGGTGCAAAAGTTATAGGCATAGCTGGCGGTGAAGAAAAAAGAAATTTCTTACTTAATGATTTAAAAATTGATTATGCAATTGATTATAAAAATCAAATCGTTAGAGAAGAATTAGAAAGTATAGCTAAAGATAAAATTGATGTATTTTTTGATAATGTAGGTGGAGAAATTCTAAATGATGTTCTTAATAATCTAAATACAGGAGCTAGAATTGCCATATGTGGAGCAATTTCACAGTATAATAATTTTGATAATATCTTAGGACCTAATGCATATCTTAAGCTCGCAGAAAGATATTCAAGAATGGAGGGTTTTACAGTTATGCATTTTTCAGAAAAATTTCCAGAAGCAATAAATGAGTTAACTAAATTATATAATAATGGCGATATTATTGTGCCAACACATTATGAAGAAGGTATTGAAACCTTTCCTAAATCTATCCAAATGTTATTTAATGGCGGTCATAAAGGAAAACTTATGGTGAGGATGTAAATGACTGATATAAATCAGGAAGAAGTAGATTTAACAGATGTTGAAATTCAGCAATGCCCTTATGATGCTTACAAAAAATTAAGAGATAATGCCCCTGTTTATCAAGATCCAAAAACTGGTTTCTTTATTGTTACTCGATATGAGGATGTTAGACATGTTCTTAAAGATACTGAGAATTTTAAGAGCTCTTATGGAGCTGCAGGACAAAAAGCGGAAGGTAACATTAATACTGAGCATGTGAATAAAGGTATGCAGTTATTTAAAGAAAAAGGCTGGGTTCCAGCGCCCACGCTTGCTGGAAGGGATGATCCAAATCATAAAGAAATGCGATCAATTTTTGATCAAGCCTTCAGACCGGGTAAAATTAAAGAACTAGAACCAAATGTTGAAAGTCTATCCTATGAGCTTATTGACGCATTTTTAGATGATGGATACTGTGATTGGGTTGAACAATTTTCTATTCCTCTTCCTTTAAAAATAATAGGTATACAAATGGGAATAGAAAATGAGGAAGATTTATGGAAAATTAAAAAATCTACTGATGCTTTTTTTCATAGGATTGGGATGATGTTATCACAGGAAGAAGAATTAGAAACTATTGAGCGAGAAATAGAAGGACAACATTATTTTCAACCTATTTTTGAAAAATTAAGAAAATGTCCTAATGATACATTACTGAGTGAGTTAGTTAATACTGAAATTGAGCAATGGGGCAGAACTCTGAATGATAATGAATTACATGCCGAAATGATGGCAGACACTTTTGTTGGGGGAAGTGAAACTACTACAAATGCTTTGTCTGCTGGTATAAAGCTGTTGATCGAGAAAAAAAATATATGGAGTATGCTTAAAGAGAATTCAGAGAAATATTTGAAAGTTTTTGTTGAGGAGGTATTAAGACTGGAATCGCCTGTTCAAAGTTTAATGAGAAATACCCATAAAGAAGTGGAGCTAAATGGAGTAAAAATTCCAGCCGGATCAATAGTTAATGTTAGATATGCGGCTGCAAATAGAGATGAAAATTACTTCGAGAAACCAGAGGAGATTAATTTAGAAAGAAAGAAAGCTGGTTCTCATATGGCTTTTGGTTCAGGCATTCATCATTGCTTAGGAGCGCCATTAGCAAGAAGAGAGTTATATTGGGGTTTTAAAGCAGCATTAGATTCTTTTGATGATATGTGGTTTTCTGAAGGAAAGAATGATTTTGAATATCATCCTCACTATTTATTAAGATCCCTTAAGGAGCTTCATATAGAGTTTACTCCAAATCCAAAAAGGTAGAATAAATTGAGATTACGCCAAATTTGTTTTGTTGCAAAAGATCTTGAGAATGCATTAAAAAGCTTTTCTTTTATTGTTGGTTCTGAAGTTTGTTTTAGAGATGAAGGTGTTAGCCATTTTGGTTTAGAAAATGGTTTATTAGAGATTGATGGAAATTTTATTGAGGTCGTTTCTCCATTTAAAAAAGATACAACGGCTGAAAGATTTATGTCTAAAATGAATGGTGACGCGGGATATATGTTGATATTTGAGTGCGAAAATGCGGACCTTTATAGACAGAAAGCAGATAAATTAAATATTAGGAGCATTTGGAATACTGATTTAGAAAACGGCGTTAAAGCTACTCACTACCACCCTAAAGATATTGGCGGATTAATTATTTCTATTGACTCAATGAACAAAAAAAATTGGCATGATAAAAATTCATATTGGCAATGGGCTGGTGATGATTGGCAATTAAAAACAAACAACCAATGTTCAATTTCATCTATTACCATGAGATGTAAAAGCCCAAGTAAATTAGCAAATCAGTGGGGTTCTTTTCTTGACCTTTCTATAAATGAATTTGAAAACACATATGTTATTGAAGGAGGTGATTTCAAAATTTTCTTTATGCATGATGATGTTAAGGGGTTAGATTATCTATCACAATTAACTTTAAAAATTGATAATTCTGAACACAAAGATAAAATATTTCAACAATATAAAGAAAATGAAATTGAAATTTGTGGCACTAAAATAGATTTAATATAATGAAGCTTATTTCTTATAAAATTGATAATGAAGTACAAATAGGGTCTATCAGAGATGATGGTGTTGTGCCTTTTTCTCAAGATAAAGATATTCCAAAGAATATGTTGAGTTTTTTAGAGGCTGGAACCAAATCATTAGATAAAGCAAAAAAACTCTCTGAAGAATCTGATATCTCTATAAAATTGAACGATATTAGAATATTAAAACCTATTAATCGGCCGCCAAAAATTATTGCAATAGGTTTAAATTATGCAGATCATTTAGAAGAAATAAGAGCTTCTGGGAGGGATATGGCAACGCCAGAGGTTCCCATGATTTTTAACAAACAATCATTATCAGCAAATGGTCCTTTTGATGACATCCATAAACCTATTGTTTCAGACAAATTAGATTATGAAGGAGAGCTTACTATAGTTATAGGAAAAAAATGTCGACATGTTAAAAAGGAAAATGCAGAAGAGGTTATCGCAGGGTACACCATTGGAAACGATATTAGTGTTAGAGACTGGCAAATGCGTGTGCCAACTTTTACAATAGGTAAATCATTTGATACGCATTGTCCTTTTGGACCATCAATAGTGACTAAAGAAGATATTAAAAATCCTCACGATCTTGATTTAACAACAGAAGTAAATGGAGAAGTTCGCCAAAAATCAAATACCAAACATTTGATATTTAATTGTTATGATATTATTGAACACTTATCTACTGCTTTTACACTTGAATCAGGAGATCTTATTCTTACCGGAACACCCAGCGGTGTAGGCGTGGTTGATGATGTATTTTTGAAACACGGGGATGTTGTTAGGGTTACAATTTCAGAAATTGGTTATATTGAAAATAAGATAATTAATGAGACATTTGAGGGTTAATATGGGTATATCAGTTTGTAATGAGCCAAAAAGAAATAATGTTAAGCTTGATAAAGAGAGGCAAAAACAATTAAAAAAAGATTTATCTCACTTTAAAAAAAAATCTAAGAACAAGTAAATTTTATTCCTCAACAAAGCCTTTGAAAACCTTTAAGTATTCAATAAATTTTTCACTTAATCCTTCTTTTCTTAAATGTTCTTTAGGTGAGGGCGTATCAATAGGAATAAAACTCTTATTCTCTAAAACTTTATTCGGAAAATCATGATGCAAGATGGCTGCTCTTCCAATGGTAACAAAATCTACATCAGATGAAATTATTTTATCAACATCTTCTCCAGTTCTTATATTTCCAGCAACAGTTAGAAGAACTTCTTTTCTATTTAATTCAGTAAAATGTTGTAGAAGAGTTTTATCCTTATGTTCTTCTTCAACAGGATCTTTAAATGAATCCCATAAAGAAATATCTAAAAAATCAATTTTTCCATCGTCAATTAATTTTTGACACAGTGTTTTGCTTTCAGCTAGCTTAATTCCAAATCTTTCAGCAGATAGCCTTATTCCAAGAAGAAAATCTTTTCCACACTCTGATCTTATGCCATCAATAATTTCAAAAATTATTCTGGATCTATTTTCGAGTGATCCACCATACTCATCCTCTCTTTTATTAATTGATGAACTTAAAAATTGACATAAAATATATCCATGCGCGCCATGTAATTCGATACCATCATACCCAGATTTTTTTGCTCTTATTGCTGCATTAATAAAATCATCTCTTAAAAAATTGACTTCTTCATTAGATAAAGATCTTGATTTAGTTTTTTCATCTGCTGAGGGACAAACAGGACTCTCACCAATAATATCTTCGGGCGACCTCATTCCTGCATGATGGAGTTGAGCTACAGATAGGCTTTCATATTTTCTTATTTCGTCAGTAAGTCTTTTTAGGCCATCAATATGTTTATTATCAAATATTCCTAATTGACCAGGAAACCCTTTTCCTATTTCTTGAACATGTGAAGCGCAAGACATAGTAATGCCGAAGTTACCTTTTGCTCTAAGCGTGAGCCATAAAAATTCGTCATCTGATAATATTCCGTCTTCGAAACTTTGTGTGTTTGTTAATGGTGCTAACATAAATCTATTTTTCATACTTAATCCGCATGGAAAAACAATACTATTATTTAATTTATTCATATTATTGAACCTTAAAAGTGGAGGCCACGATCAGATTCGAACTGATGTCCAAGGCTTTGCAGGCCTCTGCGTAACCACTCCGCCACGTGGCCTCGTTTGTGGTATATGTATAGTTATCATTTGAATGTTCATATTTGAAGTAAAAATAAGGCTAATTATAAATTCTCTTTACTTTATTATGCAATTATCTATAAAGATGACGCATGCGTCATTTTTAAGGTGTTACAAATGAATAAATACATAATATTATGTTTAATAGCTATTTTAGGTTTGAGTGCTACTACTAAAGCAGAAACGCTATCATCAGCTCTATCAAAAGCTTATATTAATAACCCTATAATTAATTCTAAAAGAGCAGAATTAAGATCTTTAGACGAAAATGTTAGTGCTGCTTCTTCGCAATTTTTTCCAAGTATTGAGGTTATTGGAAGTTATAGCGAAAATACGCTTGAATATGGTGAATTAAATAAAATTAAAACTAATCCTTTAGCAGGGTCACTTCTTATTAATCAAAAAATATTTTCAGGCGGTAAATTAATTAATGATAGATTAAGTGCCATTAATCTTGTTGCTGCAGGAAGACAAAGTCTTAGAGATTTGGAACAAAGTATTTTATTTGAAGCTGCTCAGGCTTATTTTAATTATTTGAAAACTGAACAGATTGTCAAATTACAGCAGAATAACTTCGAAGTGCTAAGTGAACGACTAGAGGCCACAAAAATACAATTTGAAGTTGGTGAGTTAACATTAACTGATGTTGCTCAAGCAGAAGCAAGGTTATCTCAGGCACAATCAAATCTAGCCGATGCTAGAAGTCTATTAAAGGCCAGGGAAGCAGACTACAGATCAATAATTGGATTAAACCCTGATAACCTAAAAGAATGGAATAAAGAGTTTAATTTACCGCAAAATGAAAATGAAGCAATTTCGATAGCTTTAAAAAATAACCCTCAATTGAAATATTATGAAAGCATTGAAAAATCATCTGGCTATAATGTTTCATCTAAAAAAAGCATGCTCTCACCTCAGCTATCATTAAGAGGAGAATATATTTATGCGGAAGATCAATCTTTTCTCATGTCTGATGATATTGATCAATATCAAATTACAGGGCAAGTAAAAATTCCTATTTTCTATGGGGGATTAAATTGGTCAAACATAAGGAAGGCTCAAGAAATTAATTCCAGGGATAAATATTTAATTATTGATGGAAAAAGAAAGATCAGAGGCTTTGTGAAAAAATCTTTCGCTGAATACAATGCTTCAAAACTTAGAATTTCAGCTACAGAGAAACAATCACAAGCAACTGATATTGCTCTTGAAGGTGTTAAACAGGAATTTCAATTAGGCACTAGAACAACTTTAGATATACTCGATGCTGAACAAGAATATTTAGATGCAAGAGTTTCATTAGTAACGGCAAAAAATGATTCAAATATTTCTCTTTTTCGGTTGTCTTATTATTTAGGAACTTTAACCCCAGAAAATCTTAACATGGATATAATAAAATATGATCCAAATAAAAATTATAAAAGAGTAAAGACAATTAAAATTGGTCCTAATAGAATTAAAGTAATAGGAAATGTTGATTGATATCATTAATCTATCCTATAAGATGCCTTTATGAGTCAAGATAACGAAAAAGATGAGCCATCAGTAGATGAAATATTGTCATCTATTAAAGATGTTATTACTAGCGATAAAGATATTTCAAATAACGAAGAAGACAATAATGTGGTTGATGATAATGTATTTGAACTTACAGATATTATTGATGACACAGAAGATGAAGAAGATACAAACATACAAGATAATAATGAAAGTATTGCCGATATATTTGAAGGTGGAGACATATCTATAGATAATGTTATTAGGGAAGCTGTAAAAGAGTCTATCGAGGATTGGTTTTCAAGAAATCTAAGACCAATTGTAGAAGAATCTGTTAAACAGGAAATATCAAAACTATTTAAAAAACGTAATTAAAATGCTTAACAAGAGTTATGATCCTAAAGAAGCGGAAGCTAGGCTATATAATTATTGGGAAACTGAGGGTTATTTTAAATGTGGCTTAACAAATAACCAAGCTTTTTCAATAGTAATTCCTCCACCCAATGTCACTGGTAGTTTACATATGGGCCATGCATTAAATAATACACTTCAAGATATAATCGTAAGATACAAAAGGATGTTAGGTGAGGATGTTTTATGGCAAACAGGCACTGATCATGCAGGAATTGCAACTCAGATGGTTGTTGAAAGAAAACTAGAGTCTGAAAATAAACCTTCAAGGATTGAGCTTGGTAGAGAAAAATTTATTGATGAAGTCTGGAAATGGAAAGAAGAATCTGGAAATATAATTACTCATCAACTACGAAGGCTAGGCGCTTCATGTGATTGGAGTAGAGAGCGCTTTACTATGGATGAAGGCCTCAGTCTTGCGGTCAATAAAGTATTTGTAGATTTATATAATGAAGGCTTAATCTATAAAGATAAAAGGCTTGTTAATTGGGATCCGCATTTAAGAACAGCTATATCTGACTTAGAGGTAGTTCAAAAAGAAGTTGATGGTTATCTGTGGTATATCAATTATCCAATCAAAGACTCTAAGGAAACAATCACCATTGCAACCACAAGACCAGAAACAATGTTTGGCGATACAGCTATAGCGGTTCATCCAAGCGATCATAGATACACAGATCTGATTGGAAAAGAAGTTATTATTCCTATTATTGGTAGATCTATAAAAATTATAACTGATGAATATGCTGATCCCGAACAAGGTAGTGGGGCTGTAAAAATTACTCCTGCACATGATTTCAATGATTTTGAAGTTGGAAAAAGAAATAACTTAGAAATGCTGTCTATCCTAGATATAGACGGTAAATTAAATGAAAATGTAGATAAAGAATGGCAAGGTCTTGATAGATTTGAAGCGCGATCAAAATTATTAAAAATGCTCTCTGTAGAAGGTTATTTAAATAAAGAAGAGAAATATAATAATTCCGTTCCCCATGGTGATAGATCTGATGTTGTTATTGAGCCTTATTTAACAGAGCAATGGTATGTAGATGCAAAAAAATTAGCTAAACCAGCACTAGACTCTGTGAAGTCAGGTGATATGAAATTTATTCCAGCTAATTGGTCAAAAACTTATTATGAATGGTTGGAAAATATTCAACCTTGGTGCATTTCTCGTCAGCTATGGTGGGGACATAGGATACCTGCATGGTATACAAAAGATGGAAAAATAATTGTTGCTCATAATGAAAAAGAAGCTTCTGCGATTGCAGAAAAAGAATTTGGTAAAGATATAGAAATTTATCAAGATGAGGATGTTCTTGATACTTGGTTTTCTTCTGCGTTGTGGCCTTTTTCAACTTTAGGTTGGCCACAAGAAACATTAGAAATAGAAAAATATTATCCTACAAATCTACTTGTAACAGGGTTTGATATAATATTCTTTTGGGTAGCCCGTATGATGATGATGGGCATTCATTTTATGGGAAAAAGACCTTTTTCTGAAGTGTATATCCATGCCTTAGTAAGAGATGAAAAAGGTCAAAAAATGTCTAAATCAAAAGGCAATATTGTCGACCCCCTAGATCTTATAGATAAATATGGAGCTGACTCACTTCGCTTTACTCTTACTGCAATGGCCGCTCAAGGAAGAGATGTGAAGTTATCTGAATCTAGAGTTCAAGGTTACAGGAATTTTGGTAATAAAATTTGGAATGCATCAAGATTTTGTGAAATGAATGATATTAATAATTTCAACAATTTTGATAATAACTCTCTTGAGTACCCACTTAATATCTGGATTTTAAATGAGTTTGTTAGAATGCAATCTCAATTGGAAAAAAATTTAGCAGAATACCGATTTAATGATGCTGCAAATATTATATATCAATTTATTTGGGGAACATTTTGTGATTGGTATATAGAGTTAATTAAACCACATCTTTCCGAAAAAGGTGATAAATATACTGATGAAATTAAAGAAACATGTTCATTTATCTTAGACTCAATATTAATCTCATTGCATCCATTTATGCCATTTATTACCGAAGAAATATGGCAAAACCTTAAGAAGAGAGACAATCCATTGATTACTGAAAAATGGAGAGATATATCTTTAACTGATGATAGTAATAATTTGAGTGAAGAGATAAACGACTTAATAGCAATAATTTCAAACATAAGATCAATAAGAGTTGAATTAAATATAAAACCAAAAGAAGAGCTAGAAATAGAAGTTATAAATAACTCAGAGGCATTAAAAATAAAGAATTTGGAGTTTTATTTATCAAAAATAGCTAATATTTCAAATATAACTGAAGTTTCAGATTTTTCTGATAAATCAGCTAACTTTAATGTAAATAATTCTCGATTCTCTTTACTTATCCCTGCAAGCATTGATCTTACAGCTGAGCTCAGCAGGGTAGTCAAAGAAGAGGAGAAGCTAGAAAAAGAAATAAATTCAATATCAAACCGCCTTAAAAACAAGGAATTTATTGATAAAGCGCCAAAAAAAGTTGTTGAAGAAAATAAAATTAAAATAGAGGATATGATGCAGAATAAAGAACGACTATCATCATCAAAAGAACTTATTAAAAGGCTTATAAAATAATAATGAGCAATCATATAAAAATAAAAAAAAGAAAAAACTGCCCTCTTTGTAATGCCGAAAATAGTGAAATTAGTGTTCTAGTGTATGAGAATTGGGAATTAGCAGAATGTTCACAATGTTCTTTTGTGTATATGCCTGTAGTTCCGGTTTACGAAATGATGAAAGAAGAATTTGCCTGGGAAAAAAACTTTATTCCTTCAAAAGATATAAAATTATCAAAAAAAATAAGAAGATATATTAAAGGTTTAATAAAACGAAATAAATTATTGTTTCTATTAGATAAATATATAAAAGAAGGTCAAGTTCTTGATATTGGATGCGGTTCAGGCATTAAATTTAATGATCTTCCTCAAAAATTTATTCCTTTTGGAATAGATATATCAGAAAAATCAGCCTTTGAGGCAAAAACTAATTTTGAAAAAAGAGGAGGAACAGCCATATGTGCACCTGCCACAGATGTTTTAAAGGAATATGGTAAGAATAAATTTAAGGGTGCAATCTTAAGGTCATATTTAGAGCATGAACATCATCCATTTGAGGTGTTAGATGAACTTAAGGAAACATTAACCCATGATGGAGGTATAATAATAAAAGTTCCTAATTATGCATCAGTTAATAGAATAGTTAGAGGAAAAAATTGGTGTGGTTATAGATTTCCAGATCATGTAAATCAATTTACACCAGACACTTTAGAGAAAATGGTAATTAAGGCAGGTTATAAAATTATAAAGTTTAATTATTTAGATAAACAGATTACAAGTGATAATATGTGGATGGTTGCTAAACCTATTTAAATATTTACAAGGCTAATTATGTCAGAAAAGAAATTTGATAAAAATAAACTACCAAGCAGACATGTAAGTGTTGGGCCTGAGAAAGCTCCTCATAGATCATATTATTATGCCATGGGTATGACTGAAGAGGATATTAATAAACCTTTTGTAGGTGTGGTTTCTACTTGGAATGAAGCCGCTCCATGCAACATAGCCCTTATGAGACAAGCTCAATCAGTAAAAAAAGGTGTTAAAGATGCAGATGGAACGCCCAGAGAGTTTTGTACTATTACTGTTACTGATGGAATTGCAATGGGTCATCAAGGCATGAAATCATCTCTTGTTTCTAGAGAAGTTATTGCTGACTCAACGGAGCTTACCGTTCGTGGTCATTCATATGATGCGATAGTAGGTCTAGCTGGTTGCGATAAATCACTACCAGGTCTAATGATGGCAATGTGTAGACTTAATGTTCCAAGTGTTTTTATGTATGGAGGATCCATATTGCCTGGTAGATATAAAGGCAATGATGTAACTGTTGTCGATGTTTTTGAGGCAGTAGGTAAATATGCTGCAGGAGCAGCAACTAAAAAAGACTTAAAAGAGCTAGAACAAGTTGCATGTCCAAGTGATGGAGCATGCGGAGGACAATTTACTGCTAATACAATGGCATGTGTTTCAGAAATTATAGGTTTAGCTCTCCCATACTCTTCCGGAGCCCCAGCTCCTTATGAGGATCGCGATAAATATGCTTATGATTCTGGAAAACAAATTATGAATTTAATTGAAAAAAATATTAGACCAAGAGATATAGTTACAAAGAAATCGCTTGAGAATGCTGCAACTATAGTTGCAGCTACAGGTGGTTCAACTAATGCAGGTTTGCATTTACCAGCAATTGCTCATGAATGTGGTATCAAATTTTCTTTAGATGATGTTGTTGAGGTTTTTAAAAGAACGCCATACATTGCAGACTTAAAACCAGGCGGACAATATGTTGCTAAAGATGTCTATGAAGCTGGTGGTGTTCCAATTATTATTAAAACTTTATTTGACGGTGGTTTTCTTCATGGCGATTGTATGACTGTTACAGGAAAAACTCTTGAAGAAAATCTTAATGGCGTTGTTTTTAATGAAAACCAAAAAGTTATTCGACCTTATAACAAACCTTTAAGTCCGACAGGAGGAGTTGTTGGTTTAAAAGGAAATCTCGCCCCTGATGGCGCTATAGTGAAAGTTGCAGGTTTAGATAACACTTTT
>JBJLFK010000031.1:0-39075 GCA_045565415.1 Alphaproteobacteria bacterium | reverse complement strand
ATAATTTTTTAGCTAATTTTTGCTGTTCCGGAATATGATATAAATTCGAAACATGCCAAACATTATCAATAGCCTCATGCATTACCTTTTTTATTTCTGGATGACCATGACCCAAAACATTTACGGCAATACCTGCTGCAAAATCTAAATACTTTCCACCATCATTATCGTACAACCAAGAACCCTCGCCTTTCGAAAAAGATATTGGGTATCTCTTATATGTATCCATTAGATTTTCGATCATGTGTACCTCAAACTAAAATTTTTAGCTTTCATACTCTTTATTTTCTAAGTCTTCAACCTCCAACCGCTCTTAAGAAGGAAGTGACTTATTATAATCAAGATTAGATTCAGTATTGTCAGGAAGATAGCTCCAAAGATCAAATCGCCATCAGCATTACCAACAAAGCCATATCTGAAACCATCAATGACATAGAAAAATGGATTATACTCAATCAAATAAAGGGCAAATTCGGGCATTCTTTTAACTGAATAAAATGTTCCCGATAAAAAAGATAAAGGTACAATTATAAAATTTGTTATTGTCCCTAAATGGTCAAATTTCTCTGCCCATATACCTGTTATTATGCCTATTGATGAAAGCATAAGTGAACCAGAAATTAAGTAGAAGAATATTGCCCATATGTTTTCGAAGTTAAAATTTACAAAAAAGGACATACAAAAAATTGCACCTAAAGCAACTATAACCCCTCTAGTTACTCCCCCTAATGAGATAGCAGTATTTAATTCTATCTCTCCTAAAGGAGGCAAAAGAATATCAACTATATTTCCTTGTATCTTTGAAATTAATAAAGATGAAGAAGTATGAGCGAAGGCTTGTTGAAGAACAGACATCATTATTAAACCTGGAGCTAAAAACTCAATGAATGGTGCACCATTTACATCTGGTCTCAAATCACCCAATGCAATAGTGAATATTGCCATAAAAAGAAGTGAAGTCGCTATTGGAGCTGCAATCGTTTGAAAAAAGATTTTAATAAACCTATAAACTTCTTTTTTGTATAAGGTCCATAACCCATACCAGTTTATACTGCCGGGAACTCTTGGCTCCCTCCAATGATAATTTTCATTTTCATCCATTTTTCAACTTAATCTTTATAATAATAGAATATCAACATCTATATTAGCTGTATTTCCAAAAAAACAACAATTTTTAACTAAAATATAAATCTATATCTTGTGCCAAAGTTATTTTTAGCATACCATATATACTTAAAAAAAGGGTGAAAAATGGCTTGGACGGATGATAGAGTAGAAATTCTTAAAAAATTATGGGCAGAAGGTTTAAGTGCTAGTCAAATTGCTAGAGAACTTGGTGATGTTACTAGAAATGCCGTTATTGGTAAGGTTCATAGGTTAGGTTTAGCTGGTAGAGCTAGTCCTACAAAACCAAAAAGTAGGTTAAGGCATAGAGAACATATTGATTATGGAGAGTCTTCGTACCCTGGAAGCTCAAGATCAAGAATTAATGATAATGTTAAACCACTTGTTATGCCTGAGCCAGCAGTGACATCTGATGGTGAACCTATTAATATTTTATCCTTAAATGAAAAAGTATGTAAATGGCCTATTGGCGAACCTGGAGATAATGATTTCAGATTCTGCGGCAACCGCAAAGAAAATGGCTCTCCTTATTGCGCTGAACATACAAGAGTAGCTTATCAGCCGCTTGAAAAGAAAAAGAAGAAGAACAAACTTTTAAATAAGAGAATGCCCGCATCCAAAATTAATAATTTTTAATTTTCTAGTGAATAACCTGCAGATCTTACTGTTCTAATTGGATCTTTTGTTCCTTTAATACTAAGAGCCTTCCTAAGTCTTCCAATATGGACATCTACAGTTCTAATCTCAACATTTATATTATCAACTCCCCAAACATGATCTAGAAGCTGCTCTCTTGAAAATACTCTCCTAGGTTGCTTAATAAAACAGTTCAGTAATTTAAACTCAGTCGGTCCAATATCAATTTCCTTGCCGCTTCGTGTAACTTTATATTCTCTTAGATTAACGCTAATATCTCCAACATTAATCTCATCAACATCGTTTGCATTTGATCTTCTTAAAAGAGCTTTTATTCTTGCCATTAGTTCTGGAAATGAAAAAGGTTTTGTTAAATAATCATCTGCTCCGGTATCAAGACCTCGAATTTTGTCATTTTCATCTCCTAATGCAGTTAACATAATTATTGGCAAAGAGTTAAAGTCTGAATTCCCGCGTATTCGTCTACAAACCTCTATTCCTGAAAGTTTTGGAATCATCCAATCCAAAATTACTAAATCAAATTTACTCTCTTTTAGTCTATCCATTGCTTGCTCCCCATCGGATGCAATTATAGATTTATAACCTACTTTATTAAGATTATACTCTATTAACATTGAAAGATTTTCTTCATCTTCTACAACAAGAATTTTTTTATCTTCATTAGCCATATTAACCTTTTTTAAAAAGTTGTTTCATTTTCAATTTGAATCTTTGCTTCATCAGTGAGATCTTCGCCTGTTACAATAAAGTGAGTTTCCTCAGCTATATTAGTTGCCTGATCGCCAACTCTTTCAAGATATCTAGCAATAAATAGTAATGGCACTAAGGTATTAATAGCATCAGGATTTGATTTTATTGCATTTAAAATTTCTGTCAAAACACCTGAATATAATGAGTCTATCTCACTATCTGATCGCCATACTTTCAGAGCATTTTGACAATTTTTATTTCCATAATCATCCAGAACCAAAGCTAAATTAGAATACACCTTAATACTCATATTAATTAGATGGTTAATCGTATCTTCTGAGTCTGCTTCATTTAGGGCGCCCTTAACTATTCTTTTTGAAATACCCTTACACATATCTCCACACCGCTCTAGGTATAAGGCCATCTTCACCGCTGAAAAAACTAACCTTAGATCATTAGCCATAGGCTGACGAGAAGCTAAAATATTAAAAACTTTATTTTCAACTGATTGGCCTAAATCATTAATTTGGGCATCAGAATCAATTATTTCCTGAGCTAAATTATGATCATTATTCTTAAAAGTGGTTTCAACTCTTTTTAGCGCCTCCAAAACTAGTGCGCCCATAGTGATTATTCCATCAGATATCTCATTTAATTCTTCATCAAAAGAACTTACAATGTGTTCACTCATTTTTAACCATACCTTCCAGTTACATATGCTTCAGTTTGTTCATTGTCTGGCGATCTAAAAATCTTTTCTGTATCACCAACCTCAATAAGATTACCAAGATGAAAGAAAGCTGTCCTTTGTGAAACTCTTGCAGCCTGCTGCATAGAATGTGTCACTATTACAATAGTATAATTTACCTTTAGCTCATCAATTAATTCTTCTATTCGTGCGGTAGCGATCGGATCAAGTGCGGAACAAGGCTCATCCATAAGTATAATTTCTGGATCAACTGCTATAGCTCTAGCTATACATAACCTCTGTTGCTGTCCACCGGATAGAGCTGTTCCTGGCTCATTTAATCTATCTTTAATTTCATCCCATAACCCAGCCTTTATAAGGCTATCCTCAACCTTATTATTCATATCTGATTTATTCAAAAATCTGCCATGAAGTTTAGGGCCATAAGCAACATTATCAAAAACAGATTTTGGAAAAGGATTTGGTTTTTGAAATACCATTCCTATTTTTGCTCGAAGCTCTACTACATCAATTTCAGGATCATATATATCCTGTCCGTTTATAATAATTGATCCATTAAAAGAACATGTTTCAATAACATCGTTCATTCTATTAAGACATCTTATAAATGTTGATTTGCCACAACCTGATGGACCTATAAGTGACGTAACCTCTTTTTCATTGATATTTAGGTCAACATTAAAAAGAGCTTGTTTATCATCATAAAAGACATTCACATCATTACAATGAATTAAAGATTTCTTTTCCATCTTTGTATCGACATCATCAATATTTACATTCTGATCCATTTCAGTCACCATTTTAGTTCATACTTTTTACGCAAAATAACTGCGGCTAAGTTAATGATTATTAACAAGAATATCAGAACAAGCGTCGCTGCGCTAGTTTTTGCAACAAATGCTCTTTCTGGACTATCTGCCCATATGTATACTTGAACTGGTAGGGCTGTTGCTGGATCCATTGCTGACTGTGGAATATCAACAACAAATGCTACCATTCCGATCAGCAAAAGAGGTGCTGACTCGCCAAATGCTCGCGCTAACCCAATAATTGTTCCTGTTAGTATACCTGGCAATGCTGCTGGAAGTATATGTTGAAAAACAACTTGCATTTCTGATGCACCCATCGCTAAAGCGGCTTCTCTTATCGATGGAGGAACAGATTGGAGTGAAGCTCTTGTAGCTATAATTATAACTGGCAAAGTCATTAATGATAAAACACAACCGCCAACTAAAGGTGCAGACCTTGGCATACCAAAAAAATTAATAAATAGTGCTAAACCTAATAAACCAAAAACTATAGATGGAACTGCAGCAAGATTATTAATATTAACTTCTATAAAATCTGTAATCCTGTTTTTCGATGCAAAACTTTCTAAATAAATAGCTGCCAAAACACCAGTAGGAAAACTAATAATAAGAGTTATTAAAATCGTATACATAGATCCAATAACAGCACCTAAAACACCTGCTATTTCAGGCTCTCTACTATCACCATTAGTAAATAAATTACTTGAGAATTTTTTTTCTACAAGACCCTTTTCTTGAAATCCCTCTAGCCATAATATTTCTTGATCATTTAATCTTCTCTCATTTTCAGGAAGATTTTTATCAATACCAAATTTATAAAATAAATCTGCATCATCTGAAAAGAGTATATAGAAATTAAAATTCTTCTCATACAATGACTCATCCTCTTCCAATGCATCTCTCAAATCATAGGCTGCTCCGGAAGAAAAAAGTTTAGAAAAACTTCTTCTGCATTTTCTATCATCACATTCAGAATCTAAAGAAAAGATTGTTTCACGGATTATTCCTCTGTAATCCAAATCATCTTTATCAATGAACTCATTTGCTAACTTTATTTCTAAATTAATTCCATAGTTGGTAAAAGCAGGAATTGAACGATATGTCATTGATGAAATAATAACTACCAACATTACCATGGCCAAGAAAAGAGAGGCTAGACCATAAATTTTGAATCTGGTTTCAGCAAACTTTCTTTTTAATGTTAAAGCTTTATCAGTCATAACGCTCTCTATATCTTCTAACAGTAATCATTGCTATTACATTTAAAATTAATGTTATAAAAAATAAAACTAAACCTAATGCAAAAGCTGCTAAGGTTTTAGGGCTATCAAATTCTTGATCTCCCACTAATAATGTGACTATTTGCACTGTAACAGTTGTAACAGCAGAAAGCGGATTAGCCGTTAAGTTTGCAGCTAATCCTGCAGCCATAACAACAATCATTGTTTCACCAATAGCTCTTGAAATTGCAAGAAGCATTGCACCAACAATACCTGGTAAGGCAGCTGGAAAGATGACTTTTTTTATCGTTTCGGATTTTGTTGCGCCAAGAGCAAGAGATCCATCTCTTAAACTTTCAGGTACTGCTGACATAACATCATCTGATAAAGAAGATACATATGGAATAATCATAATGCCCATAACTAAACCAGCAGCTAGTGCTGATTCTGTAGAAACAGTTAAACCCAATGTTTCTCCTGATGACCTTATGAACGGCCCAACAGAAAGAGCAGCAAAAAAACCATAAACAACAGTAGGTATTCCAGCTAAAATTTCCAACATTGGTTTAAAATAGTTCCTAACACTAGGTTTTGCATATTGGGATAAATAAATTGCTGAATATAAGCCTAATGGAGCAGCAACAATCATAGCAAGAAATGTAATTAGGAGTGTGCCAGTAAAAATTGGAATTGCACCAAAACTTCCTGAAGAACCTACTTGATCTTCTCTAATGGCGGTTTGAGGAGACCAATGTGTCCCAAACATAAATTCAGTGAAGCCTACTTGGGAGAAGAATCTAAGTGTTTCAAAAATTAAAGATAAGATAATACCAAAAGTTGTCAAAACGGCTACTGTTGAAAAAATAAAGAAAATAAATCTAAGAATTTTCTCTACATTACGTCTTGCGTCAAACCTCATATTTAGACGACTGATTGCAAAAAAACCAATAACCCCACTTAATAAGGATATTATTGAAAGGAATAATGTCCTATACAAAAAATATTGATTATATAATCCATTAGCTGACTCTATGGATAGTATATCTAAAGATATCAAAACATCTAAATTTCGAATATTATCTCTAATTACATTTACTGAATAATTTATTTCATCTTGACCTATCAAAATGATTGATTCTGGTAAACGCTCAAAAATAAGTAATTCTTTTACTGAAGCATCAATAACAATAAAGATAAGTAATAATAATAGTGGAATTAACTGAGACCATAATAAAGAATACAAACCATGATAGTTTGGCATTGATCTTAATGGTAAATTATTGATTAGATGAGATTTTGCTCTTGAGCTAGAGATAGCAAAGGATAGAAGACCACAGCTTAAAATAAAGGTCAGGCTTATTAAAATATCTGTAGTTATTTCTATCCTCCACTATTTTCATGATATGATTATAATTCTAATTCAACCAAATTCTTAGTATTTGATTTAACTTTCTTATATTCATTTCTAGGTAATGGTATCAACCCCTTATCGACTAAATATCCATCAGTACCCATTGAACTTCCACTTGTAAACTCTTTTGCGAATTGCACAATAGAAGGTTTCATTCTGATATGATTCTTCTTAATATAGAAGTATAGTGATCTAGAAATAGCATAATCACCAGATAAAATTTTCTCGAATTCTGGTGATACTCCATTAACATTAGCTCCTTGAAGTTTATCAGAATTTTGATCTAGGAAACTGTATCCAAATATACCAATCGCATTAGGATTTGAATCTAATTTTTGAACAATAAGATTGTCATTTTCACCAGCTTCAATAAAAGCACCATCCTCTCTTACTGTACGAGCAATTTTCTTAAACTCGCTTTTACCCGCTTTAGAACTACCTCTTAATTCTTTTAAGGCAGGAAAAGATTTAGCACCTTTATCCATAGCTAATTCAACAAAAGCATCACGTGTTCCCGATGTTGGGGGAGGCCCAAGAACTTCTATTTTGATATTAGGAAGCGATGGATTAACATCTTGCCATGTTTCATATGGATTATCTTGCAATTTTGAACCATCTTCATTAGCAGGTACTTTTTCAGCAAGTCCAAGATATATATCACGTGTTGTTAGATTAAAAACTTCTCCTTTTTTAGAGTTAGCAAGAACAATTCCATCATATCCAACCTTTACTTCAACGATCTTAATTCCTGCTTTCGTACATTTTTTATATTCCTTACTTTTAATTCTTCTTGAAGCATTAGTAATATCTGGATGCTCAGGACCCATCCCAGCACAGAATAATTTCATTCCGCCACCAGAACCAGTTGATTCCACGATAGGTGTTTTGTATTTAGTTGTTCTACCAAACTCTTCAGCAACAGCTGTTGAGAATGGGAAAACAGTTGATGATCCAACGATACGGATTTGCTCTTCAGCCTGTATATTAACGGCAAAGAGAGAAATCACTGCGAAGGAAAAACCAACTATTATTGTTTTTAAAGATTTTTTCATTTTTTTCTCCGTAAATTAAATTATATAATCCTAGTACATGTCAAAGCTAAATTTGTATTGCATACCAAACATGATCTCTTCAGACTCTTTTGAAGAATCTGCAAAAGATTTGTCTACATAGTTAAAATACAACTTTAATGGTTTAGCAATTTTATAGTCAAAACCAACACCTGTTAGTTCAGCGCCCGTTTTAACCATATCGGATTCACCATACATAATTTTTAGTGCTGTTTTCTTTGATAATTTAGCTTTCAATGAAACTACATATCCATCATCATCATATTTTCCTGTTGTATCTTCTGATTCCTGCCAAAGAAGGCCTAAAGTAATTGGTTTTCCAAGTGGAATTTGGGCAGCAAACCTTGTTGTATCAAAGAAATAACCTTTTTGAGGAACCTCAGAATCAAAAGCTAAAGCAAGAAATGCTTTATTGCCACCAAGCTTACCTTTCCATTCTGCTGAAACTGAAAAACCTTCTTCATCAGCTTTTTCCATTATAGCCATCACATTTATAGTGAAACCATTTGCCTTTGGCGAAGACCATTGGACAACTTTTTTACTTCTATTTTCGCCCCAAAGAATATTTTTTATATCACCTGCAGTATCGTTAAATAGATCAACTTTACCTTGCGCTTTTTTTACAGGTGTATCATGCATACCCATAAATACTTTACCAAAAGCACCCTTTAAACCGACATAACTATTTCTTTGTTTAAATGTCGGATCACCATCAACAGGATCTGTTTGCCATTCATATTTATAAATAACAGTAGTTCCATTATCAAAAGTTTGCGAGCCCTTTACACCAATTCGCGATGCATGAGATTTAACATCAGTAACTGAACCACCACTTGCTTTATCTGTACTTGCAATAGCAAGATCTAAGCGACCATATATTGAAGGCGCAGCTGTAACAGATTCTACAGCCATAAAAGCAAAAAGAGTTGCAATTATTGAAAATTTAATAAGTTTAATTTTAGACATAAGCCTACCCCTTTATTAGTTTAAAAAAGGAAATAAACACTCTTAAAGTATGAATTGTATTAAACTTATATGACAGTTTTATGATATAAAACTTTTTATAGCTTTATAAAGATTACAGAAGCTCAAAAATTAGAGAGACTTGTGTCCCTTCCCCAATTTTGCTAGAAATTTTTAATTCTGCATTGTGCCGATTCGCAATATGTTTCACAATACTTAAACCCAATCCAGTTCCACCCTTTTTCTTGCTATCCTCTGGATCTACTCGATAAAACCTTTCACTTAATCTTTCTAAGTGAATATCGTCAATGCCCAAACCATTATCTTTAATATTTAAAATGGCATTTTGATCTTTAGTGAAAAGCTCAATAATAACATCGCCATTTTTATTATTATATCTAATTGCATTTTCTATTAAATTCAAAAACGCTCTTCTTAAATCATTCTGTTCGCCAATAATAAAGGTATCATCTTTAGGGATTGATAATTTTAAATTAATTTGCTCTTTTTTTGTTAAAATAAGAAGAGACTCCGCAACTTCCTCAATTATTAGATTAAGGTTAACCTTCTCTTCTAATGTAATATTTTCTCTCATTTCTAAGTAATTCAATGACAAAAGATCCTCAATTAGTGTCTGCACCCTCTCTGCTTCATCACCTAATTTTTTTAGAAATTTTTTCTGCATTTTAGGGTCCTCATCACCAAAATTAAGTAAAGTTTCTGTCAAACCGAGGATTACAGAAATGGGGGTTTTCAACTCATGACTAGCATTAGAAATAAATTCTGTCCGAATTTTTGATAGTCTTTTTAATTCGGTAATATTTTTAAGGTAAATTACTACTTCACCTTCATTATTCCTATTATTTATCCCTTTTACAGCATTTGCAATATTGGTTTCAAAAAATAATTCTTCATCTAATGAAATATCTATTTTTTTTGATATGTTCTCTTCACGTACTTCTTGAATAGAATTCATGAGATTAGCTGATGGAATTATTGATGTTAATCTTATAATGTCTTCGCTATCAAATGCTTTGTTATCAAAAAAGATAATCTGTGCATTTGTATTATAGAAAATTATTTCCTCTTTTTTGTTCACGATAATTAAAGCGTCAGGTAGTGAATTTAAACTTTCAACAATATAATCAAAATAAGTATCTTCGGAAAATTTTTGTATATTATTTGCTACATTAGCATCATTTTTTTGTACCACCGTAATTACAAGAAGTCCGCTGGCAAAAAGCACAATAAAAACCAGATAAGATAAGATTGTTATTGCCCCAGCAAAATACAATAGGATAAAGATAAAGGATGCAAGGCCAAGTATTGGCATACTTGATTCTAAATTTTGTTTAAAATCTGATCTTTTATCTCTTTCTTTCATTTTCTTTTTTAAACTTATGTCAAATTTCTAATTATAATAGATAATATATAAAACAAAAAATTTTATAATATAGTGATAAAATTATTATATACTTAAACGAGACAATATTATGGATTTAAATTTACTTTTATGGAGACATGCTAAGACTGAAATTGGATTTCATGATCATGATAGGAATCTGACCAAAAGAGGTAAGAGTGATGCAAATATTGTTGGAAAATATATTTTAGAAAACACATTATCTTTTAAAATTTTAACATCATCTTCAAATAGAACAGTGCAAACGACTAAAACTTTATTAGATTTATCTTTTCAAAAGAATAATTTTCAAATCATTGAAGATTTGTATTTAGCTTCCGATGATGAAATGAAAGATATAATATTCTCTTATAAGAAAGAAAGTCAGAATATTATTTGTATTGCTCATAATCCTGGTATTCATCAATTAGCTTTATCATTAGTCAAAAAAAGCTCTATCGATCCTAAATTTGAAAAGATAAATCACAAATATCCCACAGCAGCTCTTGCTGTTATAAAAATTAAAGATGGTAATTGGGAAAACTTATATAACAACCAAAATGAATTAATAGATTTTATTACGCCTAAAGACTTAAAACACTAATCACAATAGCGGTAAACCCCATAATACTCATTAAAAGAAATGTACCTTGAGCACCTATTAAACGAGGATAATTAGCTCCAGGACTTCTGCTCATTCCCCATGCATGTAATACCCTAAAGATAACAAGTAGACCTCCCATTGTATGAACAATATGTGGATGAACACCTGATATCTCTATAAGAAAAAGGAGGAATAAAGAAAGTGGAACATTTTCGACAAAATTAGATTGAACCCTTTGAACTGTATTATCTCTCCATTCTGGCTCTTTATCGCCCCTTAAACGAACATAAAGGACCTGGTTTGCCAATAGAACGGATAGTAAGATTAATATTCCAGCATATAATAAAGTGATCGATGCCATTATAACGCTCCTAAAATAACAAATATAATACCAATGACTGATAAGCTAATACCTATCCATGCATATTGATCGAACCAAAAAAGCATGAAGGCTTTTTGTGAGCCTTTTTCAGCAGTTGCAGTTTCTCCAGACTTGAGCTGTCTTGGTAATCCTGAAACCCAAAAAATTTGCAATCCTAACCATAAAAAACCAAGACCTATTGGAATAAACCAAAAATTTTCATCCATGTTTAGACTCCCTTACTCATTTTCATCATGAACCTACTTTTAAAGATATCAGAGGAAGATCAAGAAAAGAAACAAAACCTGGCTCAGCATCACAGACATAAGGTATCGCATTTACCCCATGCATAGCTGTTGAAATAAGAGGATCATCATTCCAGTCATGACTGAAAGAGACTTTCATTTTTGGCACTCCCTCAACTTCTACAGTAACACCTACAGGATCATTCCATTCTGGCGCTGAATCTTCGCTCGCTCTATAAATTGCCTCTTGAATAATTGTAACATCATTAGAGCAATTTCCTGTCCATTTACGTCTTTGTGCAGCAATGGTTCCTTTGGCAATTTTACCGGCGGCAATTTCAAAATCTTTTTCAGCAGTAACCAGTTTTAAATCTTCTTCAACATCTAAAACTTCCACACCTATTCCTTCAGCAATAAGGTAAATGGCTTCTTTAAATAAACCAGATAACCAGGCCTCATAGCGTTCAGCTTCAACTTCATATTCTTCCATAGTCTTGCCCATAAGCATCCCATCAATAACGATCTCTTTTGAAGGATAATAAGAAAACTCTGAACTCTCACTTACAATTATTTTTTTAATTTCCTGAGACATCCCAGTCATTGTAAGGGGGACCAACTCAGCAAGCCAACCAGGATTATATCCTGTTCCATGCAAGCTTACTCCGCCCTCTTT
This sequence comes from Alphaproteobacteria bacterium, assembly GCA_045565415.1. Classification (GTDB taxonomy): domain Bacteria; phylum Pseudomonadota; class Alphaproteobacteria; order MED-G09; family MED-G09; genus AG-430-B22. The sequence goes on along the minus strand of JBJLFK010000031.1, from coordinate 27,136 downwards.
ACATGCGCTTTCAATTTCATTTAAATAATCTTCTCCAAATGCTTTAGGAAAAAGAAAACCAACTGTAGTAACTACATTAATTCCACTTCTTAGAATTTTGATAATATTTTTTTTATCGAGATCGGGGTCCTCATTAACTCTAAATGAGGCTAAAGGAGTATAATTAATACAATCAATATCTAAATCTGCATTTAAAAATTCATCTATATTATTTGTAGCTTTTACCCCTAATTCTTCAATGCCAATAATGGTTCCAGCATCCATCCCGAATTTGTTTTCATCAGAAACTACTAAACCTGAAAGATTTAAATCTTTTCTATTATTTATGCCGATGATTGAAGCTTTGCCAACATTGCCACTTGACCACTGAACAACATTATATGTTTCTTTTTTCAAAATATTCTCCATTTATTAAAAAATATCTTAATTTGCTAATTAGATTATGTCATGAGATTTACATTTTAATATAAACTATTCATATAAATAAATTTATAAAAAAAGGCCATCACTAGAGTGATGGCCTGAACTTATTTAAGCTGAATAAAACATTGTGGGGAGGTTAGTAATATTCAAACAAATTCGCTAACACATTTAAGCGCACAATGTGTCATATTTATAAACATTAGGTAAAACTTTTTTTATTTGGGAATAGGCTATTCCATCTATTAATCCCCAAGGTAATGCATAAATTTTTTTTATTTTAAGCTTTTGAGCTATATATAGATATATTGAACCAGTATATTTTATAGTTTCTGCTCTATCAGAGGTAATATTAAGGAGATCACTTGTGCGCTTTTTATCGAGATAGCTAATAGAATAAATTAAATCATTAAAATCTTCAGTTTTAAAATTATCTTTATTTTGTTTTTTTATTAAACCTCTTATTCCTCCACCGCTACAAAACATATAATTAAAATTTTTATTTTCAAAATTTGATAAATAATTACCCATTTCTTGCCATTTGAGTTTATTGATTTTTGACTGATATAAAGAAACACCGCCAATAGGAAAGGATTTTAAATCAAAAATTTTTCCTCCTTTAATAAATACTAATTCTGTACTACCTCCGCCAACATCAACTATGACATAATTTTTTTCTGTATTTGTTTTATCAATTAATGTGTTGTTAGGAATACCAAGATTCTTAATAAGTTTGATTTCATCTTCACCAGAGATAACTTCTATTTCTAGGTCACAAAATTTTCTCAACTCATTAATAATATTTCCTCTATTTTTTGCCTGCCTGATTGCAGCAGTTGCGCAAGCTCGAACATAATTAACCCCATTGTCTTTTGCTGTTTTTTCAAAGTCTTTTAAAAGTTTACCCAATTTTTTAATCGTCTTCTTTTTAATTTTTTTATTGGACCCATCATAAATATCTTTTGCTAGTCGTAATGGTACTCTTCTTCTTAATTCCTTGATTTCATATAAAGATTCACATGCAGCATCATAATTATATATTCTATTTTTGATAGAATTTGAGCCTATATCTATTGCTGATATTTTAAACGAATCACCCAAGATATTTAGATAGTATCTTGTATTGATTATAATTCAAATTTTCAAAGACTTCTCCCTCATAGATAAATTGATAATGTCTAGATTCATTATCTAAATTTCTGGGCTTTAAAACTTTTTTCTTATTATATTCCAACTTATTTATGAGATAATGCATTGATGAAATTCTAGCTAATCTTTTATTATGAGCATTAATAACAACCCACGGAGCTTTAATTGTTGATGTTCTTTCAAACATTTGCTCTTTATATAATTTAAAAACATCAAACTTATTCACAATTTGAGAGTCAGTATCAGAAAATTTCCAATATTTAATTGGGCTATCTTTTCGAGATTTAAGCCTGTGTTGCTGAGATTCTTTATCAATAGATAAATAAAACTTCACCAACTCAACTTTATCATCCATGAGCTCTTCTTCCCATGTGTTAACTCTATTCATAAAATTTTTATATTGCCTTTGAGAACAAAATCCTAAAGTTGGCTCAATTAACGCTCTGCTATACCATGAGCGATCAAAAAAAACTATCTCACCAGGTTTTGGAATTTTTTTTTCATATCGATGAAACCAATTCTTTGATTCCGCTTTTGTAGGAACCCCCAAGTGAACATAAGAAATTTTATCAGGTATTAAATTTTCAGAAAATTGCTTTATTGCTGCAGTTTTACCTGCTGAATCTCTACCTTCAAAAATAACGGCTATTTTTCTTTTGTTATTAATAACATCTTGCTGAAGTTTTACTAACTCTACTTGGAGACGATATTTCTCATTTGCATATGCTTTCTGAGATAATTTCTTATATTCTCTTAGATCATAAATAATCATTAATACTCTCCAGTTAAATGACTTACATTATTTTTTGTTCAAAAACCTTATGAAATAAAATGCTATTAGAGCCCCAATTATTTGTGCAATTATAAAGATCAAAATAGAATTTGGGTTTATTCCAGTAAAATTATCAGTAAAAACTCTTGATATTGTAACAGCAGGATTGGCAAAAGAAGTTGAAGAAGTGAACCAATAAGCTCCAGAAATATATAATCCTACACTTGCAGCAATAGTATTAGATTTATTTGCTTCAATTAGTCCAAATATAGTTGCTACTAATCCAAATGTAGCAATTATTTCACTAATAAATAACTTATCCGAATATCTCTCAACCTGAGAAAAGACAAATAGATAATCTGTAAACATATAATTTGCAATTATCGCACCCAAAATTCCGCCAAAGATTTGAGCAGTAGAAAAATTTATAAATTGTTTAATAGTTAAATCGCCTCTCAACATAAAACAAAATGAAACTACGGGATTAAAATGTGCCCCTGAATAAGTAGAAAAAATATTGATAAGAACAAAAAGCATTACACCAGTAGCTAATGTATTTGCAATAAGTTGGTTGCCGGGTGAATCATTAAATAAATTTTCAGCCATATGACCCGAACCAATAACAGTTGCAACTAAAAAGAATGTACCAATTAATTCACTAAGAAGTTTTTTAGTCATTTGCTGCCTCAATTAAATAATTACTAATCACCAAAGAAATTTGCTTTCTTCGGTCACTCTTTTTCAAATCTTGAAATTCCTTTTTTTTGGCAATAAATTCAGTTGAAGCAACAGCATCTTTTAAGAACTGAAATCGTAAACTCAAAATAATAAAAATATTTTCAAAAGCTTTCATAGCTTCATCTTCTGATGAAAAAATTGCTGGATCATCTAAATTCCATGAAATCTTCGGAATATCACCAAGCCAAACTGGACATGATGTTTCTTCGGCATTTTGACACAATGTCACTATAATATCAGGTGACCAAGATCCTTTTATTTTTTTTTCAATATTAAATTCTTCCCAAGATTTACTTCTTAAATATGATTTACTGATAGCAAATTTTTTGAGTGTTTTAATGCAAAATGGATTAACTTCACCAACTGGATCACTCCCTGCTGACTGAAAGGATAGATCATCAAACTCAAAGCTGTTAGCAATGCCTTCAGCCATTATTGACCTAGCAGAATTTCCTGTACACAAAAAAAGAATCTTATTTTTCATAAGTCCAAACTATTTTATTGCGCGTTAATATAATTGATTAATATTACAGAAATATTACAAAGTATTTTAAAAAATTATAGAAATACTTCGTCTTTAACCCCAAAGAGAACACTTCGCATCCAAGCATTTGCTGGATCGTCAGTAGATCTTTTATTCCATATCATTTTCACTGAAAATTCATCTGATTTAAATGGTAGAGAAACTACATCAAATTCATCTTTGTTATTTACTAGGGCGCTGACATTACTTGATAATGATATAATGCAGTCTGTCTCGCGAACTATTTCAATTGCAGCTTGATAATAATTCACTGATACCATTTTATTTCTTTTTCTTCCCATTTTCGCTAAGGTCACATCTACAGGGCTATTACTGATACCATCGATACTAATGAATACATGGTCTGCAGCTAAAAAGTTTTCAAAACTTATCTTATTATTTTTAATTAATGGATGGCCTTTCCTTGCAACGCATCGATAGGTATCACGATAAACTTCAAAACTATCAAAATATTCATCAAATCTTTGTCCAACAGGTGAGTCCATTTCCTGGACCATGTGCGGATCGGCGGCAAGGATAAAATCAATATCATGATTTTTTAATCTTTCTAAAACGCCATTTTGCAAAGCAATATTTGTTATTTTTATTTTTGGCGCTTCTTCTTGAAGTGTTTGAACTACTCTTGCGGCAACTTTAGATGCAGCAACATCAGGTGTGCAAAAAACAAATCTTTTTTCAGACTCTGCTGGATTAAAACCTTCACGTGTCAATGTGCCATCAATTAATTCTAGTGCCTTTTTTATAGGGCCAACAAATTCTAAGGCTGCAGGTGTTGGCTGCATGCGATCGCCAGATCGAAAGAAAAGATCATCCTTCATTGTATAGCGCAATCTATTAAGAGCGTTACTTACAGCAGATTGAGACAAATTAAGTTTATCAGAAGCTTTTGTTATTGAGCCCTCATCAAAGACTGAATCAAAGACAACAAGCAGATTTAAATCAAGATTATTAAAATTCATTTTATGAATACTCTACATTTTTATAATTCATTTGATAAATATATAGGAGATCACTATATATAAGTCAACATTAATTCACTGACATAATTTTATAGGAGAAAAAATGTCAATACTTAAAAACATACTAATAGTGTTCTTGTTCGCATCAGTGCTTATAGCAATACAACCTGTTTTTATATAGTTTCGACAATCAGTCAATATTGATTTAACTGATTTAACAAAATTTAGCTGAAAAGCAAACGGTATTGGGTAATCTTACCATCCTTCCCCCTCCCAACCCTTCAAGGTGAGGTTACCCAAAAAACTTTAGGAAAGAAAAATGAATTTAAATAAAGATATAATAGATTTTAAAGAACCAGAACTTAGAAAAAAAGTTGATAGAATCCAATATGAGAGAGAAATGACTTCAATTGCTATATTTTTATTTGTAGAAAAACTTTCAAAGTTCTTCGGTATTTCTCAATCTCAATTCAAACAATAATTTAAAACAACAATATTTTGTTCTATATTTTCTCTGTGATGAGAGAAAATACAATCTTAGTTGATGGATTAACTTTTCCTGAAGGCCCAAGATGGCACAAGGATAAATTATATTTTTCGGATTTTTTTACGCATCAAGTTTACACTGCAGACCCCTTAGGGAACTGCACTAGTATACTTAAAGTGCCTAATCAGCCATCTGGTTTAGGTTGGTTGCCTGATGGAACTCTTCTTGTTGTTTCTATGATTGATCAAAAAGTTTTGGCATATAAAGATAATGCATTAACAGAATATGCTGACTGTTCTGAATATGCCAATTTTCATTGTAATGACATGATAGTGAATGCGAATGGGAATGCGTATATTGGGAATTTTGGTTTTAACAGTCGTAATAATGAAAGTATCAAATCAACAAATCTCATTCTTGTTCGACCAAATGAAAAACCTGTAATAGCTGCAGATGATCTTTATTTCCCTAACGGAACAATCATAACAGAAGACAACAAAACTTTAATAATAGGTGAAACTTACGCGGCAAGATTAACTGCTTTTGATATTAATGATGATGGATCATTATCAAACAGAAGAGTATGGGCTGATTTAGCTAATATAGAGAAAGACTATAGGCCAGTTCCTGATGGAATATGTTTTGATGAAGAAAATGCCATTTGGATGGCCTCTCCAAGTACAAATGAAGTCCTTCGAATAAAAGAAGGTGGCATCATACTTGATAAAATAGGCGTTCAAACAAATGCCTATGCTTGTGTTTTAGGGGGAAAAGACAGAAAAACATTATTTGTTTGCACATCAGGGGGATCGGATATGCAATCCTGTATAGAGAAGAAAGAAGGCAGAATAGAATCGTTTCAAGTTGATATTCCAGGAGCTGGAATTCCATAAAAAAAACCCCAGCTTAAACTGGGGTTTTTTCATTTAACTAATAATTATTTTTAATAATTAAATTTAGCTCTAACACCAATAGATCTTGGAGCTCCGTATCTTGCAAAGTTCCAAAGTGTAGCAACTGGGTTAGCAGATACTCTGAATGTTTCATCAGTAAGGTTTTTACCCCAAAGTGTAAGTGCTATATTTTCATTAACTTCCCAAGTAACAAAACCATTAACAAGCGTTCTTTCTTCGGCTTGTGTATTTCGCTTTTGCATAATAACTGGATTATCAGCTGTTCCACCGGCAGCATTTGCTGGTAGAGGACTTAATTCAAATTCATCACGATGATGGAAACCTAAATTATATATAACTGAACCACCTGAAGCTAAATCCTGGAAGTATGTTACAGATAAACCAGCTGTTAATTCTGGAGAAAATGGAACACTAAGACTTGAAAGATCAGGATTGATTGTAACACCTGAAGGTGCGCCAGCAGTTAATGTTCCTGCATCAATACCAGGTGCATATTCATCATATTCATGATCAAGAATACCTACAAATCCATCAAAACGAAGATTATCTGTTGGAACATAAGTAGCTTCAATTTCAAAACCAGTTGCTGTTGATTCACCTTCGTTAACAGCAGCAGTTTCTTGGAATTGTGTATCACCAACTAGACGAACTTTCACAGAGTCTCTTTGAAGACTTTCATATTCTGTTTGGAAAACAGCAGCATTCAAACGTAATCTACCTTCCATAAGATCAGCCTTAACACCAATTTCTATATTAGTATTTTCCTCATCATTATAAGGTTTACATGTAAATGTTGATCCACAAGTTTCTGTGAAACCACCTGCAACATAACCTGTTGCGATACTTCCGTATATTAAGGTGTTTTCGTTCATTGCATAATCAAGAACAATTCTCCATGTATCAGCTTCAAAATCCTTATTATCATCGATAGCAACACCGAAATCTTCTTTATTTAAAGGATTAGTCCAAGGACCAAGATATTGATCAGGTGTAAAGATTAAAGCAAAACTTGCTCCATCAGGTGCATATTGACGTCTGTAGAAGTCTTTTTCATCTTCAGTATGTCTTAGTCCAACTGTTAATTTCAATTGGTCACTAATGTCATAATTGGCATCAATATAAACAGCTTTACTTGTTCTATCCTGACCAGAAGCCTGAATTTCAGCAACATTAGCAAATTGTAATGCCCCTGAAGTACCAGTAGGTGAAATAAGATCAACAAAACCTAGATTACCATAAACAAGAAACTCAACATCATCAGTATAGTAAGCAGCGCCAGCTACAAAATTAAAAGGTCCATCATATTCTGAAGTTATTCTGAATTCTTGCTGGAACTGTTCTCTTCGAGTATTTCTTGCAGCGTCATAAAGTGATGTAAAAGATTCACCAGTATATGTACTATTTAATATTTCATCTTGATCTCTTTGACCTGTAATAGATTTAAGAGTGAAGTTTTCAAAATTAAATGTTTGAGTTAGATAAACACCTTCAACTTCGATTTCGTGACCTCTGCCAACACAAGTGAATGTGTTACATGTTTGAGACTCACCAGTAATGAATGGATTTCCTGGGTAAGGTCCATCCCTATAACCAGGGAAACCTAAATTTGGAAATAAATAAGCTTCTGCACCGCCGCCAGGTGTATCGTTGGCTGTAGCAGGAGCATCGCCTTGATCATCAAGTAATTCATAAGTGAAATCTGCTCTATAGAAATCATTTGGCTCATATCTAACTTTAAATTTAGCGGCAAGAACATCTTTACCACCAATTTTACCGCCATTACCTACTGATGTATATGTGCCATCAGCATTCTTAGTAGTGCCCACATCATTAATTTGACCACCTTCAGAATATAAAGCTGTTGACCCTGGTCCACCAAATGAAACAATACTTCCAGATGGTTTACTATTTGTCCAATAGCCTTCTTCTTCATCTTGAATAACAGATATACGTACAGCTAATTTATCTCCAATCGGGAAATTAATTGCTGCATTTATTTTTTCAATTGATGCATCATTTGAAGCATACTGACCATAAGTTGCTTCAACATCAAAAGTTGTTTCACCAAGAACCGGTTTTTTTGTTGTGAAAGCAATCGCACCACCAGTTGTATTCTTACCGAATAATGTTCCTTGTGGACCACGATAAATTTCAACCTGCTCCATATCAAACATTTCAATTGCTTGAGCTTGAACATGGTTAAATGCAAAATCATCAACAACAATACCAACAGACGGGTCTTTAGTAACAAGGATTGAAATAAAACCTGTACCACGCATACCACCTGCAATGGCATTAAAACCATTTTGAGGAGTCAATGTTACATTCGGCGCAAGCTGACCTAACGCAAATACATCATTTCTAAATGTATTTTCAAGCTGTTGTTCAGTAATTGTTGATACAGCTATAGGAACATCTTGTTGAGAAATATCTCTTTTAGTACCTGTAACAATAATTTCTTCAATACCAAGACGACCGTCTGAAACAGACTCAGCATCTTGGGCATTAATTGAAGAAGTAATTCCCATTGTTAATATGAAAGAAAAAATAGTTAAATATCTAATTGAAAGCATAATGTAACCTCCCCACAAAGTGATTGATTGCTTTTAATAATATAAATTTAGTAGTACCTGATTCTCATACATAAAGTATCTAATTTCAACTCTTAATTTTGTAAAATTTAGGATAATCAATATATAGTTGAAAAATATTGAGTATAACGAAATATAGTGGTTTATAATTACAACATATGCGTTAAAAAGCCCTAAAATTTGAATTTACTAGAAAGTCTTTTAAACATATTATTCTCACTATATATTATATTAAAAATAGGATTTGAAATGATAATTGTTCTTTCACCAGCAAAAACACTAGATTACTCTTCATCGAAGAATATTGATGAATACTCATCACCTGTTTTTCTTAATAAATCAAAGAATTTGATAGGTGAGCTGAAGAAGAAGAATCCTAATGAAATATCTAAATTAATGAAATTAAGTGATAAGCTAACATCGCTAAATGTTGAGAGATATCAAACATGGAAAGCACGAAAAAAACCTTCAGATAATTCAAAACAATCTATTTATGTATTTAAAGGCGATGTTTACCAAGGTTTAGACATAGAAAGCTTTTCAAAAAAAGACACTAACTTTGCACAAAAACATTTAAGAATTTTATCTGGTTTATATGGCATTCTAAAACCTTTAGATATTATCGAACCATATAGATTAGAAATGGGCACTAAGCTAAGAACAAAAGAAGGATCAGATCTATATGATTTTTGGGGAAAAGATATTTCAGAAGAAATTGAAAAAGAATTAAAGAAAATGAAGTCTAAAACTTTAATCAACCTAGCATCTAATGAATATTATGATTCAGTTAAGTCTTTATCTAATGATGTAAATGTTATTGCACCTATCTTTAAGGATAAAGGTAAAGATGGAAAATATAAGATAATTAGTTTTTATGCAAAGAAAGCTAGAGGATATATGGCTTCGTGGTTAGTAAAAAATAAAATAAATAAAGAAAAGGATATAGCTTCTTTTTCTGAAGAAGGGTACAAGTTCTCAATAGAAGACTCACAGAATAACTCACCTGTCTTTTTAAGGGGTTAATTTTTTATTGAGATCATAGCTTTGTTAATTTATAAAGGCTTATTCATTTGTGGGGCCATAGCTCAGTTGGGAGAGCGCCTGCTTTGCAAGCAGGAGGTCGTCGGTTCGATCCCGTCTGGCTCCACCATTAAAAACTACCCCTAACTGATATAGAAAAATTAAAGAGCAATGAAAATAGAACGAACATTTCCAGATACAAGAATGCGAAGAATTAGAAAAAGTTCTGGCCTTAGAGAAATGCTAGCTGAAACAAATTTATCAAAATCAGATCTCATACAACCAATATTTATAAAAGAAAATTTATCTGGCACTGAGGAAATTAAAACTATGCCAGGAATAAATAGGATCGGTCTTGATATATTAAATGATGAAGTTGGTAAAATTGTCGATCTAGGTATAAAATCTATAGCAGTTTTTCCAGTCATTAATGAAGAAAAGAAAGATGAAACTGGTTCCCAAGCTACAATTGAAGATAATTTTATTTGTCAGGCTATATCTTCAATTAAGAAAAGTTTTCCTGAGCTTTTAATTATAGCTGATGTAGCGCTCGATCCATATACCGATCATGGTCATGATGGTCTACTTGATGAAACAGGAGATGTTGATAATGACTTAACTCTTCCAATTTTAAGAGAGCAGGCAATTGTTTTAGCAAAGGCAGGAACAGATATAATTGCTCCTTCAGATATGATGGATGGAAGAATTAAAATAATTAGAGATGCATTAGAACAAAATGATTTTATCAATACCCTTATACTTGCTTATTCAGCAAAGTTTAGTTCAAAATTTTATGGTCCATTTAAAGATGCAGTAGAGTCAGCAAAATTTTTTGGTAACAAAACTAAAGATACATATCAAATGCCCGTTGGAAATATTAATGAGGCTTTGCATGAGGTTGCGCTTGATATTCAAGAAGGAGCTGACATTGTTATGGTTAAGCCCGGAATGCCCTACCTCGATGTTATCAAGGCTGTCAAAGATGAGTTTAAGGTTCCAACTTTTGCCTATCAAGTAAGTGGAGAATATTCAATGCTTAAAAATGCTGTCGACACTGGACTACTAAATAATGATGTCATCAAAGAATCACTTTTATCATTCAAAAGAGCTGGGGCTGATTGTGTGTTAACCTACTTTGCCTCGGAAATTGCTAGAGAACTATCTTAAATTAAGCTTTAGCTTCCAGAACAATATTTGATTCAATATCAAGACACCGTCTTTCAATATTTTCAAAACCTGCTTCATTAAGAACTGAGCGTAATCTCTTCTCACCAGCTTGAGCACCAAGCTGTAAACCAACTTCTTGTGCTCTTGAAGTAGGAACACATATTAAAGTTGAAAAAGAATAGTAAAGTCCAGATTGTGAATTCAGATTATCCTTCAATTCATCATTAGCAAATGGCTCAACAAGCATAAAAGTGCCATCATCATTTAGAGTATTTAAAATAGCTTTTGATACTCCAACTGGATCGCCCATATCGTGTAAAGCATCAAATATGCATGCAAAATCATATCCTTTTTCAGGAATATTTTTTGCGTCAGAAACAGCAAATTCAATATTATCTACGCCCTCTATCTGTGCCTTTTCTCTTGCTTTAATAATTGAAGGTTCATGGAAATCATATCCATATATTTTAGAGTTAGGAAAAGTTTTTGCCATAAGAATTGATGAAGAACCCAAGCCACAACCTATATCAGCAACAGTTGCGCCAGCTTCAAGCTTTTCTTTTACTCCATCAAGAGATGGTATCCAGTTTTCTAAAAGATTAGTTACATAAATAGGTCTAAAAAATCTATCAGTACCACAGAAACAGCACTCGTGGTGTTCTTCCCATGGTCTTCCTCTGCCAGTTTTAAAGACATCTAATGCAACATCGTGAGTAGCATATTGAGCAACGATACCTTGGAACAACCCTTGCATACATGTTGGTTCACCTTCATGTGCAAAAATAGCGGCTTGCTCAGGAGTTAAACTAAATTGATCACTATCTTCATGATAAGTGATATAACCCATTGCAGCATTAGCCGATAACCACTCTAACAAATATCTTTCATCAAGATTTGTTTTTTTTGCAAGAGCTTCGGCAGTGCATGGACCATGCTCATCAAGAGAAGAATATACTCCAGCTTGATCCCCAATATATGCAACCAATAGACTCCCTGCAGCTGAAACATTTTCAAAAACCTTACCAGTTAATTCCATTAATTTTTCTTCATTAAGCTCAACCTGACTCATCACTTACTCCTTAATTTATTAATTAATACTCTATAGAAAATAGTGTTTTGAAGAAATAAAAATTATTACTTTTTAAGAACTTTTCATTACTAAGGCTTCAGCAAAAGGCTTTCTTCCAAAATAAAATATTAAAAAAGATATTGGTCCGCAAATTAGAAATATTGTGGCCATAGATAAATCTATAGCCATTTCATTTTTGAATACTTTATCCGTAAAAAATGCAACTACCATTGGACCCAGTCCGTATCCAGTAATATTTACTGTAAAGACATACAAGCCTGATACAACACCCCTATATTGATTTGGGGTTATATTTTGAAGTGAGGTTGCAAACAAAGCTAGGGGTAGCGTAATAAAAAAACTAGTAATAAAAATACCAATCAAAACAGTGCTTGAACTAAGACTCAGGAATGTAATGGGACCTATTATAGTTAAAGCAATTGCTGTAACGATACAAACAACGATAGTAGCAGCATTAACATTTAACTTAGTTAGATATTTTTCGATAACAGGACCTGAAACAACACCTAAAGATCCTGCAAACAAGGCTACTAAGCCATATTGATCTCCAATTCTAGTATGTTCCCATCCATGTATCCTATGTAAAAAAGTTGGCACCCAAGATTGTACGCCATATAAAAGAACAATTATAAAAGCCGATCCTATTAAAAGTGGTATATAGGCTCCAATATTTTTAATTACATAAGAAAAAACATCTCTAATAGAATCTTTTTCATCTTTATCAGTAACTATTACTTCTTTTCTAACAGGATCTTTAAGGGCAAACATAAATAAGCCTAAAATCACTCCAGGTACTGCAATTATAAGAAATATAATTTGCCATGGTTGTACAATAATACTCTCAAATAAAGTTACTGGTTCATTATAAATTCTTAGAATTTGAGCTCCAAATAACAAAGATAGACCTTGACCTATATAAGGGCCCATTAAGTATATACTCATAGGAAAACTTCTTTTCTCAATTGGAAATAAATCTGAAATAATTGACCATGATGCAGGAGTTAAAGCTGCTTCGCCAGCGCCGACACCTGATCTTGATATAACTAATTGCCAAGAATTTTTTGAAAAACCACAAGCAGCAGTTGCTACGCTCCAAATAATTATACCTCCTATAAGAACTCTAACGCGATTTACCTTATCAACAATTCTTCCAAAAGGAATACTAAAGACTATGTATGCCAGAACAAAGCCCCATCCCTGAATAAATGATATCTCAAAATCAGTAAGACCCATATCCTCTTTAATAGGCACAACAAGATAGTTAATCATTTGTCTATCAATGAAAGAAATTATGTAGGCAAATAAAAGAATTGAAGTAAAAAACCAAGCATAGATTGGCTTTGGCCAAGATGTAGAATTATTCATTTTCCCCTCAAAAAAAAACCCCGCATTTAATTGCGGGGTTTCATTTAAAATAAAAAATTTTATAAAAGCAAATTATTCGTTCCAGCTTTTTACATGGAACATCAAATATGTACTTGTTATTTTTCTGATATTTGCAGCTCTTCTTTGAAAATTTTCACCATCTTGAGAGCTTAAAGAAGCTGATGTTGTCTCTCTTAAAGAGTCTACAGAAGGTCCTGAAATAGCAATATAATGAGTTCTTTTATATTCACCAGTAAAGGTATCTTGAAACATTGTTGCAGAACCTGGAAGATCGGAAGAATTCATAAAGTCTGAAAAAAGCTGACTATATCTTTTAGCATCGGACACTCTTACGTTAATTAACATAAGATATGGGTTTTTATTGAAATCAGCTTCACCAAAATTAAGAATTGGTGTTCCTCCTCCTTCTAATCCGTCTTCAGCGACAGTAAATAGATCTTGAAGAAAAGCTTGACCCTCTGGCTTTTGGAAAATAGCACCAGTTTGTTCAAAAGAGGCACCATTAGGATTTTCAAATACTACACAATGGGTTTCTTCACGCTCACCATTTAATAGCATAGTCCATAATCTTACAGTTGGTAAACCTTCTGCAGCGTCACTATTTAAATAAGTGTCAAATTTAGCGACCACAGCTTGTGGGTCTTGAGTAGAAAAACAATAGTAAGCATCTAACGGTGCTGCAAAAGATTTTCCAGCAAAGGTTAGAATTATTGCAAAAATACCAAATAAATATTTATTCATTATTATCTCCTTTATTAATTATTTTGGTCTGTTATAAACTTTTTCATGCATTAGCATTGGATCGCTGCATTCAGCATATTCTGTTTCATATTCATCTCTAAATCTCCAACCTCCCTCGGCAGCCTCTACTCTTTTAGATTGCATGACTGATTCCATATCAGGAAATAAAACAACATGTGCAAAAGTTGGATAATTAGCTCCTCCAAGTAGTGGAACCATTGTTAACCAACCAATTGCACCATTTGGATTTTCTTCCATTCTTGCAGCAGCCTTATTATGAAAAGCTATCAAGTCATCGGGGCTTTTCCCATCACGAATACTACACCAATTCCATTCGGCATATCGACTGTCACCTTCATTCAAAGCTTCTTCATTTGCATAATTAAAGTAAGCTGAATTCATTTTCATGTAACATGTAGAAACTTCGCCCCACTCATTAAGTATGTCTTGACCCTCTTTTGTTTCAGTTAATTTATCCCAACCCTTTCCATGCGTTTCGAAAGGTGCAGCCATAAATTCTACAAAATCATAAGATGGTGGATTATCAAAATCACCATGTTGGAAATGAGGAGTTTGAAGAGCAAGAAATGTTTCTACATCATTCTTTTTAGCCCAATCAAAATATCTTTCATTAAGAGCCTCGTATCGCTCCATTGAAATACCTTCATTTAATCTACAAATATTCGCTTGAATAGCAAAAGCAGCATCGGATGTAATCCCAGCTCCAAGTCTATTATCTTGCGCATTAATAGGATTAACAATTAAGAACAATGTAAATACTAAACTAAATAATAATATATTTTTTTTCATTATTTTTCCTTTTATTATTGCGCTAATCTGTTGAGGACCTGCACATCATAAAGTTCTTCGCCTCTACAAGTTGCATACTGTTTTTCATAATCACGGTAATGCTTCCAGCCACCTTGAGCAATTGTTTTTTGATGCTTCATTGCGGCTTTATTATCAGGAAAAATTATAATATGAGCAAACTGTCCTGGTGCACTTGCTCCACCAAGACGAGGGATAATGCCTGCCCAACCTATGATACCTTGATCATTGCCCTCAAGATTTTTAGCCATTTCAGAATGTTTTTGCAAAACTTCTTCAGCGCTAACATTATCATTGATAGTACACCAATTCCAAGTTGCGACTCTTTCATCAGCTTTTGCTAGAGCATCTTCATCTGACCATAAAGTAACTCCGGTTCCCATTTTAGGATAGCAATCCGCTGCGGCTTGCCATTGTGCATTAAGTTTTTGGCCTTCTTTGGAGTTTAACCACAAATCCCAGGCCTCTCCTGAGGTTTCGTGGGTGGACCCTAATATTTCTAGAAAATCATATGTTAGTGGGTTACCAGCTGTAGCATGAGAAAATAATGGAAAGTGACGAACATAGAATGTTTCTACATTATTCTTTTTTGACCATTTCACATAATCTTGTGTAACAGCATTATACTCTTTTAATGATACGCCCTCTTTAAGTTTGCATACATTAACTTGAACATTAGCAACATTTGGAAGCTCTTCATGATGATCTTCTGAGTAGACATCAAAAGAAAAGATAAAAAATCCAAATAGAAAAAAAATAAATGATTTTTTCATAATTTTATCTCCTAATTATTTGGATCATTTAGTACAATATCAGAATATAGTTCTTCACCTCTGCAGGTAGCAAAGTTTTCATTATATTCTACATAACCCTTCCAACCACCGGAAGCGAAAGACTCCTTATACTCCATATATGCCTCTATATCTTCAAATATAGCTATATGAACAAAATCGCCGGGAGCGTTTGCGGCTCCTGTTTGTGGAGCCATAATAATCCATCCACTTAATCCATTAGAGTCTTTTTCAACCTCACTAACCATAGTCTTATGTTGAGCTTGTAGATCTTCAAAAGATACACCCTCATTGCGAGAGCACCAATTCCAACTTGCTACTCTATCTTTATCATTTGCTAAAACTTCTTGATCAACATACTGAGGATAGGCATGACCCCATTTAACATAACATTCAGCATTCTTTTGCCAATTTTCAGAAAGTTTTTGACCCTCTTTTGTACCAAGCCATAAATCCCAAGCTTTACCTGTAGCTGCATGAGATCCAGCTAATATTTCTAGAAAATCAAATCCTCTATCCGCAATAAAATCATCATGAGGGAAAATAGGTGTTTGTCTTGCAACATATACCTCTACATCATTTTCTTTTGACCACTCAATATAATCATTAACTGAGTCATTGTATCTATCAATTGAAGATCCCTTATTTAATTTACATAAATTTACTTGAAAATTAACATATTCGGGCTGCGCATGATCATCAGCTAAAGTATTATTATTGAATGTTAAAACTAATAAAAATACACATGTAATTGAAAAAAAACTTTTCATAATTAAACTCCTCTTAAATTGTTAAATCTTAATATCTTTGTTGTGTTGTGGAATAAATTCTTGGACTATCGCAATCAACAACCGATCCATAAGTTTTTGCTGCTTCTTCGCCAGTTCCTGAATACCAATTACTTCTAGAATTTCCAAAATTATTATAATCTGACCATCCAACTCCAAGTTTGAAGTCCCAACCAGGGTTAGCTGGATTACCAGCATCAGGAACCATTGCTATTATGCCTGCATTATCACCATTGCCGTCTAATACCTTGTTGAATTCTGAAGCTACCTTTAAAAGGTCCTGAAAGGATTTTCCTTCTTTAATTTTGCAATTTGAAATCTGGAATGGATTACTTTGTCCCTTTTTAACCTCAAAGTCGAAATCTCTAATTGGAATAGCGCTGAACAATGCTCTGCTTGAACAAGGAGCAACAGAGTCAAAATTTTCTCCATGTGTTGATATTCCCTCATCAAGCCAAGCTTGCATATCTTTACCAAAGTTTTTCCAATTTGAACTTAACCCAAACCAGAAAAAATCTACATCCAGAGGGTATTGACTTGGATCAAAAGCATATGGTTCCATTGTCCATGATTGATAGTCACCATCTTGTTTATCCTGCCATTTATTCCATTCTTTTACGACCTTCGCCAGATCTTTAGAAGATTTACCCTCATTGTACTTACATGATAAAATTTCTATTGCTCCTGGTCCTGCTTGCATATGATCGTCTGCATAAACAGAATTAGAAACAGAAATTAAAGCGAAAGAAAATAAAACTGAATATAAATATTTTTTCATTGGTAACTCCCTTATATAAAAACCCAAGGAGAAAAATTGGCACTAATGAGAATCATTATCAATAAGTTTTTTCATTATATAGGTTATAAGTTACACACATTGATCATAAAAAAATATTTTCTATACATAATACTGTGGATAACTTTTATTTTTGATACTAAGCCTATTATTTTATTTCCTATATAAGGTTTTTTACCTAAAATTCTATTTACTAAAGAGGGAGAGAAAGATGGAAAATTTAAGAAGAATTATTACTGGTCATAATGAGGATGGAAGATCTGTAATTTCTATTGATGGTCCACCTGCTAGAATATTAGGTGAGGATGTTGGAGGATTATTTGAAATTTGGAATACTGATGGAGAAAAAATAAATTCTTTAGATAATAAAGATAGAGCCGACATTGATGTTATTTTATCACCTCCAAAGAATGGAACAAAGTTTCGATATTTTGCTATCAAACCAACGCCTGAAGGTATACCGAGAGAAAAGCTTGAAGAAGCTACAGCTAGGGCATTTGAATTAATGGGTGCAGCTCATGAGAGAGTTGATACATCAAAACACCCTGCAATGCATAAAACAAAAACTATTGATTACATAATTTTATTAAAAGGAGATGTAACTCTATTACTTGACGAAGATGAAGTTAGGCTAAAACCTTTTAATGTTGTTGTGCAAAGAGGTACAAATCATGCATGGGTTAATAATGATAATGAACCAGCATTGCTTATAGCAGTATTAATAGATAGCGATTTGAAAGATAAAGTTTAAGAATTTTTGAAATTACGGTATTCTTCAAGTCTTTTTTTATTATCGTTTGGATGAGTCCATTCTTCAGCTATTTTTGGTTCAACTTTAAGATCATTAGGAATTCTATTTAAACCAATTATCTTATCTACCTGCTCATGCCAATGATAAATTCTTGCTTCTTGATAGCTCAAAGGAACACCATCAAAAACATATGAATCAACTGCCTTTTGGATCCAGCCACCAAAGTGAAGATCTTCATCTAGAACTTTATTGAAACCATCAATCGCAATATCCCAAATTTCTGGTCTTTTTCCTTTTCCCCAATGCGGAGCTACCCAAAAAACTTCAAAAATACATTCATCAATAGCTGTGGGCCACCACAATAGGATTGGGAAACCTTTTTCCGACATAGGAGATACAAAATTAGGAACTAGATTATAAGATTGAGTACATGTCCTTGCAATATAACCACATGTCTCGATTTCTGGTCTATTATCTTCAACTTTATAAGTTTGGTTTTTATAATATTTTGATGGTTTGCCATTTTTTCCATTAGTTTGTTTAAGGGCATCAGGATTTGCCTTTAAAGAAACTTCAGGAAGATCAGGAAAGGTTCTACTTGGAGCAACCATTCTACCGTGCCCATTTGGATAAAATGTGTTTACATTTCCAGTATAATCTAAACCCGTATGAACAGTTTCAGGATGTATAGACTGAACATGATAGACTTCCATATTTGCTTCCAAAGCAATTTTCCAATTACATTTTAGTTTATAAGTATAGTGATCAATGAGACTTAAATTCTCAAATTGAAATTCTTGAACTTCATCATATATGACACCAAGATTATCTTTTAGGCTTTCTGCATCTAAATCAAAATTCACAAAAATTAAATTTCCTAAAAGTTCAACCTTGACCTTATGAAGGCTTCTGCATGAATCATCAAAATCAACAAAATCTTTCGGATCTCTTTTTCCAATCAAATTCCCGTCATGATCATATGTCCAGCCATGATACCCACAAACTAACTTATCTGATTGGCCAAACTCATCTAGGACTATTGCTGCACCGCGATGTCTACACATATTATAAAATGCAGTTACATTCTCTTTGCTTTTTCTTACCAAGATAACAGGTTGTCCTGCCTTATCCCATAATTTGTAACTTCCAATCTCAGAAATCTCTTCAAGATGTCCAGCAAGTAACCAGCTTTGTTTCCATAAATATTCCTTTTCAAGATCAAAAAACTCTTTGTCTGTGTAGCGTTTGCCAGGTAAATCAGGAAGTTTAGGAAAATCCTTTGGAGGAGATTTTCTTTTTCTTTCATAATCTATTAGATCTTTGAGTTCATCAATTTGTTCTTGATTCACATCTATCCCCTAAAAATATATTGAATGTATTATAAAATTATCGTGTAGTAAAATATGATTTAGCAAAAATAAATCTATGTATGGAGAAAAAATGATAAAAGGCGGTTGTTTATGCGGTAAAATTAGATACGAATTTAAACAAGAAGACGTAATTTCAGCGGGAAATTGCCATTGCAAAGATTGTCAAAAAGCAACAGGTAGCGGAAAGGCTACAATTATTTATATTCCTTCAGAAAGCTTAAAAATAAACGACGATTACAAAATCTATTCTGTAATTGGTCATGAGGGATCTAATGTAAATAGAGGTTTTTGCCCTAATTGTGGTTCACCTATAATCAGTTATGTTTCAGAGCAACCTGATGTCAAATTTATAAAGGCTGGAAGTTTAGATGATTCTACTTGGCTTAAAATTGAATCAAGTTTTTGGAGTGATACTGCAAATCATTGGGATCCAGTAGATGAAAACTTACCAACATTTGAAAAAAATCCACCTCTTTAATATTGAAAGGAAAAACCATGAACTTTGAAACAATATTATATGAAAAGAAAAATAATTCAGCTTTAATTACATTAAATAGACCTGAAAAATTGAACGCATGGACTCCTTTCATGGCTGAAGAACTTGCTTCAGCCATAAATGAAGCTAATAAAGATAATTCAGTTGGAGCAATAGTTATGACAGGTGCAGGAAAAGGTTTCTGTGCAGGTGCAGATATTGAAGAAACTTTTCAAACAAGAATAGACGGAAAAGATCCAGGCAATGATACCCAATCAGGTAGTGGGGGTATGCCCAAGCATGTAAATTGGGTCAAATTAATTAGGGAGTCAAAACCAATGATTGCTGCAGTGAATGGTGCAGCTGTTGGTATAGGAATTACAATGGTTTTACCATTTGATATTATTATAGCATCTGAAAAGGCAAAGTTTGGGATGTTCTTTATTCAAATGGGATTAGTGCCTGAATTAGCAAGTAGTCATTTTTTAGTACAAAGAATGGGTTTTGGGAAAGCAAGTGAAATGTGCTTATCTGGTAGATTGGTGAAAGCTAAGGAAGCTAAAGAATCTAATTTAGTTGATTTTATAACATCAGAAGATGAACTTTTATCTGAAGCAATAAGTAAGGCTGATGAAATAGGAGCTAATCCTAAACCTCAGCTAAAAATGGTTAAAGAGCTTTTAAGCCTTAATGGAAGTGAGGTTGATTTAGAAAAAGCACAAGAACGTGAAAGTGCATTATTAAGAGAATGCTGGAAAACTGAAGAACACAAAGAAGCGGTCAAAAAGTTTTTAGAAAAGACCTAATACTATGTTCAACTCAAACAAACCTATTATACAAATTGCTTATGGGGTGGAAGATATTGTCACAGAATCAGAAAAATGGTCAAAAAGATTTAATATTGGTCCTTTTTATTACAATGAACATATAGAGGTTTCCCAATCTCGAATTAATGGTATTGAAGAAAAATTTGATCACTCATCTGCATATGGATGGAAAGAAAACTTTATGATCGAACTTATAAGTGATCACTCAAAGGTAAATTCATATAATAATGGAATTCATCATGTTGCTTGGATTGCTGAAGACTTTGATCAAGAAAGCAAAAAATTAAAAAATCAGGATTGCAAAGAAGTTCTTTTTGCTAGAGCTGGTGATAGGAATGGAATGAGATTTTCTTGGTTTGATCCAGGAAAAGAAATTGGCCATTTTTATGAAATTTATGACAATAATGATTCATTAAAAAATTTTTATTCATATATTTACAAAGCGTCCTTAGAATGGGATGGTACTAATCCTGTAAGGCATATTTCAGAAATTGGTTAGGAGGAAATTATGACATTAGTTACTGTATTAAGCGCAAGTGGAAGACCTGGTCTAGCCCAGGTTCGACAACTTAAAAAAGCTGGATATGAAGTAAGAGGAACAACCAGAAATCCTGAAAGATTAAGTCAATTTGATGATATTGAAGTGGTTAGCGCTGATTACAATGATCCAGACTCAGTTTATGAAGCATGTTTAGGAGCTGATTCAGTTTTCTATACTAGACCTTCATTTGAAGAATCTCATAAAGCTCTTGATTTCGCAGCCACAGTAGGTTCTGCAGCAAAAAGGGCTAATGTAAGAAGACTTATTTATAATACTTGCTGTTGGGGTCCTCCAGAGGAATTAGGTGATGTAGGTCAAGCTGGTTATGATAGCGTTAAATTAATGATTAATACTTTAAAGCAAGCTGGAGTCCAAACCACCACATTTCAACCAGTTCTATTTATGGATAATCTTTTAACTGATTGGGCTAGAGAAGATATAATGAATAACAACTTATATACATATCCTCACAACCCTAATCTTGAAGCAAGTTGGATATGTCTTGATGATGTAGCAAAATTTATGATTGCTGCCATTGATAGAGATGACTTAATTGGTAGAAATATAAATATTGGTGGACCAGAAGTATTTACTCCTCCGAGAGTTGCAGATCTTCTATCAGGTCACTTTGGGAAACCAATCAAATATGAAGAGCTAGCTTTAGTTGATTTCTCTAATAGACTTTATGACATCTTTTTTGCAGATATTGATGAAGATATGAGAGGTGGTCGATCCGAAAATAGAGATGCCTTTATTGAAAGTATGTCAGACTTTTATAAATTTAATAATGTATCTGATCATAAACCTTTCAAAGTTGATATGGCGCCTGTTTTAAAAGAAATACCAATTGAGCTTACACCGTTTAGTGAATGGATTAAGCAACAAGATTGGAATGAAAAAGTTGATACGAAAGCAGGTTAAGAAAAGCTTTTATTAACTTGGCGAAGCTTTTTAAGACCTGGAGAAAGATCCTTTTTCTTAAGTTGGTTCAAAGGTTTTTCAGTTGTAAGAAGTGTATCGTGAAGATCTTCTTCGTTTTGATCTAAATATATTAAACCGGTAATAATTTCTCCTTTGTCACGTGAGTCATTAATTTTACCAATTGCTTTTCTTCTACTACCTGGATCATAACTTTTGTTCAATTTATGAAGCACCATCTTCGATCCATCATGAACATTAACTTCAATTGATTTCCCTTCTCCATAGTTAACAGAAATTTCTTCATTTTCTGGAATTACATCAAGGAATCCAACAGCTTCGTTATGCTCTCTAAAATATTCATAACTCTTAGTTGACTGAGCGTGATTATTAAAGGTAACGCAAGGTGAAATTACATCTATAAATGCAAAACCTTTATAACTAAGCGCTGCCCTGATTAAAGGTATTAATTGATCTTTATCTCCAGAAAAACTACGCGCAACAAATCCTGCTCCTAATTGAATAGCAAGAGCAGCTAGATCAATTGACTCAAACATATTATCTACGCCTTTTCTACTCTTTGATTCTTTATCATTAGTCGCTGAAAATTGACCTTTAGTTAAGCCATATGTTCCATTGTTTTCACATATATAAACCATATTTAATCGTCTACGCATTATATGGCAAAATTGACCTAATCCTATTGATGCCGTATCACCATCACCAGATACACCTAGATAGTATAAATCTCTATTAGCTAGATTAGCTCCAGTAGCAACTGATGGCATTCTTCCATGCACAGAGTTAAATCCATGAGATTTATTTAAGAAATATGTAGGTGTTTTTGACGAACATCCGATACCAGAAAGTTTTGCTAATCTATGAGCAGGTATAGATAATTGAAAACATGCTTCAATAATAGCAGAGGATACTGAGTCATGACCACATCCAGCACATAAAGTAGATAAAGCCCCTTCATAATCCCTTCTTGTTAAACCAAGTTTATTTTTTGGTAAATTAGGGTGTCTAGCTATTGGTTTTTTTATGAAACTCATTTTTTACGCCGCTGTTCTTGATCTCTTTACTTTTGCTATAATTTTTTTATTGTCCTTAACTTTTGATTTAAATTCATCAACAATAAACTTTGCAGTCAATGGGCTTCCATCAAAATTCAAAATGGAAACAAATTGATTTATATCTATTTCTAGCTCATTTGAAATTAAAAATTTCATTTGTGCATCTCTATTTTGTTCAAGAACAAATAAGTGATTATTCTCGCTAATAAACTTTTCAAGCGCCCTATCAAATGGAAAGGAGCGAATACGAATCTTATTTATGTCATAACCTTCCTCACTTAAATAATCTATTGCTTCGTCTACTGCAGGGGTCGTAGAACCAAAATAAATTAACCCTACATCAGTTTTATTTTTTGCATTTCTTCTAATTGATTTAGGTAAATATTTTGTGGATTTATCGAATTTTTTTGTAATTCTTAAAAGATTTTCAGCATTAATTCTTCCATCTTCAGTATATCCGGCAAAAGCATCATGCGAAGTTCCTCTTGTAAAAAAAGATCCTTTACTTGGATGTGTCCCTGGAATAGTTCTATATGGAATTCCATCACCATCAATATCTAAATATCTTCCCCACATTTCAATTGAATCAAGGTCTTTAGCTGATAAAACCTTACCTCTATCAAAATTATGTTTATCATTATAACTCAATTCATCAACCACCCAGTCATTCATGCCAATATCCAAATCACTCATAAAAATTACAGGAGTTTGAAGTCTTTCTGCTATATCAAAGGCATCGACAGACATTTCAAAACATTCCTTAGGGTCAGAAGGAAAAAGGAGTATTTGTTTAGTATCGCCATGAGAAGCATATGCTGAAGATAAAATATCTGACTGTTGTGTTCTAGTTGGCATACCAGTAGATGGACCTCCTCTTTGAATATTAAAAAGAACAAGAGGTATTTCAGCAAAATATGCTAGACCAAGAAATTCAGACATAAGAGATACACCTGGTCCTGAAGTAGCAGTAAATGCTCTTGCGCCATTCCAATTAGCTCCTATAGCCATACCTATTGCCGATAGCTCATCTTCAGCCTGAATAACAGCACCTTTAATATTACCCTTTGAATCAGATCTAAACATATGAAGATATTTTTCAAAGGCTTCAGCTAGTGATGTAGACGGGGTAATAGGGTACCAAGAAGCAACAGTAGCACCTGCAAATATGCAGCCTAGACCAGAAGCTTCATTACCCTGTATCATAATCTTCTTACTTTTTTGGCGCATCAATTTTAATTGCAAATCAAAATCAGAAGATAAATTTTCTTGAGCATATTTTCGGCCTAAACCAAGCGCATGTAGATTTGGTTCAATTAATTTAGGCTTTTTTTGAAACTCTTCTTTTATCAAGCCCTTTAAAACAGAAATATCTATTTTAAAAAGAACAGATAAAGCACCTAAGCAAATAATGTTTTTGAATAATTGTCTTTGTCTTGGGTCATCGTAATGCTCAGCGCAAATACTGGCCATTGGTATCCCGATAACATTGATATCTTTTCTAGGAAACTTCCTCTCCATAGTGCTATCATAAATAAGGTAGCCGCCTTTAACTAATTCCTTAAGATCAGATTGATATGTTTGCGGGTTTAAGGCTATTAGGCAATCTACTCCATCTCTTCTTGCCGTATAACCATCTTTATTCACTCGAATTTCATACCATGTTGGAAGTCCTTGAATATTTGATGGGAAGATATTTTTTGGGCTGACAGGGATGCCCATTCTAAAAATAGTTTTAGCAAACATTAGGTTTGCACTTGCAGACCCTGAACCATTAACATTAGCAAACTTAATTACAAAATCGTTTACTTTTGTCATTTCTTGCATCCATCATGGGACTGGGCCCCAAAATAAAAGAATTTTTGCATATCCCATGCACCAGTTGGGCATCTCTCAGCGCATAAGCCACAGTGTAAGCAAAGATCTTCATCTTTAACCATAACCCTCCTCGTAGGTAATTTTCCAGAAACATATAAATCTTGAGTAAGATTAAGAGCTGGTACCCTAATGTTTTCTCTTAGCTCTTGCTCATCAGCATTTTGAATAAAATTAATACAATCTTCTGGGCATATATCGACACATGCATCACATTCAATACATCTTTTTTCTTCAAATACTGTTTGAACATCACAATTTAGACATCTAGCAGCCTCTTCAAATGCCATTCTATCATCATAACCCAATTCAACTTCGACTTTTCTATCAGCTAATGTAACTTTTGGATCAGCATGAGGAACTGCTAATCTATCTACTTCCGCATAACCATTATCGTAAGACCATTCATGTAAGCCCATTTTTGTTGATTCAAGAAAAACATGAGGTTGAGGTCTTTTTTTAAGACTCTTATTATTACAAAATAAATCAATTGAAATTGCAGCTTGATGAGCATGAGCAACAGCCGTTATTATATTCTCTGGCCCCCAAGCAGCATCCCCTCCAAAGAAAACTTTAGGTAAAGTTGATTGCATTGTTGTTCGATCAACAATTGGCATATCCCATTCACCAAACTCAATACCAATATCTTTTTCAATCCACTCAAAAGCATTATCCTGACCAATAGCCATCAGGACATCATCACACTCAACAATTTCAATAGGCTCTCCTGTTGGTATGAGTTTTCTTCTTCCATCTTTATATTCGGCTTTTACTTTTTCAAACGCTACCGCTTTAAGCTTACCATTCTCATGAATAAATTCTTTTGGAACATGGTTTTCATAAATGGGAATATTCTCCATTTCAGCTTCTTCAATTTCCCAATCTGAAGCTTTCATATCTACTTTTGGGGATCTGACATAAACTCTAACATCCTTACCGCCAAGTCTTATAGCAGTTCTACAACAATCCATTGCAGTATTTCCACCTCCAAGAACAATAACTTTCTTACCAATTTTTTTTACATGTTCAAATGCTACAGATGCTAGGAAGTCAATACCAATATGGATGTTCTTATCGCATTCTTCTCGACCAGATATATTTAGATCTTTTCCTTTTGGCGCCCCTGTTCCAACAAAAACTGCATCAAAATCTTCCTTTAAGAACTCTTTAAAACTTTTAATTTCTTTATTATATTGAACTTCAACTCCCATATTAATAATGCGATCACACTCCTCATTTAGAACCTCTTCAGGAAGCCTAAATGATGGAATATTTGTTCGCATTAATCCGCCTGGAACAGGATCTCTTTCAAATATTTTACATTCATAACCTAATGGCATTAAGTCTCGCGCAACTGCAAGAGAAACAGGTCCGGCTCCTAATAATGCTATTTTTTTTCCGTTTTTCTGCTCTGGGGCCGTAGGTATTAAATCATCTATATCACCCTTATAATCAGCAGCTACTCTTTTCAATCTACATATAGCAACGGGTTCATCCTCTACACGAACCCGTCTACATGCGGGTTCACATGGCCTATCACATGTCCTTCCAAGGATTCCTGGAAATACATTTGACTCCCAATTAATCATATATGCATCTGTATATCTTCCAGCCGCAATTAACCGAATATATTCGGGAACGGGTGTGTGTGCAGGACAAGCCCATTGGCAATCAACTACCTTGTGAAAGTATTCTGGATTCGATATTTTAGTCGGCTTCATTCAATAATCCCCCTGACAATTGAGTAAACCGAATCAATTTCAAAAATTGATTTCCTAACTAATAAAATTGACTTTATCTCTAGTCAATAAAAATACGCTCTAAAAGTAGACAATGATTGTGGCAATATAATGTTTTTTAATTTAATTACTCTTATAAAGTTCGACTGGGTTTTCTATTTCATTTTTTATATGGACAAGAAATGAAACAGCCTCTTTTCCATCAATAATCCTATGATCATAACTTAGAGCAAGATACATCATCGGTCTTATTTCAATTTTACCCTCTACGGCAACAGGTCTATCTTGAATCTTATGCATTCCAAGAATCGCGGTTTGGGGGGCATTTAATATTGGTGTCGATAGAAGTGATCCAAAAACTCCTCCATTGGAAATAGTGAATGTAC
>JBJLFK010000030.1:0-39983 GCA_045565415.1 Alphaproteobacteria bacterium | reverse complement strand
AGTTTTATCTGATGAACTTATTTTAGTGAGTTTTGATAATCTTTCATCAGGTACATCTACTTCTCCAACATTAGGCTCAATTGTACAAAATGGATAATTCTCTGCTTGCGCTTGAGATGTTTGCGTTAGAGCATTAAATAAGGTAGATTTGCCAACATTAGGAAGGCCAATTATACCGCACTTAAAGCCCATTTATTTCATGTTTGACTGAAATTTTTTGATATTAGTATCAATAAGAAGATCAAAGTTCTTAACTATTTTAGTTTGTATCTTTTCAAATTCTTCATTTTCTTCTTTTGAGAAATCCCCAAGAACATGACCAGTAACTTTTTCTTTATCACCTGGATGGCTAATTCCAATTCTCAAACGCACATAGTTGTTTCCAATATTTTCATCTATAGAGGATAATCCATTATGACCTGCATTACCTCCTCCCTTTTTTAGTTTGATATCACCAAAAGATAGATCTATATCATCATGAAAAACAAAAATTCTTTCAGGATTTATTTTATAAAAATTAGAAGCTTCTCTAACTGCTCTTCCAGATTCATTCATAAAGGTTTGAGGTTTAAATGATATAAGTTTGATATTTTCGTAAGAACCCATAGATGTTCTTCCTAGGAATTTTGTTCTGCTTCTTCCAAATTTTAATTGATTAGTAACATAATCAAGAACCATGAAACCAACATTATGACGATTATTTTTATATTTTTCACCAGGATTTCCTAATCCTACAAGCAGCAATGTTTCCTCGGGCATAGACAAAATTGATCCTATTCTTTGCTTTCTTCTTTAGAGTCTTCTGGTGTTTCTGAAGATCCTGCTTCACCAGTTGTTTGATTTTCATCTCCCTCTATTGAATCTTCTCCTTCTTCTTCAGAGATTTCTTCAATAATTTCTTCTTCAATCTCTTCAACTGGAGCCGTAACACTGGCAATAGTTATATCTCTATCAGTAATAACAGGATTAACATCTTCAGGTA
Organism: Alphaproteobacteria bacterium; assembly: GCA_045565415.1. GTDB lineage: Bacteria > Pseudomonadota > Alphaproteobacteria > MED-G09 > MED-G09 > AG-430-B22. Next base: position 39,001 of record JBJLFK010000030.1, on the reverse strand, counting down.
GAGTAATATCAGATAATTTAACACTTTCACCCATTTCAAGCTTTGATATATCGACATCTAATGATTCAGGAATACTCAAGGCTGGGCAATCTAACTCTACACTATAACGAGTAACATTTAATACTCCTCCTGTCTTTATTCCTGGCGAGTCACTTTCACCAATAAAATTTACTTGAATCTCAACAGAGACTCTTGAGTCTCCTGACAATCTAAGAAGATCAATATGAATAATATTATCTTTTACTGGATCAATTTGAATATCTTTAGGAATAACCTTCATTTTATCACCATTTGATAATTCCATATCAAGTAATGTCGTGAGCATTCTACCAGTGTTATATAATTTTAATGCAGTTACAGAATTAATGTTAACTGCAATCGGATCTTTCTTATCACCATAAATTATACAAGGAATGTTCCCTTCTTTTCGAACGGATTTAGTAAAGGATTTTCCAGTATTTTCTCTTACTTCACCTTTTAAAATATTAGCTTCAGACATAATTTATTTTACCTTTTAAATAAACTTCATTGGGCTTATACCCTCAGTTTGACTTCAAAGCAAGTTAATCAAACAAACTCGATACAGATCTTTCTTCAGAAATTCTTTTAATTGCTTCTCCAAGTAAATGAACAACACTCACCGTCTCTATTTTATTAGAATTTTTAATATCATCAGTTTCATTAATAGTGTCTGTAATTACCAATTTCGTAAGAGCGGAGTCATTTACTCTTTTTATTGCTTCCCCAGATAAAACGCCATGTGTTACATGTGCAAAAACTTCCTTAGCCCCCGAATTAATTAATGCCTCTGCCGCATTGCATAAAGTTCCGGCTGAATCAACAATATCATCAATCATAAAACAACTTCTATCAGAGACATCCCCAATAATATTCATTACTTCAGATTCACCTGCTTTTTCACGTCTTTTATCAACAATAGCTAGATCAGAGTCTATCCTACTTGCAATTAGTCGCGCTCTTACAACGCCCCCTACATCTGGAGATACTACCATAGCGTTATTTGAGCCTATCTTTTTTTCAATATCAGATAAAAGAATTGGCGCAGCAAAAAGATTATCTGTAGGAATATCAAAAAAACCTTGAATCTGACCCGCATGTAAATCCATGCTTAATACTCTATCTGCTCCTGATTTGGCAATTAGATTAGCTACTAATTTAGCTGTTATTGGGGTTCGTGGTCCAGGCTTCCTGTCTTGTCTAGCGTATCCAAAATAAGGAATAACAGCTGTAATTCTTTTTGCTGAAGCTCTTTTTAAAGTATCTATTAAAATAAGAAGCTCCATTAAATTATCATTTGCAGGAAAAGATGTTGATTGAATAATAAAAACATCTTCACCTCTACAATTTTCATTCATTTCAACAAAAATTTCCTTATCAGAAAATTTTTTGACAGTGCAATCTGCCAATGGTGTATCTAAATACTTACCAATGTTTTCAGCTAGATTTATATTTGAATTACCAGATACTAATTTCATTTTAAAACTTCCCTTTGCCTTATTTAGCAGGGGATTGGATACTAATCAAACCCTTCTGGAATTAATTTGTTTTTTGGGGATATAGCGCAAACCTTAAAAAGTTCTCCCATTTGTGAATTCTCAATGACCCTATTTAAACCTTCCTCCAACTCGTTTTTAATTTTTTCAGAATTTGTAGATTTTTTTAATATTTCTAATCTCTCTCGAGCACCCAAATTAATTAAAAAATTTCTTTGCGTAATTGGACCAAAGAAATTCATTCCTAAATTTTTTGCTTCATTAATAACATGAGAAAAATTAATATGTGATGTTAAATCTGATTCCCCAGGAAAGCTTAAGGGATCAACATATTTATGATTTTTTAAGGCCTGCAAAGTATTTCCACAACCTTTAGAGTATCCATAATCTATAAATAAACATATCCCATTATTTCTTTTTATGAATACCGAAATATCGCTAATAATTTTTTTAATCATAGTATTTATTTCAAAAAAGTCTGCTTCAGTATGTAAATTATTTTTATGTTCTTCAAATAGAATTTTATCCTCAATATCGTTATAACAATAATGCAATCTATCATTATCTGTCGTTACAAATATTTCCTTCCATGTTTTATTAATTTTTATGTACTGTCTTATCGGAAAAACATCCAAAAATTCATTTCCAATAAATATCGTTGGAGAATCGGGAATATCTGAAATATTTTTATAATGTTTTGCTTCAGGAAAAATTTGTTTTTGAGTGGTCATTAAATATTTATTGATTTCAAGGAACCCATAGGAAATACTATTGTCATTTCTGACTCTTTTAATGTCTTTTAAAAGAGTGCCTCTTCCACCACCCAAATCAATTATCTGAAAAGATGATTTAGAGTTAATTTTATTTATGATGTCAATTGCCCAAGCACCAATAACTTCTCCAAAAATTTGAGTTATATCTGGTGAGGTAATAAAATCACCACTTTTTCCAAGCGGTTTCTGATTAATGTAATAACCTTCCTTTGGATCTGTTAGGCTTATTTCCATAAACCTAGAAATTGAAATATAGCCTTTTTTACTTATTTCTTTTGTTAGTATTGATTTAATTTTTTCCATTTGTTTTTATGGCATAAAACATTACGCACATACCGGCAACCATGAATGGAAATGATAATATCATACCCATTGTTACAAAATCGTATATATAACCAATATGCAAGTCTGGCTCTCTGAAGTTCTCTACTAAAATTCTAAATAAACCATAAAGAAAAAGAAAAGAACCACTTATAAGCCCCTTATAATAAAGTAGATTCTTTTTTATCATTATAAATAATATCAAGAAAATCAATAAACCTTCTAAAATTGCTTCATATAATTGACTTGGATGTCTTGGTAGGTTACCTGCATTAGGAAAGATAACACCCCAGGATACCGTAGTGATTTTCCCCCATAATTCTGAATTTATATAATTTGCAAGCCTACCAAAAAACAAACCAATTGGTACAACTGAACAAATAATATCCCCTAGTTGTAATAGTGATATTTTTTTTGCCGATGAATAGATTATAATTGCTAAAATAACTCCAGCAGCGCCACCATGAAATGACATTCCTCCTTGCCATAGAGCAAACATATTCAACGGATTTTGTAACAAAGAAGATGGATTATAAAAAACCAAATAACCAATCTTTGCACCAAAAATTATTCCAAGCACCACCCATATAAAAATTTCATCAATATTACTGATAGATATTGATAATTTATTTTTTTCTTTATGACTCTTTATAATCCATTTTGCATATTGAAGCCCTAAAAGGATTCCTGCAAGGTAAGCAAGGCCATACCATCTTACTTCCAGGGGACCAATTCTAAAAGCTATCGGATCTATGCTTAGTAAAAATTCTAACACTATGTATCTATAGCAAATTTTTCATTTATTTTATGTTTTTATATATAAAAATTACGCTAATTATAGTATATTAATTTATTACAACTACTATATATAGATATTATGACTTCATTAGCAAAAAAAGATTTTTTAGATGATCCCTTAGATAATGTTGAATTAACAGCTAGTATTCAAAATTGGACTTATGATAGATCTGACAATGAAGTCTCTATTATAGCTAATGGTAAACATAATAATTACCAATTGTCAGTATCTCTTCGCAATGACTCAAAGGGTTTAGATGTTGTTTGTGGATTTGATTTAAGATTCAATGAAAAAAATAAGTTTCAAATCCTAAAACTAGTTTCTTCAATTAATGCTCAAATTTGGTTAGGTCATTTTGATGTATGGGATAAAGAAGGGCTTATTATTTATCGTAATAGCTCAATCATTGATAGAACGAATCTTAATCTTGAAACTATAGAAACCTTACTGTTGGATGCAGTCAATTCTATAGATTTATACTTTCCAGCTTTTCAATATATCTTATGGGCAGGTAAAACTAGTGAAGAAGCTTTGAGCACTGTTTTATTTGAAACCAGAGGTGAAGCATAAAAATTTATCATGAATGAACTAAAAATCTTGTTAATAGGCTGCGGTAAGATGGGGAGTAGTCTGCTAGAAGGTATAGTTAAATCTGATAATTTTGATGGTATGGTAGATGTCATTGAACCTGATATTCAAGATTTTCTAAAAGAAGATTTTAAAAAAAGGAAAGTAAATTTTTACTCAGATATTAAAGAAAAAAAAGACACGTTAGATTATGACCTTATTATTGTAGCAACAAAACCAAATATATATGAAGAAATTTTTGAAGGTTTGAAAAATAATTTAATTATAAATAATCAAACTTTAATTATTTCAATATTAGCCGGAATTAAGATAAGCAAAATTGAAGAGATACTGGGATCTGTTCCAATTATTAGAGCTATGCCAAATATAGCTGCTTCAGTTTTGGAGGGTATGACAGCTTTAATTGGCAATAAAGAAATAACCCATAAAGACATTATAAATGTTGATTTAATCTTTGAATTAGTTGGTGAGAAGGTTTGGTTAGAAAATGAAACACAAATGGACTCTTTCACTGCAATTTCAGGCTCTGGGCCTGCTTATTTTTTCTTTTTTACTGAATGTTTAAAAAATATAGCTATAGAAGAAGGTTTTACAGAAGATGTATCCAATAAAATTTCACAACAAATAATTGTAGGATCAGGAAAATTAGTAAAAGACTCAGGCATTGATCCAAAAGAATTAAGAGAAAATGTTACTTCTCCAAATGGCACAACTGAAGCAGGACTCAAAACTCTATTAGATAATGAAACAGGTTTATTAAATAAATTAAGACAAGCAATCATAGAGGCAAAAAGGAGAAGCACAGAGATATCTGAAAATTAATTAACTAGAAAACTTTAATTGTACTTTTAATCCGCCTAAATTACTTCTGGACATAATTAGTTTTCCACCATGATTGCTTGTGATATCTTGTGAAATAGATAACCCTAGGCCTGAACCAGGAATATTTTGATTCCTTGATGAATCAAGCCTTATAAAAGGTTTTATTGCCTTATCATAGTCAGTTTTATCGATTCCAGGACCATTATCTTCAATTGAAATATCTATTACATCTTTTTTTCTCTCTAAAACCACCCTTATATCATCTCCATATGAACAAGCATTATTCAAAAGATTGGTTATACATCTTTTCATAGCTATTTCTCTGCATTCAAAAAATATTGGTTTGTCATTTTTAATATTAAATTCAATAACTTTATTTTCTATAGATTCAGAATTAATGATCTCTTTTATCATTTTTTTTAGATCAGTTTTTTTTTGCTTTTTCTCTTGTTACATCCTCTGCAAAATCAAGATAATTTTCTAGCATTTTTTGCATCTCGTTTACATCGGATAATAATTCAATGTTTGTTTTATCATTTGATAACATTTCTAATTGTAATTTTAATCTTGTTAAAGGTGTTCTTAAATCATGACTTACACCAGCTAACATTAATGTTCTTTGTTCAATAAATCTCTCTATTCTCTCTTGCATTTTTAAGTAAGCTTCTGCCGCTCTTCTTACCTCAGTTGCTCCTGAGGGCTTAAAATTTTCCATTTTTTTTCCCAAGCCAAATTCTTGTGCGGCTTTTGATAATTTTTCTATGGGTTTGATTTGTTGCCGCATAAATATCACTGCAACAGAAACCAACAAAAGCGAAGAAATTACCATCCATACAAGAAATATATGACTATTTGTTGCATAAACATTTCTTCTTGGAATAATAAATTCATATATTCCTTCATTTTTTTCTATTTGAACTATAACCCTTTTTTCATAAGTATGAGCATCAACCCAAAAATTGTCATTTATAGTTTTTGAAAGCTCTTTGCTTAAAGTATTTTCAACAAGATTTATCGGTTTTGGAAGATTATTAATGAGTTTTTGATTGGGTATAAAATTAACTTCTGCGTCATAAAATTTCTTTGATAATTCAATAACTTTATTTAGACCTAAAGAAGGAGCAACATCAACAAATGTTGCAATTTCGGAAGCTACTGCAGATGATAATTTTCTTGTTACTAATTGCCAATGTCTATCTAAAAAGACAAAAGTTAATATTCCTTGTAGAACTACAACTGGTATAATAATAATTAGTAAGGACCTAGAATACAAACCTTTAGGTAAAATCTCTTTAAATTTTCTTAAACTTTTCTTGAAAAACATTATTTATCAGGCCTTAAAATATATCCCTCACCTCTGACTGTTTGTAACCAAAGAGGCATTCTAGGATCTTTCTCAATTTTTCTTCTAAGCCTATTAATTCCAACATCTACTGATCTTCCTGGCTCATCAATTCCAGCTAATTTTTCTCTATTTAATGGTTGTCCAGGACTTTTTGCTAATGCAATTAATAGATTCATTTCTCTATCAGTTAAATAAACTCTATCTTTAGCTTTAGTGAGCTCTCTTTTTTCAATATTAAGAATATAATCTCCAAAAAATATCTCATTATCAATATTCTCTTCGTTTTTCGATCTTTTTAAAATAGATAAAACTCTTAGCAATAATTCTTTAGGGTTAAATGGTTTTGTTAGATAATCATCAGCTCCTACTTCTAAGCCTTCAATTTTTGAATCTGTTCCAGATTTTGCAGTTAACAAGATAATTGGAATATCTGAATTATCTCTAATTTCTTTTGTTAGTGTAAGCCCATCATCTCCTGGCATCATAATATCCAGTATTATTAAATCAAATTTAATTAATTGAATTTTTTTTCTAGCTTGTTCTGCTCCACTGGCAGTAGTTACAATAAAACCCTCTTTTATTAGATATTGACTTAATAAGTTTCTTATTCTCTCATCATCATCCACTACAAGTAAATTATATGTTATTTCAGACACTTTTTTTTTCCTTTTTATTATTTTAATATACAAATGCAATCTATCAAATAATTATGTTTACTTAATTTAGGCTATTGTATTAATTATGTGAGTAATGTTTGCTATTTGCGATCACCTTTTTTGGAGATAATTTTGAATATAGAATCAATGGAAAATAAAGAAGGTTTAATTTGGTATAATGGAAATCTCATTGATTGGAAAGATGCTAAGTTGCATGTGCTTACTCATGGACTTCATTATGCCAGCTCCGTTTTCGAGGGTGAAAGGTCGTATTCTGGTCGAATTTTTAAACTTCATGAACATACCGAAAGATTATTCTTTTCTGCAAGTGAATTAGATTTTGAGATTCCATACACTATAGAAGAAATAAAGGAAGCTAGTTATTTGACTTTAGAAAAAAATAATCTAGTTGATGCTTACATCCGCCCTATTGCTTGGAGGGGAGCAGAAACAGTTGGAGTTTCTGCACAATCTACAAAAATACATTGTGCAATTGCAGTTTGGGAATGGCCTTCATATTTCAGTCCAGATGATAAATTGAAGGGCATAAGGCTCACTCTGTCAAATTGGAAAAGGCCTTCACCAGAAACTATACCATGCAAAGCTAAGGCTGCAGGTCTTTATATGATTTGTACACTCGCTAAACATAAAGCAGAATCTCAAGGCTATGCTGATGCATTAATGCTTGATACAGATAATAAAGTTGCAGAGACTACAGGCGCCAATGTTTTCTTTATCTCTGGCAAAGAAATACATACACCAGTACCTGATAGTTTTTTAGATGGAATTACAAGAAGAACTGTTATTGACCTTGCAAAGGATCTCGGCTTAAAAATTATCGAAAGAAAAATTGAATTAGAGGAATTATCAAGCTTTGAACAATGTTTTATTACTGGAACTGCTGCAGAGGTAACCCCTGTATCAGAAATAGATAATTTTAAATTTAGAGTTGGAGAAGAAATCAAAATGTTATCGGAGTCTTATATCAATTTAGTTAACAACTGGAAGGGGGACTAAAGAGTTTGTTCAACCCATTTTGATTCATTTTCAAAAATTTCTTTTTTCCAAAATGGAGCATTAATTTTAAGCCAATCAATTATATATTGGTTTGCAGTGTATGCTTCTTTTCTATGTTTTGAAGCAGTTATTACCATTACTATGGACTCACCAGCCTTTAATGTTCCATATCTATGTATTACATAACAATAATCAAGATTCCATTTTTTCTCAGCATTTAGAGCAGTTTTATAGATAATTTTTTCAGCCATATTTTTGTAGTGCTCTATAAAAAGTTTTTTTACCTTACCATTATTCGCTTCTTCCCTTACTGAACCTATAAAAGAAACTAAAGCGCCATATTTCTTTTCTTTTTCAGCATCTATAAGAATATTCTGTGGATTGAATTTTTCCTTTTGTATTTTAACTGTAATCATTATCCGCCTGTAACTGGTGGGAATATGGCTATTTCTTTGGTGTTATTTAAAACAAAACCTTTATCTACATGATCTTCATCACAAGCAATATGAATTGCCTCCTTATTGCTTAAAGCTAGATCATATTTATTTTCTTTTGAAATAAGATAATTCAAAAAATCTTCAACAGTTTGTACATTTGAAGGCAAATCTATATTTTCCTCAGGTAAACCTATGATTTCTCTCACTTTAGCAAAATAGAGGACTCTCATATTCTATCCTTTTCTTTCATAAAGTTTTTAGTAAACCTTACATATTCATAGGCTGAAAGAATAGAAAGTAAAGAAGCAATTAGAATAAATAAATTACCAAATAAATATGAAAATGTATAAACCAACTGTGGAAATATTAATTCTTGGTATGAATTATTATATATTGAAATATTTAAAAATAATAAAATAATTGAAGTTAATTGAGCTGCAGTTTTCCATTTTGATAATTTAGTAACATTTAATGTTAGACCGCTTGATTTAGTTATTTCTCTTAATCCAGATATTAATATTTCCCTGAAAATGATTGCAATTGATGAGAAAAATATTATTGGGTTTCCAGAGAATGATATTATTAAAATAATTAGTGATATTATTACTAGAAGCTTATCTGCGATAGGATCAAGTATTTTTCCAGTAATACTTTCTTGATTGTACTTTCTAGCAATAAATCCATCAAAGAAATCTGAAATCGAGGCTAAAACAAATAAAATTAACAATATTAGAAAAAACTTTTCTTCATTATAATTTGAAACGAAATTAATTATTAACCAAAAAACTATAGGTATAATTAAAGAAATAATAATTCTTAAAAATGTCAAAATATTTGCCATAATTACTATTAGTTTAATTTAATTCATTAAACCAGTTATAAATATTTTGAGCTAAATTTTTTGAAATACCATCAACTTCACTTAATTCTCTAATTTTTGCTTTACTTACGCCTTTGGCTGAACCAAAAGCATTTAATAAATCTTTTTTTCTTTTTGATCCAATGCCAGGTATTTCGTTTAAGGGGTTAAAGTGGATGTTTTTATCTCTTTTTTGTCTATGTGATCCAATAGCAAATCTATGAGCTTCATCTCTAAGTCGTTGAAGATAAAATAATGAAGGATCTGATTTTCTTAAAACAATGCTTTTCTTATTTAATGTATGAATAATTTCATTTCCATCATTCCGGTTTTTTCCTTTTGAAATACTAATAATTTCAATATTAGTAATGTTTGTTTTTTTCATCGCTTTATCTGCCATCGATAATTGACCTTTACCACCATCAATAATAATTAGATCAGGAAAATCCTCGTCATTTTTAGATTTTTTTTTCAGCCTTAAAAAACGTCTATGCAATACTTCGTACATCATGCCAAAGTCATCATTAGTTTTTGCTTCTTTAATATTAAACTTTCTGTACTGATTTTTTACAAATCCTTCATCTCCAGATACAATCATAGCTCCTGTAGAAAAAGCACCCTGTATATGACTATTATCAAAAACTTCAATTCTTTGCGGGATTTCATTTAGTTGAAGTGTTTTTTGAAGATTCTTTAGGTTTATTTTTTTACTCAACATATCTTTTGTGTATTTCTTTAAGGCATCTTTAGAATTCTCCATCGCATGCTCAATAATTTCCCTTTTTTCTCCCCTCGAAGGAGTTTGTATTTTTACTTTTATTTTATTTTGTGAGGCTAGAAGATTTTGAATTATTTCTTTTTCATTAATTATATTACTCGTAAGTATTAATTTTGGAGATGGTCTGTTGTTGTAGAATTGAGGTATAAAAGACTCTAATATTTCTAACTCATTTAAACCTCTAATATTATTAATGAAAAAAGGTTTATTACCTAGATTTTTTCTTGATCGAAAAAAGAAGACCTGTATACATGCATATTTTTCATTTTTAGTAATAGAAAATACATCAGCATCAATTAAATTTTTTGGATTTATACTAAATGAGTTCGTTAAATTCGAAAGTGACTTAATTCTATCACGATAATAAGCTGCTTCTTCATATTTTTGATTTTTAGATGCCATTTCCATTTTTTTTGCAAACTGTGATTTTATTTTTTTAGCATCACCTTTGAAAATTTTTTTTACATCATTAACAAGTTTACTGTATTCTTCTTTACTGATTTTGCCACCACAGGGACCACTACAACGCTTAAGATGATAATTAAAGCATGGTTTATTTCCAGCTTCGACCTCTTTATCACTGCAAGTACGCAATAGAAATGCTTTCTGAATAGTTTTTATCGTCCTGTTTATAGCACCTGCATTTGGAAATGGACCATAGTAATGTCCAGGTCTTTTTCTTGCACCTCGATGCTTTTCAAGGCGTGGAAAATCATGATCGGTTGAAATAAAAATATATGGAAAAGATTTATCATCCCTCATTAATATATTGTATTTTGGTTTATGTAGTTTAATTAAATTTACTTCTAGTAGAAGGGCATTTTCTTCACTATCTGTTGTTGTAAACTCAACCTCATGAATTAAATTCACCATTTTTTCTATACGCTTGTTTTCAATATTTTTACTTGCGTAGCTTTTTACTCTTTTAAATAAATTTTTTGCCTTTCCCACATAGATAATATCTTTATTTTTATCTAGCATTCGATAAACTCCGGGCTTATTCGGAATAGTTCTTACTGTATCTTTTATTATTTCTTTACCAGTTTTCATGCGCTTATATTCTAAGTATTAAATTATATAGTTTTATTACAAAAAAGTTATATTTTAAACCTGTGGATAACTTTGTTGAAAAATAATGTTTTATAAAAATAAATTTATAAAAATTATACATAATATATAGCTATCAATTTTTTATATCCAGTAAGTAATTGAATATATTATATTAAATTATAATTTGTTCATACTATACATATTTTTAATTCAAAACTAAGTAATTAAGATTAAAAAGACCATGTTGTGAACAAATTAAGATTTTTTAGATATTATTCTTAAGTTACTGATTCAACTTATTTTTACTACTCGACGAATTTTTTATCCTTTGATTCTTCCCACTTAAGGTGCTCTCCACCATCAAGAACTATCATCTGACCGGTAAAAGAATTATTTTTGATAATAAAATTAATTGCATTATTAATTTCCTCTAAATCAGGCCCAACTTGAAGTGGTGTAACTTTTTTTTGCGTTTCAAAATCTTTTTTTGTTTGTCTTTTTCCCTGCAATGTTGGCCCTGGACCAATAGCGCATACTCTAATATTAGGGCTTAATGCTTGAGCTAATGATCTTGTAAGATACCATAATGAATTTTTTGAGACAGAGTATGCGATAAAGTTAGGCCTATATGTTAATACGCTTTGGTCAAGAAAGTTTATAATAATTCCACCTTTTCTTTTTGAAAACTGGCTTGCAAAATCTTTTGATAAAAATAAAGGGGCTTTTAGATTTACATCTATATGTTTATCCCATAATTCAGACGAAATTGATTTGATATCATCTTTTTCAAAAATTGATGCATTATTAATTAACACTGATAATTGACCGTATTTTTTGTTAACTCTTGGAATTAATTTTCTAACCTGATTAGATGAAGATAGATCTGCTTTAATTAAATCTGCCTTTCCATTGCTTTTTACAATTTCTTTAAGAGTTTTTTCAGCCTCTAATTTACTGTCATTGTAATGAATAATAACATGATAGCCCTGAAGCGCTAAAAATTTACAGACGGAAGCGCCTACTCTTTTTCCTCCCCCGGTTACTAATGCATATTTATTTTTCATTTCTTACCTTTTCCTGTTTTTTCTTAATTTTTTTTGTTTAAACATTGGATCATCTGCATATTTAAGACTTGTTTCTTCAAGTCTTCGGATTTCATCTCTAATTTTTGCTGCATTCTCAAAATCTAAGTCTTCAGCAAATTTTAGCATTTTCTTGTTAAGGTCTTTTAAATGTTTTTCAAAATTATCTCCGAACAAAATTCCATTCTCAAAAAATTCTGGAGCCTCTATTTCAAGATGATCTCTTTCATAAATACTACCAAGAATATCTTTAATATTTTTCTTAATACTTTCAGGTGTTATTCCATTTTTCTTATTATATTCTTTTTGTTTTTCCCTTCTTCTTTCTGTTTCTCCTATAGCTCTATCCATAGAACCTGTAATTTTATCAGCATATAAAATAACTTTTCCATCCACATTTCTAGCAGCTCTTCCAATAGTTTGAACTAAAGATGTTTCTGATCTTAAAAAACCCTCTTTATCAGCATCTAAAATAGCAACAAGTGAACACTCAGGTATATCCAAGCCTTCTCTAAGAAGGTTGATGCCAACTAAGACATCGAATAATCCAGTTCTAAGATCTTTTAAAATTTCAATTCTTTCTAAAGTATCAATATCTGAATGAAGATACCTAACTTTAATTCCTTGCTCATTCATATATTCAGTTAAATCTTCGGCCATCTTTTTTGTTAAGACAGTTACAAGGACTCTTTGGTTTTTTTTAGCTATTTCCTTACATTCATATACAAGATCATCAACTTGGCTTTTTGCCGGTCTTACTTCACAAAGCGGATCAATAAGACCAGTCGGACGAATGATTTGTTCAACAAATAACCCATTTGTTTCATTAATCTCCCAATTTCCTGGTGTAGCTGAAACAAATACACTTAGAGGCCTCATGGAATCCCATTCTTCAAATTTTAGCGGCCTGTTATCTATACATGAGGGTAATCGAAATCCATGTTCTGCTAATGTAGATTTTCTACTGAAATCTCCTCGATACATACCGCCTAATTGAGGGACAGTTACATGACTTTCATCGATAAAAACCAAGGACTCACTCGGTAAATATTCAAATAGTGTTGGAGGTGGTTCACCAGGCTTCCTACCTGTTAAATATCTAGAATAATTTTCAATTCCTGCACATATTCCCGTAACTTCCATCATCTCAAGATCAAAATTTGTTCTTTGTTCAAGTCTTTGCATTTCTAATAATCTATTTGAGTTTTTGAGCTCCTTAAGTCTCACATTAAGATCTTTCTTAATTTTTTTTATTGCTTGGTTGATTGTTGGGCGAGGGGTAACATAATGTGAGTTTGCATATATTTTAATATATTCAAGATCTTTCTCTTTTTTTCCTGTTAAAGGATCATATTCTCCTATGCTTTCAACCTCGTTTCCCCATAATGATATTCTCCAAACAATATCCTCTAAATGAGCTGGCCAAATCTCAATTAAATCTCCTCTGACTCTAAATGTTCCTCTTGTAAAGTTTGTGTCATTTCTAATGTACTGAAGTTCAACTAGTTTTTTAAGAATAGCTTGCCTTTCAATTTTTTCATCTATTGAAATGCTAATAGTCATATTTGAATATGTTTCTACTGACCCTATTCCATAAATACATGATACAGAGGCAACAATTATTACATCTCCTCTTTCTAAAAGAGATCTTGTGGCTGAATGCCTTAACCTGTCAATTTGTTCGTTTATTGATGCATCTTTTTCGATATATGTGTCTGTTCTGGGTACATATGCTTCTGGTTGATAATAATCATAATAAGAAACAAAATATTCAACCGCATTATCAGGAAAAAAATCTTTAAATTCGCCATAAAGTTGAGCAGCTAATGTTTTATTTGGGGCTAAAATTAAAGCTGGCTTCTGACTTTTTTCGATAATCTGAGCCATAGTGAATGTTTTTCCAGAACCAGTTACACCTAGAAGAACTTGAGATCTCTCATTATCTTTTATGCCTTTTACAAGTGACTTTATTGCTTCAGGCTGATCACCTGATGGAGAGAATTCTGTATCAATCTTAAAGGGGTTAATTTTTTCATTAATATTTCGACCCAGAGAGGGATTTTCCCATAGCTCTTTTCTATTAGAGTTAATTTTCTTTGATTCCATTATGATGTTACTTCATCACAAAATTCACCAATTCTATCACAAGCTAATTTTATATTATCCATAGAGGTTGCGTATGAAATTCTGAAGAAGGGCGATAAACCGAAGGCCTCACCATGTACAACGCTAACTAATTTTTCTTTAAGTAAAATCATCGCGAAATCTTTGTCATTTGAAATTATTTTACCCTTATATTCCTTTCCAATAAGACCTTCGCATGAAGGGTAAACATAAAAAGCCCCTTCAGGATTTAAGCAGCTTATACCATTGCATTGATTCAAATAATTAACTATAAAATCTCTTCTTTCTTTAAAAGATTCTATCCATAGATTAAGAAAATCTTTTGAGCTATTTAATGCCTCTACAGTTGCCCATTGAGATATTGAAGATGGGTTGGATGTCGATTGGCCCATTAATTTTCTCATTGCACTAATAATTTCAATTGGACCTCCGCAATAACCAATACGCCATCCCGTCATTGAATAAGCTTTTGAAACACCATTCATTGTTAGTGTTCTAGAGAAAATCTCTTCATCTATCTCAGCGATGGTATAAAAGCTTTCATTATTTTGGTATCGAATGTATTCATAAATATCATCTGATAAAATATATAAATTTTTATGTTTCTTAATAATTTTAGCTAAGTTAATAAGTTCATCTTTAGAATAAACTTGGCCAGTCGGATTTGATGGTGAGTTAATAAAAAGCCATTTAGTTTTTTCAGTTATATTTTTCTCAAGATCATCAGGAGATATTTTAAAATTATTATCTGGTGATGTTTTTATTATTACCGGATTACCTCCAGCAAGTTTTACAATATCAGGATAACTAACCCAATATGGAGCAGGAATAATGACTTCATCTCCTGGATTTATCGTCGAAAAAATTGCATTAAAAATTATTGATTTTCCGCCCGGGGCAACAGAAATATTATCCTTTTCATAATCTAGATTATTATCATTTTTAAATTTATCTATTACTGCTTGTTTCAGTTCATCAATTCCGTCAACTGCTGTATATTTAGTTTCGCCTCTATTAATAGCATCTATAGCCGCTTCTTTAATATTTTGGGGTGTATCAAAATCAGGTTCTCCAGCACTCATGCTTATTATATTTTTACCTTCAGCTTTTAAATCTCTTGCCAGTTGAGTCATTAGCATTGTTGCTGAAGGTGGAATATTTTCTATATTATGTGATAGTTTTATTGGCATGCTAAAAATAAATTCTTTGAACCCAAATTATTCCTAATAATTAAAATATGCAATGATCATGTTAAAACAATTTATTTTTTTTATTTTTTTATAAACCAGCTGTTTGTCCTCCATCAACAGGAATTAACTGGCCAGTTATAAATTTTGAAGCATCTGAAGCAAAAAAAACCATGACTGGAGCCAAATCATTATCAGGGTCTCCATATTCTTGACCTAAAGAAATAGGAGCAGAATTTCTCCAATGCGCAACATTGTTTTCTTCTTCAGTTGAGCGTTCTCTTGCCGCATAATACATTGGTGTCGCAATTGCAGGCAATATTGCGTTAACTCTTATATTATACTTTCCCCAAGTTCCAGCAGCTGTTCTTGTCCAAGAGTGTACGGCACCTTTTGCAGCTGAGTAGGATGAAGCAGAAGGTTCCGGTCTTAATCCAGATATTGATCCAAAATTTATTATTGATCCTGATCCGTTTTTTTTCATATATTTGAATGCATTTTGATTAGTTAGCATTGTTCCTCTTACATTAACTGCAAACATATTATCCCAATCTTCAACTTTAACAGAAGAGGCATCCGCTGGACCTTGAATAGCAGCAGGGTGAGCAAGAACGTCAAGAGTTTTTAATTCGTCCAATGCCAGTTCAAATGCATTTTTTACACTATTCTTATCTGAAACATCAATACGAATAAATGAGCATGTTCCAGGACCGTGACTATTTGCATTTGTAGATATGTTTTTACCTTTTTCATCTGAAATATCCATTCCTATGACATTTGCGCCTGCTTTAACATATGCTTTCAAAGTAGCTTCACCCATCCCACTGGCTGAACCGGTAACTATGATTTTCTTTCCCTCTAACATGTTTATCTACTCCCTTTTTTACCAAAAAAATTTTATGGGTATAATTTAATTTATAATAATATATCTTAAGATGTTATTTTTAATAAAGAGATTAAGCGAATAATAATGAATAACAATTTAAATGAAATAGGATCTATTGAAACTATAAGAAGAATTTGGAGGAGTTACGCATTTGGTTTAACTGGGTATTTAACAGTTGCGTTGATTTGTAACGCAGTTGTTGCCCTAAGTACACCTGCCTTACCAGAGCTAATTCGAAGAGTAATTGACGATATTTTTGTAGATAAAAATGAAAATATGTTGATTATTCTTCCTAGTGTAGCTGTTTTGATAATGTTTGTTAGAGCATTAGGTACTTTTGGAGCTAATGTCTCAATTAATTTGATAGGACAAAAAATTGTTGGATCACTTCAAAATGATTTGTATCTGTCTCTATTAAAATCAGATATTTCCTATATTAATTCAATACATTCTGCCAGATTCATATCTAATTTTACCGCTGACTCAACAAAATTACGAGAAACTATGTCCTCAGTTGTAGTAAATCTATCAAGAAATATTCTAATGGTTCTAGGTTTGGTAGGTTATTTACTTTGGGTAGACTTTAAGCTTGCTATGATATTTCTTATAGTCCTTCCGCCTGCTGCATTTGGTTTAAGATACTTAGGAAAAAAATTACGAAAAGCTGTTCGTGATAGCTTAGAGGAAATTGGAACACTTTCATCCTTAGTATCTGAAACATTGAAAGGAATGAGAATAATAAAGGCATATCGTAAAGAAAATTTTTATCTAAATAAAGCAAATGAAACTATAAGAAGGGTTGTCTCATTATCAATGAGGGGGGTAAGGGCAAGATCTGCTTCAGCTCCAATAATGGAGATTGTGACTGGGTTTGCGATAGCCGGGATAATTTATTATGCTGGAGGAAAGTCAATAAATTCTGATATGAGTGTAGGAAGCTTTATGGCATTTACTACTGCTGCTGGTTTACTTTACGATCCATTAAAGGCAGTTGCTAACTTACAAGCAATGCTTCAGGAAGGTGTAGCTGCATCTCATAGATTATTCCCAATTATTGATAACAAGCCAAAGATAATAGAGCCCATTAATCAAAAAACTATTGCTAATCCAAAAGGTTTAATTGAATTTGAAAATGTATCTTTCTCATATTTTGATAATTCTGATGATTTAGCAATTGATAATATTTCATTTGTTGTCAATCCAGGACAAACAGTTGCATTAGTTGGTCCTTCGGGAGCCGGTAAAACTACACTTTTAAATCTAGTTCCTCGTTTTTACGATCCAACAAATGGCGTTATCAAAATTGATAATATTGATATTAAGGATCTTTCCTTATCTACGGTAAGAGAGAGCTCGGCTTTAGTGTCTCAGGATTCTTTAATTTTTGACGCATCGATAAGAGAAAATATTTTGTTTGGTTCATCTGATATTAATGAGGATACATTTATTAAAGCCTGCAAAGAAGCATTAGTGGATGATTTTGTTAAAGAGTTATCTAATGGTTATGAAACTTCAGCTGGAGAATCAGGTTTGAAACTTTCCGGCGGTCAAAAACAAAGAATTGCCATTGCTCGAGCAATGATAAAGAATTCACCTATTTTATTGCTTGATGAAGCTACATCTTCTTTAGATAGTGAAGCAGAATCAAAAGTTCAAATTGCACTCGAAGCTTTATTGAAAGAAAAAAGTGCTTTAATAATTGCTCATAGATTATCAACTATTAAAAATGCAGACATGATTTATGTTTTTGATAAAGGTAAAATTATCGAAAAAGGTAATCATGATGAATTAATTAAAGTAAATGGTTTATATAGAACCTTATTTGAAATGCAATTTCCGGAGAGCGGGAGTGATAAAGAATATTCTTAAAAAATTACTTCCCTTTATTTTTTCAAAATACATAAAGTTTGTTTATCTGACAAATAAATGGACCATAGTAAATGATAGTAAAGTAAAAGAATTCTGGTCAAAAAATAAAACTTTTATATGGATGCATTGGCATGGTCAGAGTCTAATGTTACCAAATAGTTGGTCTCATAATTCTCAAAAATTAAATGCTTTAGTTTCTCGTCATGGCGATGGGGAATTAATTGCAAAAACATTAAATAATCTAGGAATTAATTTAATAAGAGGAGCAGGAAACCCTGATAAGCTTGGGATAAAAGAGAAAGGCGGGACATTAGCTCTAAGAGCAATGCTGAAGGTTCTTAAAAGTGGACAGTCTGTATCTTTTACTGCTGACCAACCTCCAGGTCCAGGAAAGATAGCTGGCAAAGGATCTATAATTTTAGCAAAACTATCCGGTTGTCCAATTATCCCTGTTGCAGCAACGACATCCAGGAGATTTGAATTTGATAGTTGGGATAATTTTACTCTAAATTATCCATTTGGATCAGGATCTTTGGTTTTTGGGGATCCTATTTATGTAGATAAAAATTCTTCCGAAGAGGATATTGAAAATAAAAGATTATTGCTTCAAGAAAGTCTAAATATAGTTACAACTCAGGCAAAGGAGTTAGTTTAAATATGTCTACACCTTTTTTGATAATAATCTACAGAGCCTTTACTTATTTCTTAAATCTGTTCACATGGATTATTTTTATTATTAGATCCATAAGAAAAAAAGAAGAATGGGTTAGAAAGAAAGAAAGGTTTGGCATAGTTGATATTAATAAAAAATCAAATGACTATATTTGGCTTCATGCAGCTAGCGTCGGTGAATTACTATCAATACAACCATTAGTTAAAAAATTATTAAATGAAAATTATGATATCTTAGTAACCACAACTACAGTAAGTTCAGCAAAATTATTTATAAAAATATTTCCTAATGGTGTTCAGCATCAATATATGCCTTATGATGTACCAAAATATGCAAAGCGTTTTTTAAATAGTTTAAATATTAAATTGGCAATTTTTGTTGAGTCAGAAATATGGCCAAATTTTATATTAGAATGTAAAAATAGAAATATTCCTTTATTTCTTATAAATGCAAGGTTTTCAGATAAATCATTTAAATATTGGGGCTATGCAAAAAAATCTTTAATTTATTTATTAGGTTCTTTTAAATTTATTATTCCTCAAAATAAAAAAACTTATAATTTTTTTAAAAAATTGGGTTATGAAAATATTCAATTTTTTGGAAATATAAAACATGATGCCGATAAATTGGAGGTAAATAATAATAAATTAGAGAATCTAAAAAAATCTATTTTAGATAAGAATATAATTTTAGCTGTTTCAACGCATTATGGTGAAGAAGAAATTATATTTTCATTATTTAATAGATTAAAGCTCGAAAATGTAGATTTAATTTTAATTATAGCGCCGAGGCATCCAGAAAGAGCCCAATCAATTTATAATATGGCGTTAAAAAAAGGTTTTCTTAAGAAACATATAAAATTTCTTTCTAAGAATGAAGAAGTTTCTATTGAAACAAAGTTTATCATTTATGATAAAATTGGCGAGCTTGGCGAGCTCTATACTATATCAGATTCCGTTATTCTAGGAGGTGCATTTAAAAATTTTGGAGGGCATAATCCATTTGAGCCTGCAAAATTTTCTATTCCTGTATTTACTGGGCCAAATTTTTATAATTTTGAAGATGACTACAAAAATCTTTTAAAAGTTGAAGGTGCAGTTAATTTTACTGAAGAAAAATTTATAAAATTATTTAAAGATAAAAAAAGTTTAATCTATATGGGAAAAGAAGCTGAGAGATGTGTAAATAAATTTGGAGGGGCGTCGGAAGATATTTTTAATATAATAAAGGCTATAAAATAATGGGTATTAAGTTTTGGTGGAAGAAAGTTCCTAATTTTATATTATTTATAAATTTCTTTTTAGATTTTTTAATTTTAATAAAAAACTTGTTTATAAAAAAGTATCAATCAAAACTAAAGGTCATATGCGTAGGTAACTTTACTCTTGGGGGTTCTGGTAAAACACCCATGGCAAGATATCTTAGGGAAATTCTAACGAAAAAAGGATATAAATGTGCAGTTCTTCTCAGAGGCTATAAAGGTAAATTTAAAGGCCCTCTAATTGTTGATATTAATACTCATTTGTCATCTGAAGTTGGTGACGAGGCTTTATTGCATGCCAAAGACGGTTTAACTATAGTTTCAAAAAATAGAGTCAAAGGTTGCAAATATATTGAAAAACTTGATGTCGATTTAATTATACTTGATGATGGTTTTCAAAATCCAAGTTTAATTAAAGACTATAATTTGATTGTTGTTTCATCTGATAAAGGAATTGGTAATAGATTAATTTTTCCATTTGGTCCTTTAAGAGAGTCAATTAGAAAAGGCAGGAAAAAAGTGAATATGATAATTAAGTTTATAAATCCAGAACAAGATCATTATTCACTTTCATATATTCATAAGTATTTCGGTAAAATTATAGATGCAGAATATCTAACTAAAGTTGATGCGCATTTATCAGAAAATGTTGTTGTTTATTCAGGTGTAGCTGATCCTAATAAATTAATATTCTCAATAAAGAATAATAATAAAAAAGTTATTAGCTCTTTTCTTCTTAGGGATCATCAAGAGATTAATGAAAGTCTTGCTAAAGAAATATTAATAAAATCTAAAGAAAAAAATGCTGATATAATTACTACTGAAAAAGATATTGTTAGGCTTTTAGGGGCTAACGAAGGTTCTTTTAAGGGTGAGTTACTTATAAAATCAAATGTAGCGGATTTAGATATAAAGGCTGATGAAGGATTATTAATTAATGATATAGAAAATTCGCTTAATTTAATTAGAAAATAGCGTAACCGCCATCAACAACAAACATATCACCTGAATGATAAGTTGAAGCATCAGAGGCTAGATATGCAGCAATTCCAGAGAAATCCTTGGGTTCACCCCATCTTCTCATTGGTACTCTACTTATTACTTTATCAGTAAACTTTTGATTATTCTGATTTATTGTTGTCATGTCAGTAGCAATCCATCCTGGTAAAATTGTATTTGCTCTTATTCCAAACCTTGCATGTTCAACTGCAATTCCTTTAATCATTGAGATAATTCCACCTTTAGATGCTGAATAAGGTTGAGTTTTGGCTGCACCTTCTATACCTGCTAAGCTTGCTACACCTACTACAGAACCGCCAATATCTCCATCTTTAGCTCTCTCAACCATGTGTCTTGTTGTTTCTCTTAAAGTAAAAAAAACTCCATCTAAATTTACAGATAATACTTTTCTATACACATCAGTATCCATCTCTTCAAAAGAGCCTCCAAAGACATTCATGCCAGCATTAGCAAAGACTGAATCTATTCTTCCAAAATCATTCAGAACAGATTTTACATTATCAATTACCTCTTTTTCTTGTGATACATCGACTTCGTAAGTATTAACTTCGATGCTATATTTAGATAATAAATTTTTAGATTCTTCGTTTTTTTCTTTATTTCTACCCCAGATTGCTATCTTGGCACCACATTCAGCTAAACCCTCAGCCATACCAAGTCCTATTCCACCATTTCCGCCTGTAATTAATACGACTTTTTCTGATAAATCAAATATTCCTTTTTTCATATTTCTTGCCTTATAATTTTTTTTCCTAAATAAATAGATAATATGTTCATTAAAGTTTTTCTTTTATTTTTATTTTTATACAACAATAGCGTATTTGCAGAGTCTTATATTAAGAATCTTGAAATTATATTAATGATACCGGAAAACCAATTCAGTATCATGTTGAGGTTGCAAAAACTAATGAGGAGCAAGCAGAGGGCCTCATGTACAGATTAGAGTTGAAAAAGAATGGAGGGATGCTTTTTTTTATTTAATAATGAAAAAAAGGCGTCATTCTGGATGAAAAATACATTAATTCCTTTAGATATTATTTTTATAAACAAGAATGGTAGCATTAATAAGATATATAAAAATACTATACCAAAAAGTAAGAAAAGAATTATATCAAAGGGTGAGGTTTTGGCAGTTTTAGAAATTAACGCAGGTGAAGCTATTAGAAATAATATCGGTTATGAATCATTTATTGATTTGGAGAAGTTTATTTCTTCTGATTAGTTGTATGAAACTTTTATGATTTCATAAGATTTGCCTCCACCTGGAGTATTTACATCTACTTCATCCCCAATAGATTTTCCAATAAGTGCTTTTGCTATAGGTGAAGAAATAGAAATCTTTTTTTCTTTAAAATCAGATTCTATATCCCCTACTATTTGATAATTTGCTTCTTCGTCAGTATCAAGATCAATTAATAACACTTTTGCTCCAAATTTTATGTCTTTCCCTGTTAATTTACTTGGGTCTATCACTTCTGCCTTACTTAACAAATCTTCAAGTTCCATTATCCTTGTTTCATTGTGTGCTTGCTCTTCTTTAGCAGCATGATATTCAGCATTCTCTGATAGATCGCCATGAGCTCTTGCTTCTGCAATAGAATTAATAATTTTTGGTCTTTCGATGGTTTTACGATTTTTTAGTTCATCTTCTACCTTTAATTTTCCATCGATTGTTATTGGTATTTTTTCCATAATATATCTCTTTAATCATTATGCTTTAAAGAGAAAAATTATTCAAACCCTACTTTTTATATGATTGGATTGTATCAACATCCAATTCGCCATTTTTAATAGCTTTTATTCCTGAAACTGCAGCAATAGCACCAGAAACAGTTGTATAATAGGGAACGCTATTTTCAAGAGAGGATCGTCTTATTGATTTAGAGTCTTTGATTGCTTGAGGTGTTTCAGTTGTGTTGAATACAAGTGCAATATTATTATCTGTGATTTCATCAACAATATGAGGGCTTCCCTGAAGTACTTTATTAATTCTTTTTGTTTTTATTCCTTTTTCCTCTAAGAAATCACATGTGCCACTAGTAGCCAAGATTGAGAAACCTATATCTTCTAGTTCTTTAACTGGTTTATATATTTTTTCTTTATCAGTATCTTTTACTGAAACAAAGACAACCCCTTCAATTGGAACAGTGGTTCCTCCCGCTATTTGACTTTTTGCAAACGCAATACCGAATTCTTTATCTATTCCCATAACTTCGCCCGTTGATCTCATTTCAGGGCCTAAAATAGTATCCACTCCAGGAAACCTTTTAAATGGAAAAACTGCCTCTTTAATAGCAATATGATCTAATTTTTTATCTTCATATTTTACATCTTTCAATTGTACGCCAGTCATAATTTTTGTAGCAATTTTGGCTATTGGGTTTCCAGATACTTTTGCAACAAATGGAACAGTTCTGCTTGCTCTTGGATTAACTTCAAGAATAAAAATATCATCATCTTTAATTGCAAATTGGACATTCATTAAACCCTTCACATTCATTGCCTTTGCAATTTTGATGACATTTATTTTCAATTCAGCAATGATTTCTTCGTTTAACGAGAATGGTGGCATAGAGCATGCAGAGTCTCCAGAATGAACTCCAGCTTCTTCAATATGCTCCAAAATTCCTGCAATATAGAAATCTTTGCCATCTGATAGCGTATCAATATCAACTTCAATCGCATCTCGTAAATATGAATCTATTAAAACTGGGCTTGATCCAGATACTATTACAGCCTCATTAATATATTTTTTAAGTTGATCTTCGGAGTGAACTATTTCCATAGCTCTGCCTCCAAGAACATACGACGGCCTAATTACAACCGGATAACCAACTTCATTTGCAATATTTATTGCCTCATCTGCCGATTTTGCAATACCATTATTTGGTTGTTTTATTTGGAGATCTTCCATTAGATTTTTAAAGCGATCTCTATCTTCTGCCAAATCAATGGCATCTTGATCAGTTCCTAATATTTTTATTGGAATATTATTAACTTCAAAATCTTTAGACAGTTTTAAAGGAGTTTGTCCGCCAAATTGAACTATCGCTCCAAGAAGATCGCCCTTTTTAGACTCAATGTTTATTATTTCTGAAACATCCTCAAGGGTTAATGGTTCAAAATATAATCGATCAGATGTATCATAATCAGTTGATACAGTTTCAGGATTGCAGTTAATCATTATGCTTTCAATATTTAAGTCTGCGAGAGCGAATGCGGCATGACAACAGCAATAATCAAATTCTATTCCTTGCCCAATCCTATTTGGCCCTCCGCCAAGGATAATTACCTTTTTATTTTTAGTCGGAAAAGACTCACAGTATTCATTTTCATTATAAATATCTCCTACATATGTTGAGTACATATAATCTGTTTTTGTTTCAAATTCTGCAGCGCATGTATCGACTTTTTTATAAACAGGCCTTAAATTTAACTTAATTCTCTCATTTCTAACAAATGCCTCTTCCTCGTTAATTAGCTTTGCTAGTCGCGAGTCAGAAAAACCCATTGATTTAATTAATTTGAAATTTTCCTTATCTTCTGGCAATCCATCTTTTTGAATAAGATTTTCCCAAAGAATAATTTCTTCTATTTGCTTTAAAAACCAAGGGTCATAAAAAGTAATCAAATTTATTTCTTCAACTGTAAGCCCAGATCTGAATGCTTCTGCAATATAAAGTAATCTCTCAGGACAAGGAATTTTAAGATTCTTTTTTATCTCTTCTTTTGTAAAACCTTTTTCGGATAATTGATTAAAGCCTTCAAGGTCATTCTCAAGTGACCTCAATCCTTTTTGTATAGATTCCTGAAAATTACCACCTATAGACATGGCCTCACCAACTGATTTCATTGATGTAGTTAATGTGGATTCTGATCCTGGGAATTTTTCAAAAGCAAATCTAGGTATTTTTGTGACAACATAATCAATTGAAGGCTCAAATGAGGCAGGTGTTGTCGTTGTAATGTCATTAACCAATTCATCAAGACTATAACCTACCGCTAATAGTGCTGCTACCTTAGCTATTGGAAAACCTGTAGCTTTTGAAGCAAGGGCAGATGATCTAGAAACCCTAGGGTTCATTTCAATAATAACAATTCTTCCATCATTTGGGTTAACAGCAAATTGAACATTAGAACCACCGGTATCTACTCCTATTTCTCTTAAGGTTTTAATTGATGCATTTCTAAGTTCTTGATATTCCCTGTCCGTTAGTGTCAGCGCTGGTGCAACAGTTATTGAGTCACCAGTATGAACGCCCATAGGATCAATATTTTCAATTGAACAAATTATTATACAGTTGTCAGATTTATCTCTAACAACTTCCATTTCAAATTCTTTCCATCCTATAACTGACTCTTCAACTAGAACTTCACTGTTTGGTGAGTTTTTTAATCCATCACCAACTATTTGATTAAATTCCTCAACATCATAAGCTATCCCACCTCCTGTTCCACCAAGTGTAAAAGAAGGTCTAATTATTGCCGGTAATCCAATGTTATCAATTTTTCTATTAGCTTCTTCAAGTGTATGAGCGATAAAGGATTTTGGTGTTTCCAGCCCTATAGAATTCATTGCTTCTCTAAATTCTTCTCTATTTTCAGCTTTTGAAATTGCCTCTTTATTTGCACCAATTAATTCAACATTATTTTTTTCAAGAAAACCTGAGCTTGCAATTTCTAGGGATACATTTAAGGCTGTTTGACCTCCCATTGTAGGCAATAAAGCATCCGGTTTTTCTTTTAATATTATTTTTTCAATAATTTCGCTAGTAATAGGTTCAATATAGGTTGCGTCAGCAACCTCAGGATCTGTCATAATTGTTGCAGGATTAGAATTAACTAGAATAATTCTATAGCCTTCTTTCTTAAGAGCTTTACATGCTTGTGTTCCTGAATAATCGAATTCACAAGCTTGGCCGATTATAATCGGGCCTGCGCCTATAATTAATATACTTTTGATATCCTCTCTTTTAGGCATTAGTATGTTTCTCAATATTTTCTAAAAATTTATCAAATAAATAATAGCTGTCATTTGGTCCGGGCGATGCTTCAGGATGATGTTGAACTGAAAAAATTGGTTTATTAACCATTTCAATTCCGCAATTACTGCCATCAAATAAACTAGTATGAGTTTCTATAATATCTTCAGGTAAATTATCACTCCTAACGGCAAAACCATGATTCATGGATGTAATATTAACACTTGAGTCATAATTATTTTTTACTGGATGATTTGCACCATGATGACCTTGGTGCATCTTATATGTCTCCAATCCTAATGATAATGCAAGTAATTGATGCCCAAGACAGATACCAAATATTGGTATATTTAAGTCAATTAGTTGTTTTATTACAGGAATTGCATATTCTCCAGTAGCGCTTGGATCACCAGGACCATTCGATAGGAAAACTCCATCTGGTTTTAAATTAATTATATTACTATATGATGAAGTACAAGGAACCAATGATATTTTTTCAAATCTTGAAGATAAACATCTTAATATATTTTTCTTCACACCATAATCGACAACAACAACATGAGCATTGATTTTTTTTCTTTTAATCTTACTGTTATAAATATTGATTTCTTTTTCATCCCATAAGATTTTTTCTTTACAGGTTACAAGTTTGGCGAGGTCTTGATCATTTATTCCTTTAAACATTTTGGTATCTTCTAAATAATCTTCAAATTCTTCAATACCATTATTATCGTGAACTATAGTGCCATTTATAAGGCCTTTTTCTCTAATTAAATTAGTTAGAGCTCTTGTATCGATTCCGTAAATACCAACTATTGAATTATCTTTTAGCCAATTGTCTAGATCAATTTCAGACCTCCAATTTGAAGGGTCAGTTATTAGGGATCGAAAGATTGCACCGCTAATATAAGGTCGGTCTGAGCTTTCATTATCATCTAAATTTAGACCTACATTTCCTATATGAGGAAATGTAAAAGTAATTATTTGCGAACAATAAGATGGGTCTGTCATGATTTCCTGGTAGCCTGATATTGCAGTATTAAAACAAACTTCTCCTGAAGACCTTCCGATAGCCCCAAATCCAAAACCTTTAAAAATAGTGCCGTCATTTAATACTAATGCACCAGTTGGTTTTTTAGAAACCCAATTTACCATGTGGTTGACCTTTTAAAAAAATGAAAAAAATAAGGATTTATTAAGAGTGGATTAGAAATAAAAATATTAAATAGGCCCATCAAATTTTTCTCAGTAAAAAAACAATTGAAAACGAATCAATTATTTTAAACACAAATTGACGAAACTTATAAATACTAAACGAGTGAGTCAAGAAACAAATCAAATGATGATTTTTTTTTAATTTTATATATTCTTAATAACTTAAATATTGGAGTAATAAATGCTTAAAACTAAACTAAAAGATGAATTGATTTCATCAATGAAAGAAAAAAATCAGTTAAGGGTTTCAACTCTTAGGATGATCAATGCATCTATTAAGGATTTAGAAATCAGTCAAAGGACAAATAAACAAACTGAAGACGCTTCAGATACTGATATAATCAGAATTCTTGTTAAAATGGTAAAACAAAGAAAAGAATCTGCTGAAACCTACAAGCAAGGTAATAGAGATGATTTACAAAAAAAGGAGCTAGAAGAAATTAAAATCATCGAAGAATTTTTACCAAAACAGCTATCTGAAGATGAGATCATTAAAATAATTGAGGATTTAATTTCACAAAGTAATATATCAGATATTAGTGGAATGGGCTTAATAATGTCTGAACTCAAAAAAAAATATTCCGGACAATTAGATTTAGGTTTGGCTTCTAAAATAATTAAGGATAGAATTAATTCTTGAGGAACAAAATAGTAATGAAATTTTCAAAATCCCTTCTAGATGAAATCAAAAACAAAATAGAAATATCTGATATTGTTGGAAAAAGAGTAGCGCTTCAGAAAAGAGGTAAAGAATTTGTAGGTTTATCACCTTTTCAGAATGAAAAAACACCTTCCTTTACTGTAAATAATGAAAAACAATTTTATCATTGTTTTTCCTCAAATAAGCATGGAGATATTTTCACATTTCTTGTTGATGTTGAAGGGCTTTCATTTCCTCAAGCGGTTGAACAACTAGCAGAGCAAGCTGGAGTTGAATTAAGAGCGTTAACCAAAGATGAAGAGAAAAAAATTTCCGGTAGAAAAAAACTTTATTCTATTATGGAAATGGCAAATGATTTTTTTATGAATAATCTATTAAGTGATAATAGGGCTTTAGGTTATCTAAATGAAAGAGGAATAAATAAAGAAATAATTTTAGAATATAAAATTGGTTATGCAAAAGATAACTTTTCTTCACTTCATAAATATCTTCTAGATAAAGACACATTGAACGAAGATATATTGCTTGCTGGATTAATTATTAAAAGTGAGAAGAAAAAAAATAGTTACTATGATCGCTATAGAGATCGAATAATATTTCCGATTACCAATACATATGGAAAAATAGTTGGTTTTGGAGGAAGGGTTATAAATGAAGACGATAAGCCTAAATATATGAACTCCCCTGAAACAGAAATATTTCACAAAGGTAATTTATTGTTTAATTATTCAAATATAAAATCTCCAGTA
Source organism: Alphaproteobacteria bacterium (assembly GCA_045565415.1). Taxonomy (GTDB): domain Bacteria; phylum Pseudomonadota; class Alphaproteobacteria; order MED-G09; family MED-G09; genus AG-430-B22. The sequence continues at coordinate 10,333 of JBJLFK010000030.1, read as the reverse complement.
AAAGAAATAGATAATCTTGTCGTCGTCGAAGGTTATATGGACGCTATAAGTTTATGTTCTCAGGGTTTTAAAAATGTTGTTGCTCCATTAGGTACGGCTATGACAGAAAGACAACTCAATCTAATTTGGGATTTAGTCGATTCACCAATTGTATGTTTTGACGGAGATAAGGCAGGAAAAAAGGCAGCTGAGAGAGTCATTGAATTAGCTATACCAAATTTAAAACCAGGAAAGAATATAAGGTTTATAAATTTAAATGACGATTTAGATCCCGATGATTATGTGAAAAAAAATGGAATAAAATCTTTTTTCCGATTAGCTAAAGATTCTACTTCACTTAATGATCAAATATGGCGAAATTATTTAAATAAAGCTGATATTTCAACCCCTGAAGGTAAGGCAAATTTGGAGAAAGAATTACGCTCTTTATTACGGCTTGTAGGAGATAAAAATATAAGAAAACATTATGGTTTATTTTTTAAAGAGTCTTTGGATAAGATTTTTTATAATAATAAGACAAATTTTGTACCTTTAAATAGAAAGAATAAATCAAATATATTCGATAAAATAAAAATTAAAGATAGTAAAGTTGGATCAGGAGAAAAAATTCCTTCTGGACTCGAAACATTGTTAATTTCAGGAATTTTGATTTATCCGGAAATTATTGAAAGCAATATTGAAGAATTTGAATCTCTTATTATTAATCACACTCTTCTTGATCAAGTAAGAAACGAAATATTAGATTTATTTGTTCCTAAAAAATCACCTAATTTAGAAACAATTAAAAATTTTATAAGTGATAACTATAATAAGATTTTAAAAAATGAGTTAAAATTTTCAAAGAAATACTGGTCTAACCATGAAAATTCCACTATAGAAACTATTTCATCAATTTGGGTTGAAATATTTGAAGATGATCAACATATTAAATCTTTAGAAATTGAAATAAATAATTTTGATAAAAATGTTATAGATGACAACAATGAAAAAAGGTTAATAAGTATTTTAGAGAAGAAAGACTTTGAATTAAAAAAAATAACTGAAAAATATGGTCAATAAAAGAAAAAGCAAGAAAACAGATAATCAAAGCCAAGGCAATGAGTCAGCTTTACTAGATATGTCTAATAGAGATGTAAAGAAGATGATAAAGGCTGCAAAGTCTCAAGGATTTGTAACATATGAGCAGTTGAATAAAGTAACATCTGCTGAAAGTCTTACATCTGAACAAATAGAGGATGTTATGTCCATGCTTTCTGAAATGGGTATTAATGTTATCGAGAATGAGGAAGATGAGCAATCAACCGAAATAACCGCAAAAACTAAGAAAACTACAACTGAAAGAGCTGACAGAACTGATGACCCGGTCAGGATGTATTTACGTGAGATGGGTTCTGTAGATCTTCTATCAAGAGAGGGCGAAATAGCTATCGCCAAAAGAATTGAGGCAGGAAAAGAAGCAATGATTGAAGGGCTATGTGAGAGTCCATTAACATTTCAAGCCATTATAATTTGGAGAGATGAACTTAATGAGGGTCAGGTTCTTTTAAGAGATATTATTGATTTAGAGGCTTCATACGATGGACCAGATGCAAAAAATAAAAAAATTGCGATTAATAAAACAGATGATGAAAAGAAAGAAAAAGATAATAATGAGGAAGCTGAAACTGAAGGGTCTGAAAGCGATAACAATGAGTATGATAATAATCTATCACTAGCCGCTATGGAGGCTGAACTAAAACCAGGCGTATTTGATATCTTTGACTCTATTTCCGATAAATATAAAAAGCTAAGAAAGCTTCAAGATAAAAGAAATGAATTTAAGAAACAAAAGAAAGATTTAACTGCTCGCCAACTGGATACCTACAATGAATATTCATCTAAATTGAAAGATTTAATGAAAAAATTATCTTTAAATCCAAATAGAATAGAAGCACTCCTTGATCATTTGTATGACATTAATAAAAGGTTAGTAGATTTAGAGATTTCATTATGGAAACTTGCTAGCTCTTCTAGGATAGATCGTAAGGATTTTTTAAAAGAATATCATGGTAATGAGTTAGACCCGACTTGGATTAATCGTGTTGTTAGACTTAAAAGAGATGGATGGCAAAATTTTGTTAAAGAAAACAGGAAAAGTATTAAATCTATTTTTGCAAATATTCATGATCTTTCAGATGAGACTGGTCTTGAGATTGAAGAGTTTAGGAAAATAGTTTTAAAGGTTCAAAAGGGCGAAAGAGAAGCTGCTGTTGCAAAAAAAGAAATGGTTGAAGCAAATTTAAGATTAGTAATATCTATTGCAAAAAAATATACAAATCGAGGCTTACAGTTCCTCGATCTTATTCAAGAAGGAAATATTGGGTTAATGAAAGCAGTAGATAAATTTGAATATAGAAGAGGTTATAAATTTTCGACATATGCAACCTGGTGGATAAGGCAAGCTATTACTAGATCCATTGCGGACCAAGCAAGAACTATTAGAATTCCTGTTCATATGATTGAAACAATAAATAAATTGGTGAGGACTTCGAGACAAATTTTACACGAAATTGGTAGAGAGCCTACACCAGAAGAATTATCTGAAAAACTCCAGATGCCTCTTGATAAAGTTAGAAAAGTGCTAAAAATAGCTAAAGAACCTATATCTCTTGAGACACCAGTCGGCGATGAAGAAGATAGTTATTTGGGTGACTTTATTGAAGATAAAAATGTTTTATTGCCTGTAGACGCAGCAATACAAGCTAATTTAAGAGAGACTACAACTAAAGTTCTTGCAATGTTAACGCCAAGGGAAGAAAGAGTTTTAAGAATGAGGTTTGGTATTGGAATGAATACTGATCATACACTTGAAGAAGTTGGACAACAATTTTCAGTTACAAGAGAAAGAATAAGACAAATAGAAGCAAAAGCACTGAGAAAATTAAAGCATCCTACTAGATCCAAAAAATTACGTAGCTTTCTTGATAATTAAAATATAAAAGATTATAGGGGCCTGTAGCTCAGTTGGTTAGAGCAAACCGCTCATAACGGTTCGGTCGCAGGTTCGAATCCTGCCAGGCCCACCATTAAAGGAATTAGGATGTCTTCTTACCAATATATTTTCTCTCTAGAAAATCTATCTAAAACCTGGTCTAGTGGCAAAACACTTTTTGAAAATATTAATCTCTCTTTTTTACCAAATGCTAAAATTGGCATTGTGGGTATAAATGGTTCTGGGAAGTCAACTTTTCTTAAAATTTTATCTGGTCTAGATACAGAATACAATGGGGAAATTATATCTGCTAAAGGTATTAAGGTAGGTTATCTACCTCAAGAGCCTGATTTAGATAACACAAAAAATGTTTATGAAAATGTTTGTGAAGGCGCTAAATCAAAACTCTCATTAATTGAAAAATACAATGAATTATCTATGAATTATTCTGAAGATATTGCAGATGATTTAGCCAAATTACAGGAAGAAATAGAGGCAAAAGATTTATGGGATTTAGATTCAAAAATTGAACAGGCTATGAATGCTTTGAGGTGCCCTGATAAAACAAAAAATATTAATAATTTATCAGGAGGTGAAAAAAGACGAGTTGCCATTTGTAAATTACTTCTTGAAGAGCCAGACCTTCTTTTACTTGATGAGCCAACTAATCATCTCGATTCAGAAACAGTTTCTTGGTTAGAGAATTACTTAAAAAATTATAAAGGTACAGTTATACTAATTACCCATGATAGATTTTTTCTAGATAATATTACTGAATGGATACTTGAGTTAGATAGAGGAAAGGCAATTCCTTATGAGGGAAATTATAGTAAATGGTTAATTCAGAAACAAAAAAGAATAGAATTAGAAACTAAACATGAAAATGCAAGATTAAGAAGACTAAAGAGTGAGGTTAGTTGGATTGCATCATCTCCTAAAGCTAGACAATCTAAATCAAAAGCGAGAATTAATAATTATGAAGCTCTTCTTAATAGAGAAAATATTCAATCTATCGATGACCCTCAAATTATAATTCCAACCGCACCAAGGCTTGGAGATCTGGTGATTGAAATAAATAATTTAAAGAAAGTAATCGAAGATAAAGTACTATTTGAGAATCTTTCTATTAAAGTTCCTAAGGGAGCAATAGTTGGAATCATTGGTGCCAATGGTGCAGGTAAAACGACACTTTTTAATATCATTTCAGATAAATTAGATTCAACAGATGGATCGGTAAGGTTAGGCGAAACAGTTAATTTAAGTTATGTAGATCAGTCAAGAGAAACCCTCGAGTCAGGTAAAACTGTATGGGAAGAAATTTCAGAGGGAAATGATGTCGTTGAAATTAATTCAACAACCATTAATACACGTGCTTATACCAGTGCATTTAATTTTAAAGGTTCTGATCAACAAAAAAAAGTAGGTCAACTATCTGGGGGAGAAAGAAACAGAATTCATCTTGCTAAAGTGCTTAAATCTGGAGCTAATGTTTTATTACTTGATGAGCCGACAAATGATTTAGATGTAGAGACTTTGTTCGCTTTAGAGTATGCGTTAGATAAATTTTCTGGTTGTGCAATGATAATTAGTCATGATAGGTGGTTTTTAGATCGAATATGTACGCATATATTAGCTTTTGAGGGTGATAGTAATGTTGAATGGTTCGAGGGAAGTTATTCAGATTATTCGATAGATAGAAAAAATAGATTAGGTGACAAAAGTGAAATCCCTTCTCGAATTAAATATAAAAAATTTTCTCGATAATCACTTATTTAATTGTTTTTCCAATCTATCCATTAATTTATCAATATTTCCGTTATTTTTACTTAAAAAAGATGTAAATGTTGATCTTTGTTCTTGAGCCATCCAAATTCCGACAACACGTATATCAAAGATTTTAAAATCACCATCTTGTTTTTTAATAAGTCTCCAATCAATTTTTGTTGGATTAGGGTCGTCTGAAAATTGAATTGTAGTTTTGACTATAATCCCCGATCTTCCATTATCGGTTGAGTTAAGAATACTAAAATCACCAGATGGGAAAGAAGCTAATCTAATGGAATATATTTCTGATACAAATCTTTTTATTAGATTTATGTATTCAGTTTTTTGACTAGAATCTAAATTCCTTCTATAAGGCCCTAATACAAATAAAGATATTTCTCTAACAGCCAAATTAGATAAAAAGATATCTGTAATATTGTCTACCTTCTCATCAGTACTCTTATTTTTATTTCCAAGAACATCAAGAGTTTGCTGGGTTATGTAAGTTACATAACCTTCAGGCGATAAAATTCTACTGTCAGACAAAACAGAACTAAATGGTATAAAAAGGGATAATACAAATAAAGTTAAAATCTTTTTAATCATTGCTATTTTCTTCTTCTAGGGATTCAAAAAAATCATCAAATACTTGTTCATCTAAACTTTCATTGAGGCCGGAAGACCTGCTTTGATAGTAAATGGACTGTAAAGAACTATAATAATCTATTGATGTTTCTCTCAAATTATCAATAGTCTCCATATTTCCTGATCTTGCTGAAACAGCATACAATAATGTAGGTGAAATTCTTATTATGCTATCTTCATCTCTAAGGAAATAATTTAGTGGATTTAAAGCTATATCAATTATACTTCCTGCAAAGTGTCGTGAAGAACGTGGTCCAATAAAAGGTAGGACCAAATAATTACCTTCACTTGCTCCCCACTTCTCAAGAGTTTTATCAAAATCAGTGTCATTTTTTTTTAAATTTAGTTTATCCGCTAAATCGATAGCGCCTAGAAGACCAAAGGAAGAGTTAATAATAAATCTCATTAAACTCGATAAGGCATTCTTTATCTCGCCTTGTAAAATATAATTGGTAAAGTTAATTGGTTCTCCTGAGTTCTGAAGTATATTTGATATTCCATCTTCGATAGGATTTGGTAACAAACTATAACCAACAGAAACAGGCCTTAATAAATAAACATCAATTTTATCATTAAATTCATGAATGCTTCTATTAGATTTTTCGTAAGGATCAGATATATCTGAACTACTGTAAGAGGCCGGTGAAGCTATTACAATTAGAAAAAAAATTAAATTTATTTTAAAAAATTTTACCAACCAAAACCTATTTTAAAAATTTCACTATAACTTTATCTCTTCAACTCTTTCAATTATTTTATCATGTAAGCCCTTACATGCACCTATAATTGATTTTTTTGATATATTTTTAAGATTATATATTAATTGATTCCCTTTGTGATCTGTAACTTTTCCACCAGATTCAGTAATTAATAAATCTCCAGCAGCAATATCCCAATCTGATTTGGTGTTTAATGCCATCATAGAGTCAAATTGACCACAGGAAACAAGAGCCATTCGATATGCTATAGAGTTTTTATTATCAATTAACATTTTTGGCCAAGGTTTTTTCCAAGCAGGGTGCGAGAACATCGGTTTGAATGCACACATTTTTGAGTTCTCAAGTTTTGATGTTTCTGTTGTGTGAATTTTTTTTGAATTTAACCATGAGCCTTTATTTTTTTCAGCCTCAAATAATTCCTCAGTGATAGGGTTATATATAATAGCTGAAATGGGTCTGCCAGATTTAATTAAAGCAATTGAAATACAGAAATCTTTTTTACCAGCAAGAAAAGATTTAGTGCCGTCTATAGGGTCCACTATCAGTGTTTTATCATAATTCACTCTAGAATAGTCATCTTTATTTTCTTCAGAAAGCCAACCGGTATTCGGGATTTTCTTTTTTAATTCTACCTGAAGAAAATTATCTATTTCGATATCTGCTTCTGATACATCTGTGCCGTCTTTTTTTTTCCAAACATTAGGTTTATTATTGAACCATTTAAGAGCAATTTTACCTCCTTCAATAATTACTCCTTTAATTATCTTATGTTCTTTAGAGGATTTTAGATGAGTTGTATTCATTTTAAGTAAATCTAGTTATTAGTATTTGAGAAAACATGTTTATAAACCTTCTTCATTAAACTTGGTAAGTCCAGATCAGGAATATTATTTTCTTTTTTCCAAATACCTTCTAACTTTTTTTCATTAACATCTCTACATATATAAATTTTTAAAGATAATTGAAAATGAGAAAAAGTATGAATTACATTACCATTAACTGGTTTCCAATTTCCTTTAATAGGAAATGATATTTCTTTTTTAGACTCTTTATTTTTATTAATCCAATCAGAAGATGGGAATTCTAACATACCAGGCAGTAACCCCGACAGAGATCTCCTACGAAGAAAAATTCTATTTTGATTTGATACAATCCAAAATAAATTAGCTTTTCTAGTTTTTATTGGATTTCTTGGTTTTTTTTATGGGTATTAGATTTGTTAAGTTATTTTTGTAAGAATAACAAAATTTTTTAATAGGACACAAATTACATTTAGGATTATTTGGTTTACAAATTGCTGAACCTAAATCCATCATCGCCTGAACATAATCACCGCTTCTAATATCTGGACATAGTTCTTCAGAAATTTTTATTAATTCTTTTTTAGCCTTGTCCTTTGATTTTTTGATGCCTAGTATTCTTAGAATTATTCTTTCTATATTAGAGTCAATTACTGAGGCTTTTTTATTGTAAGCAATTGTTAAGATTGCGCCAGCAGTATAAGGACCAATTCCAGGTAACTTTATCAACTCCTCATAATTATTAGGTATTTGATTGTTGTATTCTTTATTGATTATTTTTGCAGTTTTATGAATATTTTTTGCTCTTGAGTAATAACCTAAGCCAGACCATGCATCCATTATGTCTTCAATATTACTTTCAGAAAGTTTTTTAATTGTTGGCCATTTAGAAGTAAACTTATGAAAATATGGTATCACTGCTTCAACAGTTGTTTGTTGTAACATAATCTCTGATATCCAGGTTTGATAAGGGTTTAAATTTTTTTTTGATTTTCTCCAAGGTAAATCCCTTTTGTTTTTATCATACCAAATTAGGATTTTTTTTGATAAATTATCTTTTAGTGAAACTTTCATAATTTGCGAGACTCAAATAATTAAAAAAACAAATGATAAAAATTTTTTTCCAACTAAGCAACTTAGTTGGTACATTTCTAAAATTTCTAAACCTTTTTTCAATAAGCAAGGTTTTGTAAAAAGCTATATAATTGACAATTGGAAAGAAATCGTTGGAGATGAATATTATAAAAAATCTATACCTGAAAAATTAAGGATTCAAAAAGGTGGTGGAGTTTTAACTATTGCTACAGATGGAGCAACATCTACAGAAATGGAATATATTAAAACTGATATTATACAAAAAATTAATGACTATTATGGATATCGAGCAGTTAATAGAATTAGATTTCGAAATTCTTTTATTCAAGATGAAATTAAAGAAAAAAAAGGTAAAAAAAAAAAAAAGAAAATATTAAAAATAAAAATTCAATAAATGAAAAGTCTGATTTTTTTCTTAGTGAAGTTGAAGAGAGTGAGTTGAAAGAAGCAATTAATTCTTTGGGTAAAAGTATAATTGGCAAAAAGAACGAATAATATTAAATGAGGTAATTATGGGTAAAAAAAATATAATTCTTTTAGTTGGTTTTGTTGTGTTGGGTTTGATTATTGCAATCTTTTTCCTGTCGCCAAATCAACAACCATCAAATTTAGCTGATAACATTAATGCATCAAGAGATTTATCATCAAATATAAGTTTTTCCAATGGTGTTTCTTCAAATCTTGAAGGCGATCATACTTTAGGTTCAGATAATTCTGAAAGCATTATTGTTGAGTATGCCAGTCTTACATGTCCACATTGCGCTACTTTCCATGAAGATGTTTTTCCTAGAATAAAGTCAGAATTGGTAGACACTGGAAAAGTGAAATATATTTTTAGAGATTATCCAATAGACCCCCTTGCAATGGCTGGCTCAATGATAGCTCATTGCTCAGGAGATAATAAGTATTTTGGGGTAATTGATGTTCTTTTAAAAACACAGGAAGAATGGTTGTTTGATAATGAGAATCCCTATAATGGATTATTAAAGGTTGCACGTTTAGCTGGCTTATCTGAAGATGATGTTAAATTGTGTCTAAGTAATACTGAGTTATTTAATATGATTGAAGGAAATCAAAGATTAGCATCATCAAGATTCGGGGTTAATAGTACACCTGCAGTTTTTGTAAATAACAAAAAAATTTCATCACTAGATTTTGATGCCATATTGACAGAGCTTGGTATTTCTAAGGATTAAATTAATATAGGGAGTAAGTGTTGGATTTTAGCAAATTAAGGTTATCAAGTTTTAAATCTTTTGTTGAACCAATAGAAATAGACATAAAAGATGGATTGACTGGTGTAGTTGGTCCAAATGGCTGTGGCAAATCAAATTTAGTTGAAGCTATTAGGTGGGTTATGGGCGAAGCTTCCTATAAATCCATGCGAGCATCAAGTATGGAAGGTGTTATTTTCCAAGGAACTCAAAATAGACCCTCAAGAAACTCAGCTGAAGTTTCTCTAGTATTAAATAATAAAGATCGTGATGCTCCTCTTATGTGCAATGATGTTGATATAATTGAAGTTACAAGGAGAATAGAAAGGGAAGCAGGCTCTGTTTATAAATTAAACGGTAATGATACAAGGGCAAGAGATATACAAATGCTTTTTGCAGATGCTTCAACTGGAGCAAGATCCCCATCTTTAGTAAGACAAGGCCAAATCCAAGAATTAATTGATCAAAAACCAAACGAAAGAAGAAGAATTTTAGAGGATGCTGCAGGCATTTCTGGTCTTCATGTTAGAAGGCATGAAGCTGAATTAAGAATTAAATCTGCTGAAACAAATATTGATAGACTTGACGATATATTAAAAGAATTAGCATCTCAGGTTAGATCACTTAACAAACAATCAAGGGAAGCAAACAGATATAAGAATTTATCAAAAAAAATTCGAGAAACAGAACTTCTGCTTCTTGCAAAAAAATACAAAACCATTGAGCTAGAATGTAAAGAAAATGACGATAAACTCCATTCTTTAAATGTTGAACATCAAAATATAGTTAGGAGTGTAAGCAACAAAAAAACAGAAGAATTAAATATCCAAGAATCATTACCTGAGCTGAAAAAAGAAGCGAACGACTCCTCTGCAACCCTTCAAAGGTTAATTATTGAAATGGAAAGATTTGATAATGATCAAATACAGTCTGATAGAAGAAAACAAGAATTAGATGATTTGATTTCAACTACTAATCTTCAATTAAAAAGAGAAATTCAGATTTTAGAGGATATAAATAATAATGTTATAGGTAGTAATAAAGATATAAATATTAACGAGGATGAAATAGAGCTTAAAATTAATAAAAAAGAAAGTTTAATTATAGATCTAGATAAAGAGATAA
>JBJLFK010000029.1:0-6270 GCA_045565415.1 Alphaproteobacteria bacterium | reverse complement strand
GAGCGCTTAAAAAAGCGCTCATATTTTTTTATAAATAAAATTATTAACGCTTTGAGAATTGGAAACTACGTCTCGCCTTACGTCTTCCGTATTTCTTTCTTTCTACAACTCTTGAATCACGGGTTAAGAAACCACCAGATTTTAAAACTCTCTTCAATTCCGGTTCAAATAGAATTAACGCTTTTGAAATACCATGCCTGACAGCACCAGCTTGTCCAGAAAGCCCTCCACCCGTCACAGAACAAACAACATCAAATTGTTCTTTTCTTTCTGCGGAAATAAGCGGTTGATTAATTAACATCCTTAAAACAGGTCTTGCAAAATAATCATCAGATGATTTTCCATTAATTGTAATGTTGCCAGATCCTTGTTTAAGCCAAACTCTAGCAACAGCATCTTTTCTTTTTCCGGTTGCATAAGATCTACCAAGATCATCAACTTCTTTTTCAGGAAGTATCATATCATTTTCACTTTTTTCACTTTTTTCAGTTTTTGACAAATCTTCAAAACTTTTTATTTCTTCTGTATTTTCTTTTTCTTCCATTTATTTATCTTTTTCCATTTTTTTCATTCATCGATTTAAAGTCTATTAATTCAGGTTTTTGAGATTCATGAGGATGTTCGGTGCCACAATAAATTTTTAAATTTTTTATTTGTTTATTTGCTAGAGGTCCTGAAGGCATCATTCTTTCAACAGCTTTTTTTAATATTCTATCGGGAAATTTACTTGAAAGAATATTTTCAGGAGTTTGCATTTTAATGCCACCTGGATAACCAGTATGTTTATAATATTTCTTATCTGTTAATTTATTTCCAGTAAAATGTATCTTTTCGGCATTTATAACAACTACATGATCACCGTCATCAACATGAGGAGTAAAAGATACTAAATGTTTGCCCCTCAGTCTATTTGCGATATAAGAAGCTACCCTTCCAACAACCACATCTGTTGCATCAATAAGTATCCACTTTTTCTCAACTTCACTTTGTTTTGTAGAGATTGTATTCATAGTTATAAATCCAAATTTTAAATCTTTTTAAAGAATAGTTAATTTATGTCAATACTTATAATTTAATTAAATAAAATCAATAATTTATTATGAGGTAATTATTTACTTCTAAAGATAATTGATCGATAAAATATTGAAACAGAGAATAAAATTAAGGCAAAAAATTGATGCAATAATGCAGTTTGCCAAGGCATATAAAATAAAATCGAAACTATACCAAAAAAGATTTGTATGAGAACAATTATTAGTAAAATGTTAGAAACCCTAAAAAGATCTCTATTATGCTTAAATATATAAACATTAATTAAAGATAAAAATAATATTAAATAAGCCAAAGCTCTGTGATTGAATTGAATATTAGATCTATTCTCGAAGATATTCAAAAAACCTAAATCTATACTCCAATAATCTAGAGGCAAGAATGTGTTGCCCATTAATGGCCATGTCGGATAAATTAGACCCCCATCAAGACCAGAGACTATCCCGCCAAAAAATATTTGTAAAAAAATTAAACTTACAAAGAAAGTAGACCACAACCTAGAAAAAGGTGAGGAAAAGCCTCCTTTTAAACTCAACATATCAAATAACAACATAAAGCTTACATAAATTATAATAAAAGCCATGGTTAAATGTGTTGCTAATCTGTATTGACTGACATCAACTCTTTCAGTTAGGCCACTTTGCACCATGTACCAACCAATATAACCTTGGATACCTATCAATATAATAATTAAAAATGATTTTAATAATTGTGATTTTGATAGTTTTTTTGAAATTAAAAAATATACAAAAGGTAATAAAGCAATTAATCCAACAATTCTAGCTAGGAAACGATGGCCCCATTCCCATAAATAAATGACCTTAAACTCAGATAAACTCATTTGATAATTAATAAGAGTATATTCAGGGATTTTTTTGTATTTCTCAAATTCAAACATCCAGGATTCAAGTGAAAAAGGGGGTAGTATTCCTATTACAGGCTCCCACTCTGTTATTGATAAACCAGAGTCAGTAACTCTTGTTGCTCCTCCAACCAATACCAGAGTGAACAACATTAATATTAATGTAGATACCCAAATAATTAATGGTTTGTTTTCTTTATTTATTGTAAAACTTATCAAAATAAATCATCTATATTGTTCACATATGTATATAGGTATAGTTATGAGAATTAACAATAGAATAAAAAAATTAATCGGAACAATTGTTATACCTATATGGTTGATTTTTTTTATTGGTATTGTTGCTGTTTTAGCTGAGATATTATTACCAAATCTTAATGGTTTTATGGTTTTCTTATTTTATCTTGTAGCTGGTTTGATTTGGGTAGTTCCTGTTTTGCCAATAATTTCTTGGATGCAAAGAGAAAATTAATCAAATCTTCCAAAAGTTATCTTATTTAATAGAAAAATAATCAGAATAAAAATTGATATTGCTATAATTGCTATCATTTGTAACCTATATAAAAATAGTGATTTTTGATTTTATAAATTATATTGGTTGTTATGAATAGCTTTAAAAAGAAATTCTTTTTTATTTTTTTATTATATTTGTCTTTTATTTGCATGCCTTTGTCGGGTGAAGCAAACAATAAAAAAAATGGAGAATTTTTATATGCAGAAAATTGTGCAGAATGTCATTCCCTATCCTTAAGAGGTTCATCACACGGCAATGAATTGATAGGAAGAGTTTTTATCGAAAAATGGCAAAATAAATTTGAATTACTCTTTTCCGTTATAGCTAATACAATGCCGCCTGGTAATAATCACAAAATTAGCGATAGTGACTATCTGGAAATTCTTTCATATATATTGGATAGAAATAATATTAGAGATATTAACCTTAACAATATAATAGATATTAAAGATGAAGAGGAATGGGTTTCTTTTAGTGATCCAAGTACAATTGATAGACCTGAAGATAGACAATCACTTTTCGAGAATAAAAAATTAAAAAATTTTAATAATTTATCAATCAATGATGTGAATTATCCTAATCCTAATGACTGGACGTCTTGGCGTAGAAGTCCATTATCTCATGGATTTACACCACTTAATCAAATCAATAAAAAAAATATTAATAATTTAAAATTATCATGGTCATTAACAATGGCTGAAGGAAGTAATCAAGGAACTCCTTTGGTTTATGATGGCGTTATGTTTTTAACGCATCCAGATAATATAATACAGGCTATCAATGCTAAAAACGGTAAATTGATTTGGGAATATAGATATAACTATAAAAAAGGCTCTAAAACATTAGGCGGACCTACTAGAAATATAGCTATTTTTCAAAATAAAATCTTTTTAGCCACTTATGATGCTCACTTAATTGCGTTAGATGCTTTAACTGGGAAATTAATATGGAAGACTAGAAAAGCTAATTATGAAGATGGTTATACGCATACCAGTGGTCCTATTATTGCAGATGGAATAGTTATATCAGGAATTAATGGTTGCGAAAGATATGTAAAAGATGGTTGTTTTATAACCGGACATGACCCTGAAACAGGAAAAGAAATATGGAGAACATCAACAATTGCCCTGCCTGGTGATCCCAATAGCAAAAGTTGGGGTGATATTCCACAACTTTATAGATCAGGTTCAGATATGTGGATTGCTGGTAGCTATGACCCAGTTTTAAAATTATTCTATATTGGAACCTCACAAGCAAAACCATGGGTTGCTGCTAGCAGAGGAATGACTCCTAATGAGGCGGCTTTATATACAAATTCAACATTAGCCATAGAACCAAGAACTGGTAAAATTGTTTGGTATTTTCAACATATACCTGGCGAAACTATTGATATGGAAGTTGGATTTGAAAGAATACTTATCAATGAAGATCAAAAAAAATATCTTATCACGATAGGTAAAGATGGGATTATTTGGAAATTAAATAGAGAAAATGGAGCATTTGTTAAACTAAAAGATACTATGAACCAAGATGTATATAGTAGCATTGATAAAAAATATGGAAGAGTGAAGTATCGTGAAGACATCATAAATTCTGAAATTGGTAAGGCATTTTCAGCTTGTCCAGGTATATATGGGGGTCATAACTGGCAATCAGCTTCATATGATAATATTTCTAAGATAATCATAATACCTTTACATCAGCTTTGCTCAGATATGATAGGTAGAAATGTGGACATGACAGAAGGTGGTGGAGGTTATGGAGGAGATTCAAAAACATATAAAATGCCAAATAAGAAACCTGGTAAAATTATAGCTATCAATTCCCAAAATTTAGATGAAATATGGTCTTATGAGCAAGAAGCTATGTTCTTAACATCAGCTTTAACAACAAAATCTGGAATAACATTTATAGGAGACTTGGATAGAAAATTTAAGGCATTTGATACTAAAAATGGTGATTTATTATGGGAGACGACTTTAAACTCAGCAGTGCATGGTTACCCTATTAGTTATGGAGTTGATAATAAACAATATATTGCAGTAACAACTGGTATGGGAGTATTTAGGGCTTTAACTTCAAATATTAGCCCTGAAATTTATCAGCCAGAAGGCGGAAATACTATTTATGTTTTTGAATTAGATTAATCTAAAAATAGACAATAATTTTTTATAAGATAATATTTTCTTAATAATAAGAAAAATAAGAATGAACAAATTATCCGATATAATTACTTATACTGCATTAGTGGCATTATTTATTATAGTGCCCCTTTATTTTATTTATAAAATTATTACTAATTAATTATTTATTTCACTAATAATTTTATTATAAAATATTTATAAAATTAATTTTTAATTAAAATAAAATTTCTTAAATATGCATTTATAAGGAGGGCTTAATATGAATGATATATTAGCTTCCAACGACTATGTTGGAATAACATTTTGGATAGTTGCCGCAGGCATGCTTGCAGCAACTGTTTTTTTCTTTGTTGAAAGAGATAGAGTTTCTGATAAATGGAAAACTTCACTCAGCGTCGCTGGTTTGGTTACTGGTGTTGCATTTTGGCATTATCTATATATGAGAGGCGTATGGATCTCTACTGGAGATTCACCAACAGTTTATAGATATATTGATTGGGTAATAACTGTACCTCTTCAGATAGTTGAATTTTACTTAATTGTTGCTGCAGTAGCAGTTGTAAGAGCAGCCTTGTTTTGGAAGCTTTTAATAGCATCAATAGTTATGTTGGTTTTTGGATATCTTGGAGAGTTAGGTATAATTAATGCTACAACTGGTTTCGTAATAGGTGTTTTTGCTTGGGCATACATCATTTATGAAATTTTCCTAGGCGAAGCTTCAAAAGCTAACGCTGGAAGCGGCAACGCAGCAAGTCAGGCCGCATTCTCAACTATTAGACTTATCGTAACATTTGGTTGGGCAATTTATCCAATAGGATATTTCTTAGGCTATATGGGCGGTGGTGTTGATGCAAATACGCTAAACATTGTTTATAACCTTGCTGACTTTTTAAATAAAATTGCATTTGGTGTAGCTATATGGGCGGCAGCAGTTTCTGACTCAAGCTCAAGATCAAGCGCTTAAATTCTTAAATTTATAAGATTTAAAAACCCGGCTTATTGTAGGCCGGGTTTTTTTATATTATCGGCGATGAATGATGTACTTTTATCTTAAGGCTATCATTTGCATCTTTTACAAGAATAAAAGTGAAAGCAACTTTGGTAATTTCATCTTTAGATAATGGGAATAAATCGAAAATACCCATACAAAAACAATAACCATTTTCAATGATTATATTTATATCTATTAGATTTATTTTTTCCCAAGGCTTAATGGCAAAGCCACTATCTTCTGATATACCACCCTTAACAAAGTAGGATAAGGCATCCTCTTGATTATTCCTAAAAATTACTTGTTTTGTAAATGTCGGTTTAAATAAAACTTCACCCTCAGTAAAATTATAATGTGTTGATATAAAATCTTTAGCTACTGAAACAAAATCATTATTCTCAGTATATGTTTGTCCAATACGAACCACCCCACTCTTCCAAGAATTTAAAAATGAAACAACCTCATCTTCGTAAATAAATTTTTCTGTCATCAATCATTACCTTTAATGAAGAAATACAAACCTATAGTAAGAAGAAATAATTGTTCACTAGCAAATAATACTTTCCCTCTCTCTCCAATAAATATATTCCAATCAGCGTGAGCAATAATTAAAGCACTTATCATAATTATTATGATACCTGCACCAGATAATCTTGTTAAAAAATTAGATAAAATAGGTATTGATTTAATTAATAAGCCTCCAATTATT
>JBJLFK010000028.1:0-6364 GCA_045565415.1 Alphaproteobacteria bacterium | reverse complement strand
ATAAAGATAAAACAGTTGTTGTGGTTGGAGGAGGAAATACTGCCGCTGAAGAAGCAATTTTTTTAACTAACTTTGCAAGTGAAGTAAAATTAATTCATAGAAGAGACTCATTGCGTGCTGAGAAAATTCTCCAAAAAAGATTAATGGAAAATAAAAAAATTGAAATTATTTGGGATACAGAAATTACAGAGATAGTTGGTGATGAAGATCCCTTAAGTGTAAACCAAGTTGTTTTAAAAAATAAGAAAACAAATAGTATAGAGAATCTCAAAGCTGATGGTGTTTTTGTTGCGATTGGACATAGTCCTTCCTCATTAATATTTCAAAATCAATTAGATATGAATGACGCGGGTTATATTTTTACTGCAGCTGATTCAACTAAAACAAATATTAGCGGTGTTTTTGCAGCCGGTGATGTTACTGATGATAAATATAGACAAGCCGTCACCGCTGCAGGTATGGGCTGTATGGCAGCACTTGAAGTAGAAGAATATTTATCTGAATAAAAAGGAAAAGATTATTGAGCAACACTCCTTTAGTTAAATATTCAAAATCAAAAAATACAGAATATGAGGGGCATAGTGCTTCAAAAATATTAAGGAACCTAATTGAATTCTCAATTAATGATAGCGCTAACAAAATTAGCATTAAGATTGAAAGAAATGGCCTAAGCCTCATTGAAATTAAAAATAATGGAAATGGATTAAGTTCAAAAGACCTTGCAGAATCTGTTGAGAATAATTCTGTTACCTTAAACAACAATCATAATATATTTTTAAATTTGTCTAAAATTAGTAATTTAGAAATCATCAGCAAAGAAAAAGATAAAACAAGAGGATCTTTATTAAAAATTACTAATGACAAAATACAACCAATTAAAGAATGCTATGCAGATATAGGAACAAAAATATCATTAAAAGATATTTTTTATAATGATAATGAAAAGAGGACTAATCCTGAGAATTTTATCGAGGATGATATAAAAAATATAATATTCAATTATGCTTTAGCTTTTCCTAATATTAATTTCTTAGTAAAGCTAAACAATACATCAATAATTAATACTCCCATTGAAGATAAACTTTCTAAAGACAAAATAATTTCAAGAATAAGTAAAGTATTTGATAATAAAATTGCTAAATCTCTAATAAAAGAACAATTAGAAACAGAGAAAATAAAGATTAAGATCTATTACAGCAGTAAAAAACAAGTCTCGAAAAAGATGAATAATCAATACATTATTGTAAACAATAAACCAGCAAGATTTCTAGAAATCAAAAGGGTATTTAATGATATTTATAGAAAGTCATTTGAAGTTGATGGATATCCATCTTTCTTTATTTTTTTAAACTATAATGAAAATTTAGTTGATAGAAAAAAAGTTGAAAAAATGACAAAAGGCTTAATATTAAAATCATTTTCAAAACAGATGTACGAATTTGATGGAGATAAAAAAAATAAAAACAATTTAATTAAATCAGTTTTCAATTTTCACAAAAACTTTCAACTAACTGAATCAAACAACGGAATAATTATAAAAAATAATAAGAATAATAAAAAAGTTGAAATATCAATTTCAAATATTAAGAATCTTTTTAAATAATTTAATTAATTTTTTTTGCTGGAGTATTTATAATTTGAGTTTCAAGGTTTGCATTAACCTCTTCTACATCGCGCATCTCTGAGTCCAAAACTTCTTTTATATTTGGTATAGATTCTGCAACATCAGCACCTGTCATTATATTAATCTCTGACTGACTAAAGTCTTCTGAATTATTTGAATTATTAAATAATATTGCTTGTAGTTCTCTGCTTGGTTGTTGTGGTGTAGGCCTAACCTCTCCTTCAGCTGGAGGTCTTAAATTATATTCTGGAGGTATAATTAAATTAGGCTTTGTTAAAATCGTAAATTCATCTGGAGGTAATTTGTCAGTACCCAAAACTTTGGCAAGTTCACTCCCGCAACCAATTAAAAGTATTGGCGTTAACAAAACTAACATAACTATAAAATTTTTAATCATAATTTAATTTCCTACATTCTTTTTAGATAAAATAAACTGACTAAGAATAAAAAAAATTACTCCTAGAACAATAAACATATCTGCAATATTAAATATATACCAAGAAAAACCTTTCGCATGAAGAGAAATAAAGTCTACTACTGCACCATATATAAATCTATCTAATACATTTCCTAAAGCACCTCCGATTATGAAGGATATACCAAGCTTTGAAAGAATTGAAGATTCATTTCGAACAAAACTTAAAAGAAAAATTATAATTAAAATGGAAAGTGAGATTAGAATCCATTTCTGAAAATCTCCTCCTCCAGAAAATAGACCATAGGAAATACCTGTATTAAAAACTAAAATAAAATCCAAATATTCATTAACATATATTTTTTCAACAATACCGTCTTTGAATATTGATATAATTTTGTTTTTACTTAAGAAATCAATTAAAAGGACGCTACCAGATGATGCTACAACGAAAAGATATTCTCTAATTCCGTTTATCATTAATTTCTCTCATTACATCCGCATCACGAAGGCTTAGGTCTGGGTATTCCTTATCCGTCCCTACTTCTGGTAAAATTTTCCAAGATCTACTGCATTTATTACCTTCTGCAATATCACATATCACAGCAACATCATTAATTTCATCCAAAGTAAATGCATTTTTGGGACCTTTTTCATTTCTCAACTCTGCTTGGGAAGTAATAAATATCTCAGGTAAATCAATATCTTTTAATGCACCAACATAATTGTCATCTGAAATAAAAAGTATTGGTTTTGCTTCAAGACTTGAGCCAATTCTTTTTTCTTTTCTTTCAAGCTCAATTGCTCCAGTAACTACCTTTCTTATTGATCTAATACTCTCCCATTTTTCAAATAATTCTGAATTATTCCATTCATTTTTAACATCTAAAAATTGCATTTCATGAATAGAATTTTTTAAATCAGGAAATCTAGATTTTCTGACTTCTTCAGCAGTAAAACATAAAATTGGAGCAAACCACCTAACCAAATAATCAAAAAGTAAATCAAGAACAGTCCTAGTTGATTTTCGTATATTGCTTTTTGGACTGTCGCAATATAAGCAATCTTTTCTTATGTCAAAATAAAATGAAGAAAGATCAAGGTTTGAAAAGTTTAATAATATTTGAAACACTGACTTTAAATCAAAATTTTTATAAGACTCTCTAACTTCATTATCTATTAAGCAAAGCTTATGAAGAATATACCTTTCTAACTCTGGCATATTTTTATAATCTACAATTTCATCTTCAGAAAAGTTATCAAGGTTTCCGAGTAAAAAACGAAAAGTATTTCTAATTTTTCTATAAGACTCTACATTTGCTTTCATGATGTCCTGGCCAACTCTTAGATCGTCTGTAAAGTCGGAAGAAACTACCCACAATCTGATAATATCAGCACCATATTGTTTAATCAAATCTTCAGGTTTAGTAACATTTCCAAGTGATTTAGATTCTTTTTTTCCATCTTTATCAACTACAAATCCATGAGTTAAAACCTTTTTAAAGGGTGCTTTACCTCTTGTCCCACACCCAACAAGTAATGAAGACTGGAACCAACCACGATGCTGATCTGATCCCTCAAGATATAAATCTGCAGGAATACCTATTCCTTGATTTCCCTCTAATACAAAAGCTTGTGTAGATCCTGAGTCAAACCAAACATCTAAAATATCATCAATTTTTTCCCATTCATCAGAATTATATTTTTCTCCCAAAATTTCTTCTGAAGATAACTCAAACCAAGAGTCTGAACCATATTCTTTAAAATTATTAAATATTTTTTCATTTATTTCTTTATCTTTAAGGATTTCTCCTGTTTTTTTATTTAAAAAGATTGCTAAAGGTACTCCCCATGCCCTTTGACGAGATACAACCCAATCTGGTCTGTTATCTACCATGGATTTAATTCTATTTTTCCCTCTCTTAGGTATCCATTCGACATTCTCGATCGCAGATAAAGATTTATTTCTAAGATTATTTTTTTCCATAGAAATAAACCACTGAGGGGTATTTCTAAATAATAAAGGCGCTTTAGATCTCCAACTATGAGGATATTGATGACGGAGTTTGCCTTTTGCAAATAAGGCATTGCAATTAATTAATTCTCTAATAACTGCGCCATTACCATCACCGTAAGAACCATCATCCTCATATACTTTCCTTCCAGCAAAGATTTTTACACTTGGCAAATAAACACCTTCATCATCAATCATGAAAGGAGCCTCAATTCCATTTTTAGATGCTAAATCATAATCATCCTGACCATGGCTAGGAGCAATATGCACAAAACCTGTTCCTGTTTCATCAGTAACAAATTCACCCTCTAGAAGAGGAATATCAAAATCATAGCCAAGAGAATTAAAAGGATGTTGACAAACTAATTTTTCAATATCATCAACATTTTGAATAAGATTTATTTTTGTTTTTGATGCGTTTTCTAGGTTTTCCTTGAGAGAGTTATTAATGATTATTTTTTCCCCAATTTTTGCTAAACTGCCTTCTTCTATTTCTATGACCTCATAAAGTCCATATTCATACTTCGATGAAAAGGCAATTGCTCTATTTGCAGGGATTGTCCATGGAGTAGTTGTCCAAATAAGAATACTAGACTCGTCATATGGTTTTTCTTTTGAAGTTAAAGGAAATTTAACCCAGATTGTTGGCGACACATGCTCTTTATACTCTACCTCAGCCTCAGCTAATGCAGTTTTTTCTATAACTGACCACATAACAGGCTTAGATCCACAATACAAATCATCATTCATTAAAAATTTATGAAATTCTCTAACGATAATAGCTTCGGATTCGAATTCCATTGTTGTGTAAGGGTTTTCCCAATCCCCAAAAACACCTAATCTTTTAAATTCTTCTTTTTGAACTTTAATCCATTTCTTTGCAAATAATCTACACTCGCTTCTGAATTCATTTATTGGTACTTCTTCTTTTGACTTTCCCTGCTCTCTATACTGTTCTTCAATTTTCCATTCGATAGGAAGACCATGACAGTCCCATCCTGGTCTATAAATTGCATCAAAACCTGCCATTTGTTTAGATTTAACAATTACATCTTTAAGGATTTTATTTAATGCTGTGCCCATATGCACATTACCATTTGCATAAGGGGGTCCATCGTGAAGAACAAACTTTTCCTTACCTTGAGAAGATTTTCTGATAGAGGTATATGTATCAATCTTATCCCAATTCTCTAAAAGTATAGGTTCATTTTCAGATAATTTAGCTTTCATTGGAAGGTCTGTCTTTGGTAAAAGAAGGGTATCTCGATAATCCTTAGTATTTTTTTTATCTGACATTTATTTATCCAATATTTTAATTGCTTTTTTAGAGTCCAATGCAATTTGTTCTTTTAGTAAATCAATACCGTCAAATTTTTTTTCTTTTCTAATAAACTCGATAAACGAAACTAATATATCCTTACCATAAATATCTTTTGAAAAGTCAAATAAATGGGTCTCAAGAAGTAATTTTTCACCATCAAAAGTTGGTCTAATACCATAGTTAGATACGCCATTATAACTCATACCATCTATCTCAACTTTAACAGCATAAACACCAAAATTTATTTGCAAAAAATCATTTACTTCTAAATTAGCAGTTGGAAAACCAATTTCTCTACCTCTCTTATCACCTGAAACGACTGTTCCTTTTATTAACCATTTATGACCAAGCATTTTTTCAGCTTCTTTGAAATCGCCAACTTTTAAAAGATCTCTCACATTTGATGAAGAAAGAACAGTTTCATCCTTTTTTTGTTCCTCTACAATTTTAACAATAATATTGTTCTGTGAACATATTCTTTTTAAGTCTTGAATATCGCCAGCCCTATTTTTACCAAATCGAAAGTCATAGCCAACTATTATTACTGATGGTTTAATTGTTTCAATTATAATATCATTAATGAATTCTTCAGGGCTTCTTTCGGCCATATTTTTATCAAAATTCAAAACAACAAAGCATTCTATACCAAACTTATTCAACAAAAACTCTTTAGTTTTTAAATCAGATAAATAAAAATTCTCAGAATTCTTGTTAAAAAACTTTCTTGGATGCGGCTCAAATACAATTACACCTGCATAAGAAGAGTTTTTAATGGATACTTCTTTAGCAATTTCAATAATCTCTTTATGACCTAGATGTACTCCGTCAAAATTACCTAAAGCAAAAACCCCTCCTGGTTCTATAACTTTGTTATCATTTTTTACAACTAACATTAGAAATATTTACCAATTAAATTCATCTATAAAAAAATTAGGATATATACCCTTATTTTCTATCGATTCTAAAATTTTATCTTTACTATTATTAGAA
>JBJLFK010000027.1:0-43430 GCA_045565415.1 Alphaproteobacteria bacterium | reverse complement strand
CTTCTTCCTCGATCCCAATTACCACTCAATATATTTGAACCAAGATATCTAGAAATGATTGATAATTCTATATCCTCTGATCGATTAATAGGAATGATACAAACTCAAGAAAGTAATGAAAATCAATTATATTCTATAGGTTGCCTTGGAAAAATTACATCGTTTACAGAACTTTCGGACTCAAGGTTTATAATAACTTTAAACGGCATTTGTAGATATAAAGTTACTCAAGAACTAGATACACTAACACCTTATAGACAAGTCAAAGTTTCATATGAAGATTTTGAAAATGATTTAACTCCAGGTTTTAATCAAGATAAGGCTAATAGGGATAAGCTTTTAGATGTTTTAAAAAAATACCTAGAAAAAAATAATCTTCAAATTGATTGGGATGCTGTTAAAGGTTCACCCACAGAAACACTTGTAAACTCTTTATGCTCACTAAGCCCTTATAGCGCAGAAGAAAAACAGGCCCTATTAGAAGCTGAAGATACTGAGAAGAGAAATGAACTTTTAATTGCAATGACTGAAATGGCCCTATCGACAAATAAGGGTATAGAATCTATACAGTAATATTATGAACAAAATTGATAAAGATCTTTTAGATATTTTGGTTTGTCCAGTAACTAAAGATAAATTGTTATTAGACGAAGAAAAAAATGAATTAATAAGCAAAGAAGCTAAGCTTGCTTATCCAATTAGAGATGGTATTCCAATTATGCTACCTGAGGAAGCTAGAAAATTAGATTAAATTCTCTTTGAGCCTGGTCTTTCTCCCAAAAGAAGGCTTGGACGTCTTAATATTCCACCTTCGGCTTCACTAATTAATAATTTGTTTATTGGTTTTACAAAATTTACAAATTTCATAAGATTTCTTCTGAAGCCCTTTGATATAGAAGTATCTAAAGTATAAATATAATTTATAAAATCAATTGAATTGGTTATGCCTTGACTCTCTATCTTTCTTATTCTTCTAAAAGAATTAAATGAAGGCGTAGAAATTAGATCAATTCCAAGATTTTTTGATTCAAATAATGCGTCAGCAATATAGGAGACATCTCGAAGGCTTTGATTCCAGGCTTGACCAGCCATCGGATGCATCATTCTTACAGAATCACCAACAAAAATTAGTCTTTTGTCAGTTTTTCCCTTTAAAAGAAACTTATCCAAATCAAAAGATAGGGGGCCTTCAGAAATATTAATATCTTCATAAAGATGTCCTATTTTTTCATGCAAAACATCCTTTAAATCCTGATTAGATAAAATATCATCTGCCAAATAATCATCTAGAGACCATATTAATGAACTTCTATATGAATCCTTTGACTTTGATAATGGAAGTAAGGCCAAGGGTTTGCCGTTATCATAATATTGATAGGCTACACCTTCATGAGAAGCCTTGTGCTCTAAGGTGGCAACAATAGCTTTTTGATTATAATTCTTTTCCTTATATGAAAGTTTGAATTGGGAAAGAAGTGTTGAATCAATTTTTTGCGTAAAAATAATGTTTTTAGCAAATATTTCTTTGCCATCTTTCATGACAAGTTTTATAAGATTTTTCTCTAGCTCAAATAATAAAAAATCATCAAACTTAAGTCTGTTTTTTAAAAATTTAGTTTTTTTTAAAAGCGAGCTCTTAAGATCATTATATTTGGCCACATAAGATAAAGTCTTTTCATTATTAAAAACTAATTCACTCTTTATTTTATTATTACTCAAGTCAGATTCATAAACCCTCATTTCATCTAACTTTTCAAAAGGAAAATCAATTTTAAAATAATTAAGTAAATTCATTGAAGATGGTGAAAGTGCTAATGACCTTGGGGAATTAACTAATTTATCATTTTTATTGTCATCTAAGATATAAAACTGCTTATTTTCATTTTTTAATATAAGGGAAAGAACATCTGAAGTAATTCCTCCTCCAAATACAATAAAATCAATGTTTTTATCATTATAATTCATAAGATTGATATTTTACATTGAATAGTAATTTGTCAAATACTCATAGAAAAAAACCTTGATGTGGATAATATTTAAGAACAAATATAATATTGATTCGAAGGTAATATCGAAGAGATCCAATTTTAAATGAGCATTGTTTCTAAAATAACTTTTTATCCCAGAATAGCGTTACGCTATTTATATGAATTGTTAATCAGAGGACTAAAATTTTTACTAAATTTTTTAACAAATATTGGCCTAATGATTATTGGAATTTTAATCACAATATCAATCCTGAGCTATAATAAATTTGATCCAAGCTTAAATACATCGTCAGATGATTTATCAAATAACTTAATTAGCTATCCTGGTTCATATGCTGCAGATTTATTAATACAAGCATTTGGTTTTGCATCAATATTAATATCTATTGGTCTTATTGTATTTGGTTTTTTCTCTTTGACTAAAAGATCACAAAAACCATTTAAAGTAATTTTACTTTTATTTCTTTGTGTAATTACTTTGTCTTTTTCAGGTCATATTATTTCGGAAAATGGTGGAGTATTTGGATACTTTTTAAATAATCAATTAATCTATTTAAGTAATTTAATAGATATAGAGATAAGCAATTATTACAAAAATATTTTAGTTCTCTTGTTAACAATAACCTCTTTAATAATTGGAAGTAATGCATTATTACCAAGCAAAAATATTGTAAAGAAAGAAGCTAGAGCTTCGAAAGCTATTGTAAAAGAAGAGAAACCAAAGCAAGTAAAGATTATATCTAAAGATGAAGAAACCCAGCCAATTAAAAAAGCTGCACCAAAAATAATTGAAAAGAAAACAATAAGAGTGAAATCAAATCCTGATGGGTATGAACTTCCATCTCTGGATTTATTAAAAGAGGCAAATGAAAATAATAAAAATATTATTCCAGACGATTTAATTGAAGAAAACAGGAATAAGCTATCAAATGCTCTTAAAGAATTTGGTGTTGAAGGTGAAATAGATATTGTGAGGCCAGGTCCAGTTGTTACGCTATATGAATTAAAGCCTGCACCAGGAATTAAAACGAAAAGGGTTATAAGTTTAACTGATGACATTGCCAGAGAGATGGCTGTGGCATCAGTAAGAATTGCCGTTGTTCCAGGGAAAAACTCAATAGGTATTGAACTTCCAAATGAAAACAGAAATACAGTTTATTTACGCGAAATATTTGACTCTGACAATTTTGAAGAACAGACAAAAGGTATACCTCTAAGTCTAGGAAAGGATATTGGCGGAACACCAATTATTGCCGACCTTTCTTTAATGCCACATTTACTTATTTCAGGCACAACTGGTTCAGGTAAATCTGTAGGTATAAATGGAATGATTTTATCAATTTTATATAAGTTTAAACCAGAAGATTGCAGGTTAATAATGGTTGACCCCAAAATGTTAGAATTATCTGTTTATGATGGTATTCCTCACTTACTAACGCCAGTTGTTACAAATCCAAATAAAGCTGTGGTTGCACTTAAGTGGGTTGTTCGAGAAATGGAGGAAAGATACAAAAAAATGGCTATTTTGTCGGTAAGAAATATGGCCGAGTATAATCGAAAAGCTGAAGAATATAGCCTTCAAAACAAAACTTTTAAGAGAAGAGTTCACACAGGATATGATGAAAACCAAGACCCAATTTATGAAGAAGAAGAGGTTGTAGCAGAAAAACTACCTTTTATCGTAGTTGTCATTGATGAAATGGCAGACTTGATGCTGGTTGCAAGGAACGATATTGAGCATTTAGTTCAAAGACTTGCCCAAATGGCAAGAGCAGCTGGAATTCATGTCATTATGGCTACTCAACGACCAAGTGTAGATGTTGTTACAGGCACAATAAAAGCAAATTTTCCTACTAGGATTTCATTCAGGGTAGCATCGATGATTGACAGCAGAACCATTCTAAATGAAATGGGAGCAGAACAATTACTTGGGAACGGTGATATGTTATTCTTGTCGGAAGGCGGAAGAGTTACCAGAGTACATGGTGCATTTGTTTCAGATTCAGAGGTAGAAAGAATAGTTTCACACATTCGCAAACAAGAAAACCCAGACTATATTGATGAAATAATTGAAGAAAAAGATGAGAAAGATGATTTATCTTCTTTTGAAAATAACAGTGAAGATACATTGTATAATCAAGCTGTCTCAATTGTTACAAATGATAAAAGGGTCTCAATTAGTTATATCCAAAGAAAATTACAGATAGGATATAATCGCGCAGCAAGGATTGTTGAGGAGATGGAAGAAAAAGGAATAGTTTCAGCCCCGAATACTCAAGGGAAAAGGGAGCTTCTATAAGTTTAGGCTAATGATTCGGCTTTTAAAAATAAACCTTATTATATTTATAATTCTTTCATTCCCGGTTCTTGGTAACACTAACAACCAAGATCAAAAAGAAAACCTCAGTACTTGGAAACAATCCACAAAAAGCTATATTAAAAACTTTAACGGCCTTACAGGTGCATTTACGCAAATTGATCATGTTGGAAATATCTCAAAAGGAAATTTTTGGATTAACAATAAAAATGAAATAGCTTTTCATTACAGCCCTCCCTCTGAAACAATAATAATTTATAAATCTGGAAAATTATTTTTCAAAGAAAGAAGGTTAGAAAGTTTTCAAAATTATTCAATAAATAACAACCCGATAATAGAACTATTAAATAAGGATACTGATATTGATAAATATTTTGAAACAACCATTATAGATCAAAACATAGGAAAAATTTTTATCAGTTTTAATAACAAAAATGAGAGAAATTCCTTGGAAGTTATATTTGATTATCCTAAACCCATTCTTCGTCAGTGGAAATTTACTGATCACCAAAAGAAGAAAACTAATATTTTTTTTTCTAAGTTAAAATTCAAAGAAAATGTGGAAAAACAGTATTTTATTACAAAATAATGTTTTCATTAGAAAATGTTATATATATAAGAGTATAGAGTTTTGTGGAGAGATAAATTATGAATAATGTAAAAATAATTGGAAGCAATATAAATCTTTTGAAGCTTCTTTCTGGGCTTATTTTAATTTCACTTATTGTTTGGTCAGTAAAATCTCATGCCCAAGAAGAAGTCTCTTTTTCCGTAATTATGCCGGAAGAGTATATTGAAAAAAGAGATTTATCAAAATTAGATAAATCCATAAATATTCCAGTTAAAACATCATTTTATTCAAAAGATGAAGAACTGGACTTCGCAAATTATGAGGAAACTACTGATGTAATAATCGCAAGAAACTATTTAGTTGAAGAAGCCATATATGAAGAAAAGATGGCAGAACTAGATAACTCTTTAATTACAAATATAGGCTATATAAACCCTCATTTTTTAAAATCTAATTATGATGACGGCAGGAAATACTCAGTACCTTTAACATGGGGTGGCATTGGTATTTTGTACAGAAAGGATAAATTTGATAATCCTCCTGCTACTTGGAGATGGCTTTTAGATTCAGATAAATATTCCGGAAGAGTTGCATTAATTAATGATGGAAGAACGCTAATACAAATAGCATTAAAATATATTGGAATTTCAGCTAATTCAAATGACCCAAGCTGGATTAACCAAGCTGAGGGCCTACTTAAAAGACAAAAAGAACATATTAAAAATTTTGGAAATTCAGATGGTATCGCATTAATTCTAGCTGATGAAGTTGATTTAGCAATTGCAACAAATGAAGAAGCGCTTCAGGTAATAGAAAAAGATAAAAATATTGGGTTTGTTTACCCAAGAGAAGGCAGTTTAATTTGGCAAGATATAATTTGTATATCAGCAAAATCAAATAACAAGGAGTCCGCGCATTATTATATCAATGCAATATTGGATGCTGAAGTTGGAAGAAATATAGCTATAAATAATCAATTAGCTACTGCCAATCAAATGTCATTTGAAATTCTTAAAGATAGCTACAAAAGTGATCCTAGAATATTCCCTGATGCTCAGATCTTTGAAAGATATGAGGACACTTCAATAATTATGGATTTTGATTATGAAATGATGATTGATGAAATGTGGGATAATATCTTAGACTCATAATAAAATAAAAAATGAGAGTTGTTACCTGGAATATAAATTCAGTAAGATTAAGGATTAATTCTGTAAAGAAAGTAGTTAAAAAACTTAATCCAGATATCTTATGTCTACAAGAAACAAAATGCTTAAAAGAAGACTTTCCCTTTAAAGATTTTGAAAAGATGGGCTTTGTTAGTACTGAGGCCTATGGCATAAAAGGATATAACGGTGTTTGCATAGCTTCGAAACATCCGATTAACTCTAATAATAAACATATTTTCTGCAATAAGGATGATGCTCGTCATATAAATATTGAATTTCTATATAAAAATAAAAAAATTATCATTCATAACTTTTATGTTCCGGCTGGCGGAGATGAACCAGATCCTAAAATTAATGAGAAATTTAAACATAAGCTAAAATTTTTAGAAGAAGCTACAAAATTATTTTCTAATAAAAAGTCAGCAAACAATGATTTAGTTGTTTTAGTCGGGGATCTAAATATTGCTCCTCATGAAATGGATGTATGGTCTCATCAGCAATTAAAGAATATTGTTAGTCATACAGAAATAGAAATTAAAAAATTGAAGAATTTTTTAGAATCTTTTCAATTTGAAGACGCAATTAGGTTAACTCAAGGCTATGAAAAAAAAATATATAGCTGGTGGAGTTATAGAGCAAAAGACTGGAAAAAATCAAATAGGGGAAGAAGACTTGATCACATTTGGGTCAGTCAAAAAATGACTAAACATTTAGAAAAAACCTTCATAGAGAAAAATATACGCGGATGGAAAAGGCCTTCAGACCATGTTCCGGTTGTTGCAGATTTTAAATTTAATTAATTTTTTTTAAACTTAAAATATAGGAATTATCAATATTGTTAATTTTATAGTCTTTAGCCCCAATAGAGTTAAGTTTTTTTCTTATCCTATATATATGCGTTTCAAGAGTTCTTGTTTCGATACTTTCATCATATCCCCATATTTCTTTAAGAAGTTCCTTTTGGGGTATCTGATGATCAATTTTATTCAAAAGCTTCCAAAGGATTTCTGTTTCCTTTTCTGTTAATTTCTCATTAACCTTATCAAAAGATATTTTTCTACTCACAACATCAAGAGAGAAATTACCCATTATAATATTATTCATTTTATTTGTTTCCTCTCTTATTAGGCTCTCAATTATTTGAATGATATTACTAATGCTTAATGGTATATTTATTATAGATTTTGGTTTTATTTGTTTTTCTGACAAAATATCTTTTTTATCTTTTTTATTTATTAAAAAAATTGATTTCTTTTCATTTTCTCTGAAAAAATTTAAATGTTTTTTATCAACATTATCAAGAATATCAATGGAAACAATCAAGACACTAGTATTATCAACTTTCTTTATTAAATCCAAAATTGAATTATTTGTAAAAATAGATATTGAAAATTTTCCATATAATAAAAATGCCTCATCTAACAAATCAAGTAAGTTTTGGTTGTTTGAAATTATAGCAATTTTATCCTTTTGGTTACCCAACTCTATCTCCCATAATGGCCTCGCCGATTCTTATATGGGTAGCGCCAAATAGTATTGCATCTTTAAAATCTGAGCTCATTCCCATACTCAGATTTTTCAAATTATTTTTTTTTGCCATTTGATACAAAAAAGCAAAATAGATTGATGAGTCATCCTCTTTTGGGGGCAAACACATTAATCCATTTATTTTTAAGCTTTTAGTGGCATCATTATAAAACTCAGAAAAAGCATCTATTGAAATTCCAGTTTTTTGCTTTTCATCAGCTAAATTAACTTGAATGAAGAACTCCATATCTTCTTTAATCTTCTCTGGATATTCTAAAATCTTATCAACAAGTTTTTTTCTATCAATTGTATGAATTGATGAAAATAAATCTAAAGCTATTTTAGTCTTATTTGTTTGAAGTGGCCCAATAAGATTTAATTCAATATTCTTATATTCATTCTTTAAATTTGGCCATTTGTCTTTAGCCTCTTGAACTCTGTTCTCTCCATAATACTGATGCCCGACATCAAGTAGGGGCCTTATACTCTCAACATCAAATTTTTTTGTAACGATAATTAGTTTTATTTCGTCCATATTTCTATCAGCCTCATCTGCCGAAATCCTAATTTGTTCAAGAACAGTATTATAATTTTTAATTATTTCTTCCATAATTTAATTTTAGATCATTTTTTATAAATAAAGAAAATATTTAATCTTGATGAAGTTATTATTTTTTTAGTTTATTTTAGTCTAATAATTCTGATATTAAATAAATTAGATAAACTTTCTTGGGAGACCTTTGTGAATATACCTTTAAAATTTTTATTATTATTCGTAGTAATATTTTCATTAAGTTCCTGTGGCAATAGAGTGGATAGAACAATTTCTGAAATAGAAAAATCCCAATACTCTATGGCTGTAAACGCTTTTTTATGGCGAGCGAGCCTTGATACTCTCATGTTCATGCCAATTGATAAAAGCGACTCTACTGGCGGTATAATTTCAACAAACTGGTATAGTGGTGAAGGCATAACAAATGAAAGAACTAAAGTCTTTGTCTATATAAAAGATAGAAGATTAAGGGCAGATGCTTTAGAAGTTGCTGTATTCAGGCAAATTAAATCTGATAATGAATGGGAAGACGCTGAAATAAACTCTGAAACAGCAAAATTAATAGAGAACTCAATTCTTACAAAGGCAAGAGAGCTTAGGCTTGGAAGTAAAGCCTTTGAATAAGTATATTAATGGATTATAGCCCAAAAAAAATAGAACCTTATTGGCAAGATTTTTGGTCTAAGGAAAAATCATTTTCCTCTGAAAAATCTGATAAAAGTTTACCAAAGAAATATATACTGGAAATGTTTCCCTACCCTTCAGGAAGAATTCATATGGGGCATGTCAGGAACTATACAATAGGCGATGTGATAACTAGGTACAGAATAACGAAAGGTGATAATGTATTACATCCTATGGGTTGGGATGCTTTTGGTATGCCAGCAGAAAACGCCGCCATGGAAAACAAAATTCATCCTAAAGAGTGGACATATAAAAATATCGACAGCATGCGAGAACAGTTAAAATCTCTAGGCCTTGCAATTGATTGGGGCCGTGAATTTGC
This sequence comes from Alphaproteobacteria bacterium, assembly GCA_045565415.1. Lineage (GTDB taxonomy): Bacteria > Pseudomonadota > Alphaproteobacteria > MED-G09 > MED-G09 > AG-430-B22. The sequence continues at coordinate 34,299 of JBJLFK010000027.1, read as the reverse complement.
AACTTGTGACCATGATTACATTAAGCATCAACAAACTATCTTCATTGATTTCTTAAAAAATGATCTTGTTTACAGAAAAGAAAGTGAAGTTAATTGGGATCCTGTAGATAATACAGTATTAGCAAATGAACAGGTTATAGATGGTTTAGGGTGGAGATCTGGTGCAGCGGTTGAAAGAAGAAAGCTAAATCAGTGGTTTTTAAAAATTTCGGATTTTTCCGATGATTTGCTTAATGGTTTAGAAGAATTAGATAAATGGCCTGAAAAAGTAAAACTTATGCAAAAAAATTGGATAGGAAAATCATCAGGTGCAGTTTTTAGTTTTAAAGTTATAGATAAGTTTTCAAAGATTGCTGATAAAATTGAGGTATACACAACTAGACCTGATACATTATTTGGCGCAAGCTTTTGTGCTGTTGCACCTGACCACGCAATAGCAACTGTAATATCTCAGAATGATGATAATGCTCTAAAATTTATAGAAAAATGCCAAAAAATAGCATCTTCTGAAGAAGCTATAGAAAAAGTTGTGAAAGAAGGATTTGATACAGGAATTAAAGTACAACATCCATTCGATAAAGATATAGAGCTTCCAGTTTATATAGCTAATTTTGTATTATCATCTTATGGTAAAGGCGCAATTTTTGGCTGTCCAGCACATGATCAAAGAGACCTAGATTTTGCTAGAAAATATAACCTCCCTGTTTTACCCGTGGTATGTCGAGAGAATGTAAGCGAAAAAGATATGGTAATTGAAAGTGAAGCATATATTGGTGAGGGTAAAATTATTAATTCAAAGTTCCTAGACGGTCTAGATATAGATGAAGCCAAAAAGGTTGCCATTAATAAACTAAAGGAATTAAAAATAGGAAAAGAGGAAATAAATTATAGATTAAGAGATTGGGGAATTTCGAGACAAAGATACTGGGGTTGTCCAATCCCCATTTTGCATAGAGAGGATGGCGAAATAATTCCAGTTCCAATAGACGAACTTCCAATAACCTTACCTGAAGATATTGACTTTTCACAACCAGGCAATCCATTAGAAAAACACCCTACCTGGAAATATACCACTTGCAAAGATACTGGCCTCAAGGCGGTAAGAGAAACTGATACATTTGATACATTTATTGACTCTTCATGGTATTTTGCGAGATTTTGTGAGCTTGATAACTCTAAACCAATTAATAAAGATGAAGCAAATTATTGGTTGCCTGTTGATCAGTATATTGGAGGAATCGAACATGCAATTTTACATTTACTGTATTCTAGATTTTTTACACGGGCCTTAAAAATTACAGGACATCTAGAAATTAAAGAGCCATTTGATGGTATGTTTACTCAAGGGATGGTTTGTCATGAAACATACTCTAATGAAGATGGTGATTGGATAGAGCCAAAGTTTGTAAAGAAAGGAGATAACGAACAAGACGCCCATCATAAAGATACAGGGGAGAAAATAAAGGTCGGTCCCTCAGAAAAAATGTCAAAGTCAAAAAAGAATATAGTTGATCCAGACGATATTATTAAACTATATGGTGCGGATACAGCAAGATGGTTTGTTCTTTCTGATTCTCCTCCTGATAGAGATATTTTCTGGACAGAGGCAGGCATAGAATCCTCAAATAAATTTATAAATAAAATATGGAGAACAATTTTAGATTATAAAGAAATTGTTGAACAGAAAGATACTAAAAATGCACCTGAACAAATACAATTTATAAAAATTATGCATAAAAGCATCAAAGATATCACCCTTAATCTTGAAACAATGTCATTTAATAAAGCTATTGCAAACATATATTCTCTTATTGGAGAGCTATCCAAATCAGATACGAAAGAAAAAATAAATGGTCAAACAGCTTCTAAAATCTTGAAACAGTTAATAATAATTTTATCGCCTTTCATTCCTCATTTGGCTGAAGAGTCTTGGGCACATTCAGGTTTTGATGGTTTGGTATGTAAGCAATCTTGGCCAGAGTTTGATGAAAGCCTTACAGATAACGAAAAAGCAATGATTGTTGTTCAGATAAATGGGAAAAAACGAGGTGAGTTAAGCCTATCAATAACAACTGGGGAAAAAGAAGCTGTTGAAGTCGCAAAAAATAATAATAAGATAAAGAATGATCTAGCTGGAAAAGAAATTAAAAAAGTAATTTATGTTAAGGGAAGGATCTTAAATTTTGTTGTTTAGAAAAAATATAATAGTTCTTCTTTTTTTTGTCTTTTTTCTTCAATCTTGTGGCTTTCAACCTCTTTATAATATGGAATCTTTATCGGGTTTTATTATTAATGAGCCTAGTGATAAAAGTAAAAGTTCTGTAATCATTTATAAGGGATTAGATGATGCTTTAAAGCCTATATCTACATCAGATAATTTTATAATAGACTTTAGTATTGATGAACAGTTTGAAGATATAGATATACGGGAAGATGAAAAAGTACTTAGAAAAAATATAGTTATTTCTGTTAAATTTAGTATCAAAAGAGAGAATGAAGAAGAAGAAGAAGAAATATTTATTGGAGAATCTCTAATATCCTCAGCATATAATAGGGTGGCCGAACCATATGCAAACTTTGTTAATGAGCAAGATACTAGAGATAGAATCTTGTTATTAATTATACAGGATATAAAAAGACAATTGGCGCTTTTCAAAAAAAACCAGGCAAAATGAAAGGAAAGATCTCAGATATTAATGATCTCGTTACTCAACCACTAAAAATGTTTGGTGCGCTCTTATATGGCCCAAATGAATATCGTGTTAATAAAAATTTTGATGAAATTTACAATCAACTAAATCAAAACAATAATGAAATGCTAGAAGCACAGCAATTAAACTCGAACATTATTTTAAACCAAGATCAAATCTTTTTTAATGAAATAAACACAATAATGCTTAGTGGTGGCATCAAAATAATAAAGATTGATATGCTAGATACCGATAAAGCAGGCTGTTTAGAAAATTATCTAGAAAGACCAACAGAAAAAACATTCATCCTTGTTAAATCCGGGAAATTAGGGCCAAGGTCAAAACTTAGAGCTTTATTTGAAAAATCTAATAACTTTATATCAATTCCTTTTTATGAAGACACAATAAAGGATACACATGGTTTCATCGAGAATTATTTAAATGAAAATAATTTTGTAATATCAAATGACGCCAAACAAAAAATTATTTCTTTTTCTGGGCAAAATAATAAAGCTCTAGAATCAAATCTTGAATTAATTATGCTTTATATGTTTGAAGAAGAAGAAAAAAGAATAGATTCTAATATTGTAGATAAAGTTCTTTTATCTGACAGGCCTGTAGAAATTCAAAACTTATGTAATTCTGCAGCTCTTGGTATGATCGATGATGCTTTATTCTGCTTTAATAAGCTTGAATCTAATGGGCAACAGCCTATTCAGGTATTAAATAATTTAGCCAACTTTTTCCAAAGAATACATAGTACACTTATTGCTATTGACTCAGGTAAAAATTTAACAGAAGCAATGAACGAATTAAAGCCGCCTGTTTTCTTTAAAGAAAAAGATAATTTTACAAGACAGATTAGGCTTTGGAACCTTCAAAAAACAGAGAGGGCGCTTACAATAATAAATGAAGGTGAGACAGAAATAAAAAAATCACCTGAACTTTCAAAGACTATAGCGGGTAATATTGTTTTGCGTTTAACTGCTGCAGCCTCAAAGTAGTTAACTTTTAAGTTTTTTAAGTAAATCGTTAAATTGTTCTAAATTATTATAAAATATTTCTAGCTTACCTTTTTCATTACCTTTTTGTTCAATTTTGGTAGATAACCCCAACATCTGGGTAATTTCATTTTCTAAAGACAATATATTGGGGTCTTTCAATTTATTGCCGCCCCTTTTGCTTTTCTTGTTCTTAATATAAGCTATATAGGTTTCAAGCTGTCTAACATTCATATCCTTTTTGATGGCAATTTGGGCTATAGAATAAGCTTTTTCAACCCCCACAAGAGCTCTTGCATGGCCAGCAGATAAAGATTTATTTTGTACAAACTCTTGAACTTTATGAGGTAATTTTAGCAATCTAATTGTGTTACTAATTTGTGGTCTTGATTTTCCTAAGATTTTCGCTAATTCTTCTTGAGTATATTGATACTCTTCTTGTAATCTTGTTATTCCCTCAGCTTCTTCTATTGGGTTAAGATCTTCTCTTTGCATATTTTCAATAAGAGCTATTTCCAATATCTCTTTATCATCTAAATTCTTAATAATTACCGGAATATTATGTAATCCGGCCTTTTGAGATGCCCTCCATCTTCTTTCACCAGCAATTATTTGGTAATTTTTTTCATCTATTTTTTTTACTAATATTGGAAGAATTAGACCTTTTTGTTTAATAGATTGGCTTAATTCGTTTATCTTTTCTTGATCAAATATTTTTCTAGGTTGGTTTTTATTGGGAAATAAAAATTCTATAGGAATCTCATCACTTTTTCTTTCATTTACTTCATTAATTTCTTTAATGTCAGATTTGCTTAAATTTGAATCTCCTGCTTCACCTATTAACGCAGCCAATCCTTTTCCTAAGCCCTTCTTTTTCGTCATTTTATTACCCACCCTGATTTATTTAAAACTTCTCTAGCCAAATTTATATAGGCTGCGCTTCCAGTACATTTATGGTCATATATTAAAGCAGGCATCCCGTGGGATGGGGCTTCTGATAATCGAATATTTCTTGGAATCTTCGTTGTGAAAACTTCGGTCCCTAAATATGACCTTACATCTTGCTCCACTTGGTTTGATAGATTGTTTCTACCATCAAACATAGTAATTATAACACCTTCGAGAACGAGACTGTGATTAACTGAATCTTTTATATCTTCAATAGTTTTAAGAAGCTGACTCAAGCCCTCTAAAGCATAAAATTCTGCTTGAAGTGGGACTAGGGCTCCATTTGATGCTACTAATGCATTAAGAGTTAAAAGACTTAATGAGGGCGGGCAATCAAGTAAAATATAGTCGTAATTTTTTAATTCTTCGATCGCTTTCTTAAGTCGCATAACCCTATCGGCTTCATTTGATAAAAGGATATCTATTCCTAATAAATCATCGTTTGAAGGTATCAGATCCAGATTTTTAATATCGGTTTTAATTAGAACATCATCCACAGGAATATTATTTACTAAAATATCATAAACGCCTTTTTTTCTATCATATTTCTCTACTCCCATTCCAGTAGATAGGTTTCCTTGCGGATCCATATCAACCAAAAGAACATTTGCGCCGCATGCTGCCATACCCGTACCTAGGTTAATTGTTGTTGTTGTTTTTCCTACGCCGCCTTTTTGATTTATAATAGAATATATTTTCTTCATAATTACTTTCTTATAACATTTTTAATCATAATAATTCGTGAATCTTTATTTGTTAAACTGCCAATTGCCTCAAATTCAAATGCCCAAAACTTACTTGCTTCGCTTATTTCTTGTTGCCATTTTTCTCCCTTATGGAAGAGACCAATTGATCCTGACTGAAGGAATGACAAACTTATTTTTATCATTTTATTCAGACTAGAAACAGCTCTTGAGGTTAAAACAAATTTATTATCATTTTTGAATTTCTTTAAATTTTCAAATCTTTCATTGTGAATGCTGATATCAATACCAAGCAACTTGGATGTATTAGATAAAAATTTAGCTTTTTTTGTGTTTGATTCAACAAGGTGGCCCTTTAAGTTATTATCCAAAATCTTAATAACTAATCCAGGAAAACCAGCTCCTGATCCGATGTCTATAAACCTGTCAAAGCCCTTAGGGAAAAAATTAATTAGTTGCGCACTATCAATAATATGCCTTTCCCATAAATTTAATATTGATGATTTACTTACTAAATTGAACTTTTGATTATTCTTAATGATTTCCTCCTGAAAAAGTTTTAATTTTTTTTCTTTTTCTTTGGATAAGAAGGAGGTCTCTAATTTATTATTAGTTGTCAGTTTTGGCCCCCGCTTTGATTTTTCATATGGGATAATATAAGACCAATTGCTGAAGGTGTGATGCCGTCAATTCTTTGGGCTTGTCCAAGAGTTGAGGGTTTGATTTTAGTTAGTTTCTGTTTGTGTTCATTAGATAACCCTTTGATAGAATTATAATCCAATTCATCGCTTAATACTTTTGTCTCTTCTTTTCTAAACATTTCAATATCTCTCTCTTGTCTCTCTAGATATCGTCCATAAGTGGCTTCTGCAGAAATAGTATTTTTTAGAGTTTCATCGTTTGTAGAAAAATCTGGCCAAATTTCCTCAATCTTTTTAAAATTAATTTCGTGATAGCCTAATAAATCAAAAGCAGATCTAGTTTTTCCATCTAAATTAATTTTCAGTCCTAGTTTTCGGGCTTTATTAGGAGTTAAGTTATAATTATTTAATTTATCTCTTAGAGATGTTAATTTTTTCTTTTTTTTATTCCAGAAGTCTTTTCTTTTGCTAGAAACAACTCCTTGATCTATTCCAATATCAGTTAGCCTTTGATCTGCATTATCAGCGCGAAGGCTCAAGCGGTATTCCGATCTTGAAGTAAACATCCTATATGGCTCTGTAACTCCTTTTGTTACTAAGTCATCGATAAGAACGCCTAAATAGCCATCAGCCCTATCAAACTTAAAACTTTTTTTATCTTGTGAATATCGTCCAGCATTCATGCCGGCAACTAGACCTTGGGCTGCAGCTTCTTCATAGCCTGTTGTACCATTTATTTGCCCAGCCAACCAAAGGCCTGGTAGTTTTTTTACCTCAAGTGTGTGATCTAATTCTCTAGGATCAACATAATCATATTCTATAGCGTATCCGTATTTAGCAACTTCAACTTTTTCAAGACCAGGAATAGTTTTCAAAAATTTATCTTGTATATCTTCTGGCAAAGATGTTGATATGCCATTCGGATAAATAAGATTGCTATTGAGACCTTCTGGCTCAAGAAATATTTGATGGCTATCCTTCTCGCTAAATCTTTCGACCTTATCTTCAATTGAGGGGCAATATCTTGGTCCAACGCCGGATATCATCCCTGAATACATTGCAGATTCTTTAATATTATCTTTGATTATTTTATGTGTTTCTTTCGTTGTCCTTGTAATATGACAACTAATTTGTTTGTTTGTAATTTCTTGACACATATAAGAAAAAGGCTCTGGTATCTTATCGGCTAATTGTTCTTCAAGTTTATCAAAATTAATAGTGTCTTTGATTAATCTCGCCGGAGTACCAGTTTTTAGCCTAGATAAATTAATTTTAAGATTCTTTAGCCTTTTTGATAGTCCTATAACAGGTGGCTCATCAATTCTTCCCCCAGGTGTTGTATTTTTACCACAAAATATAATCCCGTTAAGAAAGGTTCCTGTTGTTAGTACAACAGAAGCAGCAAAAAATGTATCGCCATTTTTGCATAACACTCCTTTAATTCTGTTATTTTCAACTATTAAATCTTCGACCATAGACTCGTGGGTGTGGAGGTTTTTATAATTAGATATCACATTTTGCATATTATATAGGTACAACGACCTATCAATTTGTGCTCTTGGGCCCTGAACGGCTGGTCCTTTTCTTTTATTTAGAACTCTAAATTGTATTCCGGATAAGTCTGATACCCTTGACATAACGCCATCAAGAGCATCGATTTCTCTAATAAGATGTCCTTTTCCTATACCGCCCATAGCTGGGTTACAAGACATAGCTCCTATTGTTGACAGTGATCCAGTGATTAAAAGTGTATGAGCGCCTACCCTTGCAGATGCTGTAGCAGCCTCACAACCAGCATGGCCTCCACCAATAACGATTACATCAAATTCATTCATAGTTTGTTTTATGGTTATAATTTATTTTAATCAAGGAAAATGTTTCATGTGAAACATAATGGAAAGAATGTTTCATGTGAAACATTATTTGCCTATGCAAAACTCATTAAAAATTATATCCAATATATCTTCATTATCAGTCTTTTTGGTAATTTCTGAAATTTCGTTAATAGCCGTTCTAATATCTTCTGCAGTTAAAGAAATGTCTTTAAGGTTGATGTTTTCAAGAATTTCTATGCTTTTCAATATATGGGCATATTCCCTTTCGGATGTGATGCTTGGTCCACTAGATGTGTTAACAAGGCTTTTAATTTTTTCATTAATTTTTTTCCATAAAACATCTAATGATTTATTGTTTTTGAGCGATATAGTAAGGTTGGGTTTTTCGTTGTGTTTCTTTTTTAGATCAGATTTATTAATAACCACTAAGTTGTTTTTGCCTTTATCAATTGAAATGTTTCCAAATGGTTTCTTAGTGTTGTTAGAGCCAAGATACAGCTTAATATCGGCATTTTTAGCAATTTTCTTTGCTCTTATGTTTCCTTCTACCTCAATATCATTTTTTGATTTTCTAAGGCCGGCGGTGTCATAAAATGTCACCGGTATACCTTTTATGTTTAGTTTTTGGTTTAAAATATCTCTAGTTGTGCCTGCCTTTTTTGAAACAATTGCTATTTTTTCTCCTGATAAATAATTGATTAAAGTTGATTTTCCTGAATTGGGTATTCCAAGTATTACTATTTTTATACCTTCTTTTATTTTTTTATTATCTTCAAAACTTGCTTCATATTTTTTTATTTCGATTGTTGTTGTTTTTATTAGTTTTTTTGCGGCGCTTAATAGGGATTTTGGAATGTCTTCATCTGAGAAGTCGATGCTGCTCTCGATATATGCTAGTGCTTTTTTGAGCTCCTGAAGCCATATAAAATGTATTTTAGAATTTTGGTCCAAATAAGCTTCGAGTGCTCTCGATCTTTGTGCTTCTGTTTCTGCTTGAATTAGACTAGATAGGCCCTCGACCTGCAAAAGGTTCATTTTACCGTTTAAATAGGCTTGTTTCGTAAATTCACCCTGTTTAGCTGGCCTTAAACCTTTTATTTTTCCTAGCTCCTTAAGAAGTGTATCTATAATTGCTGTGCTTCCATGAATGTGAAATTCCGCAACCTCCTCACCTGTAAAGCTTTGTCTTTTTGGAAAGTAAACAACTAAACCTTCATCAATAATATTTTTATCTAATGTTTTTATTTTTGTAAGAGTTGTTAGTCGTGGTTTTGGTTCTTTCCCAGTTAAGCGCTTTAGTGCCTTTTTAGATAAAGGACCTGAAACTCTGATGATAGCAACACCTGACTGACCTTCAACTGTTGAAAGCGCAAAAATAGTCATTTAGTTAAGTGTTCATAGAATCGTAAAAATCATCATTGGTTTTTGTCTGGGACAGTTTATCAATTAGAAATTCTATTGCATCTGTTGTGCCCATTGGATCAAGAATTCTGCGAAGTACATATATTTTTTGTAGTTGTTCGTTTTCTATTAAAAGCTCTTCTTTTCTTGTTCCAGATTTCATTATATCTATTGCTGGATAAACTCTTTTATCAGCGATCTTACGATCAAGGACAATTTCACTATTCCCTGTTCCTTTAAATTCCTCAAAAATTACTTCATCCATTCTGCTTCCTGTATCGATTAAAGCTGTTGATATTATGGTCAATGATCCGCCTTCTTCAATGTTTCTTGCGGCTCCAAAAAATCTTTTAGGTCTTTGGAGTGCGTTTGCGTCAACACCACCAGTTAAAACTTTTCCGGATGACGGTACAACGGTATTAAAGGCCCTACCTAAACGTGTAATAGAATCTAGAAGTATTACAACATCGCGGCCGTGTTCTACTAATCTTTTTGCTTTTTCCATAACCATTTCTGAAACTTGAACATGTCTGCTAGCTGGTTCATCAAATGTAGAAGACACAACCTCACCATCAACAGATCTTTGCATATCAGTAACTTCTTCTGGTCTTTCATCAATTAATAATACAATTAAGTAACATTCAGGATGATTTTTTGTAATTGAGTTTGCAATATTTTGAAGTAATACAGTTTTTCCTGTCCTTGGAGGAGACACAATCAATGCTCTTTGTCCTTTGCCTAAAGGCGATACAATATCTATAACTCTATCTGATAGATCCTTTTTATCTTTTTCAACCACTTCCATAACAAATGGACTTTCAGGATATAGAGGAGTTAAATTATCAAAATGAACTTTTGTTCTTGCTTTTTTTGGCTCTTCAAAATTTATACTATTTACCTTTACTAAAGCAAAATATCTTTCGCCTTCTTTAGGACCTCTAATATATCCCTCAACAGTATCGCCTGTTTTGAGTGAAAACTTTCTTATTTGTGAAGGGCTAACATAGATATCATCAGGACCTGGTAAATAATTAGCATCTGGTGATCTTAAAAAACCGAACCCATCCTGTAATACCTCTATAACGCCTTCACCGATAATTTCAATATCTACTTCTGAAAGTTCTTTTAATATTGCAAATAGTAGTTCTTGTTTTCTTAACGCACTGGAGTTTTCAACGCCATTTTCCTTAGCAAAATCTATTAATTCTGCTGCTGTTTTACCTTTCAACTCTTGAAGTTTTAATTCTTTCATTTTAATATCCTAAGAAATATAATTTAGATTGGTTCTATAATAATATTATTAATTATAGTAGATGTGGTAGTCACCGAAATAGTGGTGATAAACATTATATCAACAATGTTACTAACAAACTACCAAAAATAAAAAAAAATTATTAATTTATCCACAATTTAAATAATTATATAATAAGCTCAATTACTTAACACAGTTTTTTTTATGTTAATTGTGTGGATAAATACTAAAAAATCTATTTACTTACATTTTAAACAGATTAATTTGTAAATTTTATTATTATGTTAGCTAATTTAGAACAATATGAATATCTTGCTAATTATTTAATTTATCAACAATCTAATAAACTTTATTAACAGGAAGTGAACAGTTTAAAAAAATGAGTAACAACAAACTAGTTATACATCTAATATCAGATTCAACTGGAGAAACCCTTAGGTCTGTTGGCGCAGCAGCAGCAGCACAGTTTGAAAATCTAAAATACGAAGAAAATGTTTACCCCTTAATCCGGAGTAAAAAAAATCTTGAGCGTGTTTTTGAAAAAATTAAAGAAAGTCCAGGATTAGTACTTTGTACTCTTGTTGATGACGAAATAAGCAAAATGCTTGAGAGCTTTTGTGATGATAATAATATTAGATATATGCCGTTCATGAACAATATAGTCTCTTTGATTGAAGATGAAACAGGAATTAAAGCGACAAAGATGCCTGGAGGACAGCATAAATTAAATGATGAATATTTTAAAAGAATCGAGGCTCTCAATTTTACCCTTGAGCATGATGATGGTCAAAATATTGACACCATTACAGGCGCAGAAATTATTTTGGTTGGCGTTAGTAGAACATCGAAGACACCAACATGTATATATCTTGCGAACCAAGGAATTAAAGCTGCTAATATTCCACTTGTTCCAAATCAAGAGCTCCCAAAACTAAATGGAAATAAAAAAAACCTTTCAGTTATAGCGCTAATAACCACACCACAGAATCTTGTTGAAGTAAGAAAAAAAAGAGCTATTGAATTAGGGCTTGATCCAAAAAAAGATGAGTACACAAACATAAATAGTGTTACAAAAGAAATTAATGAAGCGAAAAAAATATTCAACAAAATGGGTTGGCCAACGATTGACACAACAAGAAGATCGGTTGAAGAAACAGCCGCAGCTATAATGAGTATAAGAGCACAGAAATGAAAATTATTTTAGGATCAAGCTCTCCCTCAAGAAAGAAACTTTTGAAAAACACAGGATTAGAATTTAAAGTCAAAAGCCCAACCATAGATGAGGCGTTACAAAAAAAAGAATTTAAAGGTAAAAAGAAAGATCTCGCTATATATTTAGCAGAAAAAAAGGCTCTTTCTATAAATGCTGGACCTAAAGAAATAATCATAGGAGCCGACCAAGTTTTACTCCACAATAATAAAATTTATGACAAACCAAAATCAGTCCAAGAGGCCAAAAAACATCTAAAAGAACTTTCGAATAAAACACACAATCTAATCTCTGGAACTGTAATATCCAAAAAAAATAAAATTATTTGGAGACATGTTAGTATTTCTCGAATGGGAATGCACAAATTGACAAACACAGAAATTGAAACATATTTATCAAAATCTGGCAGCAATATTTTAAAGTGTGTTGGTGCATACAACTTAGAAGGCTATGGCTCCACACTTTTTAAAAAAATCAATGGTGACTTTTTTACAATTGTGGGTTTGCCACTGATACAATTACTCAATGCAATAAAAAAAATAAGTAATGATTAGATGATTAAAGCTGCTGTCATAGGTAACCCGATTGAACATAGTAGATCACCTCTAATTCATAACTATTGGCTAGATAAAATAGGCATTGATGGTTCGTACGAAGCCATGCTTGCCGAAAATGAAAAAGAGTTTGTAAGGTTGGTTAAAAAACTTAAGGAGGATGGCTATAGTGGTTTCAATATAACTATACCTTTTAAAAAAATTGCCAGTGAAATTGTCGATGAAACAATTAATAATGAATTAAGTTTTTATAATAAAGAAGCCCCAGCAATTAACACCATTAAAATAGAAAACAATAAACTGATCGGTTACAATACTGATTATTTTGGCTTCTCATCTCTTTTGTTCAAAAAAATAAAATCTTTAGATAAAATCAAAAAAATCATTATCTTGGGTGCCGGCGGCGCTGCTAAGTCAATTGCATACGGTCTCATTGAGGGCTTTAAGAACAGAAAGAAAGATGAAACAAGAAATTTACTAATACTAAATAGATCACCATCAAAAGCTGAAGAGCTAAGTCATGCCTTAAAAAATATCGATAGCCCCTTAAAGCTATCTCATGGGTCACTTGATAAATTTGAAGAAAACATTGAAAATTGTGATCTTCTTATAAACTCAACTTCATTAGGTATGGAAGGCATTGATGCCAGCTTAATCTTTAATTTAGATAATTCAAAAAAAGATCTTTTTGTTTATGATATAGTTTACTCTCCACTTGAAACAAATTTATTATCATCAGCAAGAAAATTTAATCGTAATTTTACAAATGGATTGGGAATGCTTATTAATCAAGCGGCGCCAGCCTTTTGTCTTTTTTATAATTATAATAATTTGGACAATTTATTAGAAGATAACCTTTTATATGAGAAGCTAGAAGAGAATATAGGTGCTTAAGTGTTAAAAATTGGGTTGACTGGTTCAATAGGTATGGGAAAAACTGCGACAGGAAAAATTTTTTCTGAACTTGGCCTTCCTTTATACGATGCTGATGCTGCTGTTCATAAATTATATGGAGCAGGTCAGAAAGGCTCAGAAAAAATTAAAGAAAAATTTCCAAACTCAATTAACCCAGATGGCTCTGTTAACAGGGAAAGTTTAAGTACAGAGGTTTTAGGGGATCCAGAAAAGATAAAGAGTCTTGAAAATATAATTCACCCACTTGTTGGTGAAGACAGAAAGGTATTTTTTGACGAAAACGCCAAAGCCAAAGCCGTTGTCCTAGATATACCTTTATTATTTGAAACAGGCGGTGAAAAATTTGTCGATTACATAGTTGTCGTTGATGCCCCCAGAGAAATACAAGAAGAAAGAGTTTTATCTAGACCAAATATGACAAAAGAAAAATTCGAAAAAATAATAACACAGCAAATACCAAACCATGAAAAAAAGAAGAAAGCTGACTTTATTGTAGACACTTCAATTAGTATTGAAGACGCTAGAAATCAGGTAGCGAATATTGTAAAAAAGATAATAGAATGAGAGAAATTGCATTAGATACTGAAACAACGGGCCTGAGTCCAAAGAACGGAGATAGGGTTGTAGAAATAGGCTGTGTTGAATTAATAAATCATATGCCTACAGGTCGAACCTATCAAACATATCTTAATCCCCAAAAAATGATGGATCCAAGCGCAGAGGAAGTGCATGGTCTATCGAATGATTTTTTAAAAGACCAACCTCTTTTCAAAGAAATTGTTGAGGATTTTCTAGAATTTATATCTGATAGTCCCTTAATAATCCATAACGCTGAATTTGATATAGGCTTTCTAAATTCGGAGCTGAAGAGGCTTGATATGAACGAAATCAATTTGAACCAAGCAATTGATACGCTTAAGATTTCAAGAGATAAATATCCAGGCGCTCAAAATAGCTTAGATGCATTGTGCCGTAGGTTTGATATTAATAATTATGATAGAGAGCTACATGGAGCACTACTTGATTCTAAGATTTTGGCGGATGTTTATCTTGAGCTTTTGGGGGGCAAAGAGCCAGGTTTGAAACTTGATTCTGATAATATTGTAGAAACACTTGAAAGCAATCAAACTAATTCACCTAAAATTAAGGAAGTAGAAATTTATTCATATGGTGTAAGCGAAAAAGAAAAAGAAGATCATACGAATTTTATAAATGCTATGTCTGTAAAATCATTATGGGATGATTTTGAAGTTTGATTAGTAACCTCTTTCCCTCATCTTATCTATTAAGAAGCCAATCAACAATTTCAAAATATATTTGCGAGTAAAGGGTATCAAAAAAATCAAAGCAATTATATCTGTTATTGCGCCGGGCACAATGAAGAAGAAGCCACTAATTAATAACCCAACGCCTTGGATCAATTCAGGTATAGCTTTTTGACCGGACATTAGTTTTTTTTGTAGATTGAAAATTAATTCAAAACCCTGCATCCTTATATGAAATATTCCCAATATTGCTGTACCAAAAACTAAAAGCAATGTACCCCAAAAACCAAATACTGAGCCAAGCTCAATGAGTATCCAAATTTCTAGTATTGGAAGACCAATCAAAAAGAAAGATAAAATATAAACCATTTAAATTTTTCCATTTTATTATTAAACATTATAGTATAATGCTTTCGCAATTAGGAGTAATTTATGGGAAACCCATTTGATCCATTCAATTTGATCTTGTTTTTAATAGCTGTTGTGGGATTTATAAGATTAAGAATGATACTTGGCCGTAGAACAGGCAACGAAGATCCTCTTAGGCAAAATAAGTATGCATCGCGTGTAAGTGCCGATATTGAATCTTTAACAAAACCGAAAGAAAAAAAACAGCCAAAAACTAAAGAAGATATTTTATTATTCATTGGTAGTCAGTTACCCGGCTTCAGCGAAAAAAGCTTCTTAGATGGCGCAAGCAATGCCTATGAACTAATATTAAAGAACTATGCCGATGGAGACTTAAAAACTATTAAAAATATTATAAGTAAAGATGTCTATGACGGCTTTCATGAGGCAATAAATGAAAGAAAAAATAAAAATAAACGACTTGTAAATGAGGTAATTGCATTCGATAAGTCTGATATTATTGATGCCAAAATCGAGCGAAAAAATGTATTACTTACCGTTGAATTTTATTCAAGAATAATCACTTATGTTTTAGATGAAAATGATCAAATCATTGAAGGAAATAAAGATAATCCAATATCAGTTATTGATCAGTGGACCTTTAAAAAGGCATTAAAAGACAAAAGCCCAGCTTGGCAGTTAATTTCAACTCAATCAGAGAGTTAAAATGAAAAAATTATCTGATGACGATATTCTCAAATGGCTAAAGCCGGATGAGAAATCAAACTTTGTTTATAAAGAAAAACGTATAGACAAAAAAAATTTTCCTAAACCAAATCAGATAACTAGAGATACACTAAGAAAGATTTTAAAGGGCAAAATAAAAATAGATGCAGAAATTGATTTACACGGTATGGACAGATTTGAAGCAAGAGATATAGTTGAAAGCTTCATCCATAAAAGTTTTTTTAATGGATATAGATATATAAACATCATTACTGGCAAGGGCTCAGGTATTATTAGGCATGTAGTAAAAGATTATTTGGATGATAAAAAATCTCACAAATTTATTATTAGTTTTTCAAATGCTCATAGAAAACAAGGCGGAGAAGGAGCATTTGTTTTGCATTTGCGTAAAAAAGAAACTATAGGATAAATTGGAAGAAATAAAATGAGTAAAAGAACAGCTAAAATTCAAAGAGATACAAAAGAAACCCAAATCTCTTGCGAGGTAAATATTGATGGGATAGGAGAATCTGAGATCGAAACAGGTATAGGTTTTTTAGACCATATGCTTGATAGTTTTTCTCGACATTCCCTTATAGACCTGAAGCTTAATGCTAAGGGCGATTTACATGTTGACCAACATCATACAGTTGAAGACACTGGAATTGTTATTGGTTTGGCAATTGCCGATGCTTTGGGTGACTTTTCTGGTATCAGAAGATTTGGCAATACTCATATACCAATGGATGAAACTTTAACTAGGGTTTCCATAGATGTTTCAAAGAGACCGCATTTAGAGTGGTCTGTAAAATTTTCTAAGCCACTATTGGGCGAAATGGATACAGAGCTTTTTCATGAATGGTTTGCAGCTTTTGCTCAAAACCTTGGCGCAACAGTTCATGTTGAGAATATTTATGGAGAGAATAACCATCATATAGCAGAGTCGTGTTTTAAAGGTCTTGCACGTTGTATTAGAGAAGCGCTATCTATTGATCCAAGGGAGGGAGATAGGGTTCCTTCTAGTAAAGGAAGTCTCGGAAACTAAGCATGCGCAATATTAATATTGCAATAATTAATTATGAATGTGGAAACATTCATTCTGCAAGAAAAGCGTTTGAGTTAGCATTAAACGAATTGAATATATCTGGTAGCGTTACTGTTACTAATGAGCCCGAAATTATCTTTAGAGCTGATAAGTTAGTTCTTCCAGGCGTAGGAGCGTTTGCTGAATGTTTTAACAAACTTACATCAATAAAAGGATTGAAGGAGTCTATATCAGAAAGGGTTCATGATCACGGGATACCAATACTAGGTATATGTGTAGGCCTTCAACTAATGGCAGATAAAGGTTTTGAGAATATTGAATCTAAGGGCCTTGGTTGGGTCCCAGGTAGTGTTGAAAATTTATATCCTGATGATAAAAATTTAAAAATACCTCATATGGGGTGGAATGAAGTTAATTTTAAAAGAGATGATGGAAAATTTTCTGATCTTAACGGAGAAGATTTTTATTTTGTTCATTCATATTATTTCAATGTAAAAAATACTAATAATATTTTAGCTACAACAAATTATAATCAACCTTTTCCGTCTGCTATTATCAAAAAAAACATTATTGGTACTCAATTCCATCCTGAAAAGAGCCAAAGATCAGGGGTAGAATTTATAAAAAGATTTCTGATGTGGAAGCCATGATTTTATATCCAGCTATAGATCTAATAGATAAAGAATGTGTGCGATTAAAAAAGGGCGATTACTCAAAAAAAACAGTTTTCAATAAAGATCCAGTAAAACAAGCTCAAATCTTTGAGTCAGAGGGATGTGCATGGGTTCATATTGTTGATTTAGACGCAGCCAAAGGCGACGAATCAAAAAATGGCCCAATATTGTTAGAAATTAAGAAAAAAACAAACTTGAAAATTCAATTTGGAGGAGGAATAAGAACCCCTGAAAGGCTTAAATTTCTTTTTGATTTAGGGATTGATAGGGCAATTATTGGAACAGCAGCCTTTCAGGATTTAAATTTTCTTGAATCTTCGGCTAATGAATATCCACATAGAATTTGGTTAGGTACCGATGTGCTAAATGGCAAAATAAAAATACATGGCTGGACAGAAGATTCAGATAAAGATTTAGATAGTGTTCTAGAATTTGTATCAAGACTAAATATTGGCGGTATAATTTTAACAGATATAAATAAAGATGGTATGATGCAAGGACCAAATATTGAAATGACATCAGATATAGCAAGCAAATATAAAATTCCTGTCATTCTTTCTGGTGGCGTTTCTAAAATTGCTGATATTGCTATGATAAGTGAATTTGAAGACAAAGGTATTTCAGGTCTTATATGTGGGCGAGCAATATATGATAACAAGATTGATATTGCTGAATCCTTAGAGATTTTAGGTAATCAAGATGCTCAAAACTAGAATTATACCTTGTTTAGATGTTAAAAATGGAAGAGTCGTAAAGGGTATAAATTTTGTAAACTTAGTTGACGCTGGCGATCCAGTAGAGGCGGCCCAAGCTTATGATGAAGCAGGAGCAGATGAATTATGTTTTCTTGATATAACAGCTAGTCATGAAAATAGATCGATTTTATTAGATGTTGTAAAAAGAACTGCAGAAAAATGCTTTATGCCTCTTACAGTTGGCGGTGGTGTACGAACTAATGAAGACATAAAGATGCTTCTAGAATCTGGTGCAGATAAAGTATCAATTAATACATCAGCAATTACAAATCCAAATTTTATAAAAGAAGCAAGCAAAGCTTTTGGCAGTCAGTGCATAGTTGTTGCTATTGACGCTAAGAGTAATAATGATGGTTGGCAAATTTATACCCATGGAGGAAGAGAGCCCACTGGGCTAGATCCTATAAATTTTGCTAAAGAGGCCGAATTACTTGGAGCAGGAGAGATTTTATTAACTTCTATGGACAGAGACGGAACAAAAAAAGGATATGATACTGAGCTATTAAATAAGATAACAAAAAAACTTGAAATTCCTGTTATTGCTTCAGGTGGAGTTGGAAATATTGATCATATTATTGAAGGCATAATAGAAGGAGGCGCTAGCGCTGTTTTAGCGGCTTCCATTTTTCATTTTGGAGAAATTACTATAAAAGAGGTAAAAGATAAATTATTTGAAAAGGGACTTAGTGTAAGAAAATAATTATGGATGACCACACAGAAATAATAAATGAACTTTGGGAAATTATTAAAGAAAAAGAAAATTCTGGAGACGATAACTCTTATACCTATAAGACATTAGAGAAAGGAATAAAAAGGGCTTCTCAAAAAGTTGGTGAAGAAGCATCTGAGTTAATTATAGCTTCACTGGCTGAAACAAAAAAAGAAATCATCAATGAGAGCGCCGATCTTATATACCATTGGTTACTTTTATTGAAACTTTCAAATGTTGATCCAAATGAAGTTTTTCAAGAACTCAAAAATCGAAGAAAATAGTTACATGGATTTAAAAAAAACAGCTTATCCTCTAGGTGGTTTATATAATAAATTCTCGCCAAAAAAATGGAATAAACCCAAAAGTGATGAAGATATTGATATTAATCAAGAAGAGGTAAACTCATTGCTTAGCTTGGATGTAGAGCTTGATGCTAAGGAAATAAAAGAGCTTTATTTACCAATTGCTGAATTAATTATGCTTAATATTCATAATAGGCATTCTTTAAATAATAAGATTAATGAATTTCTTAATGTAGAAACAAATATACCTTTTATTGTCGGAATTGCAGGTTCGGTAGCTGTTGGTAAATCAACTTTTTCAAAAATATTACAGCTTTTATTCTCTAAAATATATAAATCTAAAAATATTGAATTAGTTACGACCGATGGCTTTCTTTACCCGAATTCAATTCTTGAGGAGAAAGGTCTACTAGAAAGAAAAGGATTTCCAGAAAGCTATAATACAAAACTACTATATGATTTTTTATTCAATATTAAATCTGGCATAAAAAACCTTGAGGTCCCTAAATATTCTCATTTAGTTTATGACATTCTTGAGGATGAAAATATAACCGTAAATTCTCCATCTATTTTAATTCTTGAAGGCATAAATGTTTTGCAGCCGCCAATACCTAAAGAAAATTATTATGAGCCTGTTGTTTCTGATTTCTTTGATTTTTCAATCTATTTAGATGCAGACGAGCTTGTAATTAGAAAATGGTATATTGAGAGGTTTTTAAATTTGAGACAAAAAGCCTTTTCAGATGAAAATTCTTTCTTTAATAGATTTGTCGATATAGGTGATGAAGAGGCTGTCGAGTTGGCCACGCAAATTTGGAAAACAATTAATCTAAAAAATTTAGATGAAAATATTTTGCCGACAAGAAACAGGGCATCTATGATTGTAAAGAAGAATGAAAATCATAAGATAGAAGAATTATGGTTAAGAAAGAGATAATTGTGCTTATAGTGATAGGATGAATGAGAAAATTAATATAACAATTGTTGGCGCCGCTGGTAAAATGGGCTGTGAACTAATAAGACAAATATCAAACTCCCCTAATTACAATTTAGTTGCAGCAATTGAAGGAAAAGACTCAAAATTTATTGGAGAAGATGCATATAAGCTTGCAGGGTGTTCTATTGCAGGAGTCGAAATAAATGATGATTTAATAAGTGCAGTTACAAAATCAGATGCTCTAATTGATTTTAGCTCTATTGACTCCACCCTATATGCTTCTGAACTCAGCGCCCAGGCAAGAATAGTGCATGTCATTGGCACTACTGGCTTTGATAATAAACATGATGAGATGATACAAGCTGCAGCAAGACACGCAACTATTATTAGGTCAGGCAATATGAGTCTAGGTCTTAATATTTTACTTGGAATTGTTCAGAATGCTTCAAAATTATTAGATGACAACTGGAGTATCGAAATTTCAGAGGTTCATCACAAGGAAAAGAAAGACCATCCATCAGGTACGGCTCTTGCTCTCGGTTCTTTTGTTGCAAATGGAATGGATATTAATTTAGAAAATAAAAAAGTTATTGATGATCCTATAGTTGTAGAAGATGAAATAAATCTGACTAAAATAAAAGAAGGCTTAGTACGCAAAAAGGGGGATATAGGATTTTCCTCATACAGAAAAGAAGGTGTAGTTGGTGACCATTCAGTAATTTTTGAAGGAAATAATGAGAGAATAGCTTTAGCACATATAGCTGAGAGTAGAGATATATTTGCTAATGGCGCTTTAAAAGCAGCAAGTTGGGGGCAAGATAAGGAACCCGGTTTATATACTATGCAAGATGTTTTGGGTTTTTAGAAAGGTTCTTAATGTCATATTTATCTCTTGTAAGGCACGGCCAAAGTGAATGGAATGAAAAAAATTTGTTTACCGGCTGGGAGAATCCAGGGTTAACAGATAAAGGACTTGTTGAGGCCAAGGAAGCAGGGGTCAAATTAAATAATCTTGGAATAACTTATGACCATTATTACACTTCTATTCTTGATAGGGCCATTATCACTGCTGAAATTATTATCAAAGGTCTTAATATTAAAGAATATAAATTAGCTAAGCGCCAAGAGCTAAATGAAAGAGACTATGGAGATTTAACTGGCCTTAATAAGGATGATGCGAGAAAGAAATGGGGAGAAGAGCAAGTGCATATTTGGAGGAGATCATTTGATATACCCCCGCCGAATGGTGAAAGTTTAAAAGATACAGCAGAAAGAGTAATACCTTTTTTTTCATCTGAGGTTTTTACTAAGCTAAAGGTTGAAGAAAATGTATTTATTAGCGCCCATGGTAATTCACTGCGTTCCTTAATAATGCATATTGAGAATCTATCTTCAGAAGAAATTCTTGAGAGAGAAATTGCAACTGGTGAGCCACTTGTATATGAATTTGACTCATCAAAAGAAGCTTATTCTTTAAAATATGAATAAGTCTGAAAGAATAAATATTATTTCAGAAATTCTTGATGAACAATATAAAGAAACTCCTGTGCCCTTGGATCATAGCGACTCTTTTACGCTCTTGATAGCTGTTTTATTGTCGGCTCAATGTACAGATGAGAGAGTTAATAAAGTCACGCCACTTCTTTTTAAAAAAGCTAGTGATCCTGAAGAAATGAGAAAATTATCAGAAAAAGAAATATATGGAATTATACGTCCATGTGGATTAGGCCCTCAAAAATCAAAAGCAATTAAGAAGCTATCAAATATTTTAGTTAGAGATCACAAAGGAAGAGTCCCAAGTGATTTGATAGAATTAGAAAAATTACCGGGAGTTGGTCATAAAACCGCTTCAGTTGTTGTTAGTCAGGCATTTAACAAGCCGGCATTTCCAGTAGACACTCATATTCATAGACTCGCCCAACGCTGGGGCCTTACCAATGGCAAAAATGTAAAACAGACTGAAAAAGATTTAAAAAGACTATTTCCCAAAGAAGGTTGGCAGAAACTGCATCTACAAATTATTTTTTGGGGTAGAGAATATTGTCAAGCAAGAGAATGTTGGGGTTTAGAGTGTCAAATATGCAGTACATGCTATCCTAATAGAAAAAGAAAATTTAAACATAAAAAACCCTAAATTAGTTTTTAAAGATTTTTTTTAATCTAGAAATATAATCATTAGACTCTGGACTATTATTTTTAGATGCTTCTTTCTCAAATTCTTTCAATAGGTTTATTTGTTTTTTGTTAAGGTCTTTTGGTATTTCAACATGAATTTCGACGAATAAATCTCCGTATCTTCTCGATTGTAAAACTGGCATACCTTTACCTTTAAGCCTAAACTGTCTTTCATTTTGGCATCCCTCAGGAATAGATATTCTAAGTTTTTTTCCATCAGGAGAAGGAACATCAATGTCTCCTCCTAAAGCAGCCAAAACAAGATCTACAGGTATTTCGCATAAAAGATCAGCTTCTTGTCTTTTAAAAAACTCATTTGGTAAAACTGAAATGAAAACATATAAATCCCCTGATGGACCACCATTTTCACCTGCTTCACCTTCACCGCCTAATCTAATTCTGGTTCCATCATCAACACCTTGTGGAATATTTACTGATAGCTTTCTATTTTTTCTTACTCTTCCAGTGCCTCTACATGGATTACAGGGGTTTTTAATAATTGACCCCCTTCCCGAACAAGAAGTGCATGTTCTCTCTAATGTAAAGAAACCTTGTTGAGTCCTTACTTTTCCTGATCCACCGCATTGACCACAGGTAGCTCTTTTAGATCCTTCAGCTGCCCCACTACCATTGCAACCATCACATGATATATTTGAGTTAATATTTAAATCTCTTGTTGTGCCAAAATAAGCATCTTTAAGATCAATCTCCATCTCTGCTTTTAAATCTGACCCACGAGTTTGCCTTTGGGCTTGCGATGAGCTTTGACCTCTTCGGCCAGTAAATTCTCCAAATATATCTTCAAAAATGTCAGACATTGAGCCTGAGAAATTAGCGTTAAAACCGCCAAAGCCTCCACCGCCCATTCCGCCTTGCGATGCGGCATGGCCAAATTGATCATATGAAGATCTATTTTGAGGGTCTTTAAGAGTTTCATAAGCTTCGCTGATCTCTTTAAAACGAGTTTCAGCTTCTTGATTTCCAGGGTTCCTATCTGGGTGATTTTCTTTTGCAAGATTTCTATATGCTTTTTTTATATCTTGATCAGACGCATTTTTTTGTACGCCAAGAACATCATAATAATCTCTTTTTGCCATCTTAAACTACTTTAGTTTGATGCTTCTTCTTTATCTTCTTTTACTTCTTCGTAATCTGCATCTACAACATCGTCGCCAGATAAATCTTCAGATGTATCGCCGGCCTCGTTTTGTTGATTGTTTTCTTGTTCTTGCTGATAAAGTTTTTCACCTATTTTCATTGCTTCTTGAGATAAGGCAGCGCTTTTCTCTTGGATAGAATTTAAATCATCTCCATCAATAACATCTTTTAGTGATTTAATAGCATCTTCTACAGCAGTTTTTTCTTCTTCAGTTAGTTTTTCTTCTGCATCTTTTAGAGCTTTTTCTGTAGAATGAATTAAAGCCTCACCTTGATTTTTAGCTTCTACAGATTCTCTTTTTTGTTTATCTTCTTCCGCATTAGATTCAGCTTCTTTTATCATACCCTCAATTTCATCGTCGCTTAAACCACCAGATGCTTCTATTGTGATTTTTTGTTCTTTGCCTGTAGCTTTATCCGTTGCGCTTACCGCAACAATACCATTAGCATCAATGTCAAAGGCAACATCAATTTGCGGAATACCTCTAGGCGCAGGTGCAATTCCTTCGAGATTAAATGACCCTAAAAGCTTATTATCAGAGGCCATTTCCCTTTCACCCTGGAAAACCCTTATTGTTACTGCAGACTGATTATCTTCAGCTGTAGAAAAAACCTGGGATTTCTTTGTTGGTATTGTTGTGTTTTTTTCAATTAATCTTGTAAACACACCGCCAAGAGTTTCTATTCCTAAGGATAAAGGCGTAACATCAAGCAACAACACATCTTTAACATCTCCTTGAAGAACACCAGCTTGTATAGCTGCACCCATTGCAACGACTTCATCTGGATTAACAGACATATTTGGTTCTTTTTTGAAAAAATCTTGAACTGTTTCTCTAATCTTTGGCATTCTTGTCTGACCACCAACCAAAACTACTTCATCAATTTCAGAGGCATTAATGCCTGCGTCTTTAAGAGCTTCTTTACATGGCGCGATTGTTCTTTGAACTAAATCCTCTACCAGACTTTCTAATTTAGATCTAGAGAGCTTCAAGGTTAAATGTTTTGGCCCACTTTGGTCTGCTGTTATAAATGGTAAGTTGACCTCAGTTTGTGCGGCAGAAGACAGTTCAATTTTTGCTTTTTCAGCGGCCTCTTTTAATCTTTGTAAGGCTAGTTTATCTCCCCTAAGATCAACGCCATTATCTTTTTTGAATTCATCTGCCAGGAAATTAACAAGGGTAAGATCAAAATCTTCACCACCAAGAAAAGTATCTCCATTGGTTGATTTAACTTCAAAGACACCATCGCCGATTTCAAGTATAGAAATATCAAATGTACCACCACCAAGATCATAGACTGCGATCATCTTTCCTTCTTTTTTTTCTAAACCATAAGATAAAGCGGCTGCCGTTGGCTCATTAATAATTCGTAAAACTTCTAGTCCAGCAATTTTACCAGCATCTTTAGTTGCTTGTCTTTGAGCATCATTGAAGTAAGCAGGAACAGTAATAACTGCTTGTTCAACTTTTTCACCCAAATAATCTTCAGCGGTTTCTTTCATTTTTTGAAGAATAAATGCTGAAATTTGAGATGGTGAGTAGCTTTCACCCGAAGCTTCAACATATGCGTCACCATTTTTACCCTTGATTATTGAATAAGGAACCATATCGATGTCTTTTTTGGTTGCTGGATCATTAAATGGTCGTCCAATAAGTCTTTTTATGGCAAAAAGAGTATTTTCAGGATTAGTTACGGCCTGTCTTTTTGCTGGTTGACCAATAAGTCTTGAATTTTCTTCGTCAAACGACACCATAGAAGGTGTAGTTCTAGCCCCTTCAGAATTCTCTAGTACCTTGGGTTGTGTTCCATCCATAATAGAAACACAACTATTAGTAGTTCCTAAATCTATTCCTATAACTCTTCCCATAATCTTGCCTCCATAAAGCTTAAGAAATGATAATTATAGATTTGTATATGGTAATTAAAAAATTTAAT
Organism: Alphaproteobacteria bacterium; assembly: GCA_045565415.1. Taxonomy (GTDB): domain Bacteria; phylum Pseudomonadota; class Alphaproteobacteria; order MED-G09; family MED-G09; genus AG-430-B22. The sequence continues at coordinate 9,113 of JBJLFK010000027.1, read as the reverse complement.
GCAAGGCTCTAATTGAGTTTTTCTTCATCTTTTTTTGTCGAAACACCAACTTTTGCTGCTCTTAAAAGCCTATTTTCTAGAACATATCCCTGTTCAATTACTTGGAGAATGACCCCGGCCTCATGATCATCCGATGGTATTTCAAACATTGCTTCATGAAAATTAGGATCAAATTTCTCACCCTCAGGGTTTATAGTTTTTACACCTGTTTTATCTAATAGTGACTCGAAGTCTCTCAAAATTGCGTTAGTTCCATCTACGAAAGGTTTAGTGTCTGAACCCTCATCATCAACAAAAGATGTTAGCGCTCTTTGAAGATTGTCAATTATTGGAAGCATATCTTTGATGAATATAGATGCTCCAATCTTATATGCCTCAGATCTTTCCTTATCGGACCTTTTTCGCATATTGTCCATTTCAGCAACTGTTCTTAACAGTTTATCTTCTAGTTCTTTAATTTTTTCTTCCGGACTAATTTCAACTTTTATTTCTTCTTTAGATGCAATGTCTTCGGAGTCGCCTTTGTTGTCTTCTTCGCCTTCAGCGCTTTCTTTATTTTTATCATTTTCATCTGCCATCTAAAACTCCAAAAAATTCATACAATAATGATTATTTACATTATAGTGATTACTATAGTTATGTATTACACAAAGTTTAAATTTCAACCCTTAACTTAAATAAAGATAAAAAATGCGACCATCTGAAAGAAAAACAAATGAAATGCGAGCTATATCTTTTGAGACTGGAATATCAAAACATGCTGAAGGATCTTGCCTAGTAAAGTTTGGCGATACTCATGTTTTATGTACAGCATCAGTTGAAAACAGAGTTCCACCATGGTTAAGAAATTCTGGATCTGGATGGGTTACTGCTGAGTATGGAATGCTTCCAAGGTCAACCGGGGAAAGAATGCGAAGAGAGGCATCCGCAGGCAAACAATCAGGAAGAACACAAGAAATACAAAGACTTATTGGAAGATCCCTGAGATCAGTTATTGACTTAAATCAACTCGGGGAAAATCAAATAAGCATAGACTGTGATGTTATTCAAGCTGATGGCGGTACAAGAACGGCATCTATCTCTGGAGCTTTTGTAGCTCTAAAACAGTCAGTAAATTTTTTATTAGCATCAAAAGAGATAAAAAAGGACCCAATTAGAGAATTCCTTGGGGCAGTTTCATGCGGCATTTATAGAGGAAAACCAATTTTAGATTTAGATTATAAGGAGGACTCTGAGGCTGAAGCAGATGCAAATTTTGTGATTACAGAAAAAAATAAAATAATCGAAATTCAAGCTACTGCAGAACAATACCCATTTTCTGAAAAGATGTTTTCCGAGTTAATGGTCCTTGCAAAGACTGGAATAGAAGAAATTATAAAAAAACAAAAAGAAATCTTAGAGAATTAGCAAGAATGGCATTAAAAATTTTAGATGGTGAAATTGTTATAGCTAGCCATAACAAAGGTAAGATTACAGAATTTTCAGATTTGTTTAAAGATTATAAATTAAAACTATTTTCTTCAGCAGATTACAACATTGAAGAGCCAGAAGAAAATGGATCTTCTTTTGCAGACAATGCCTTAATTAAAGCCAAAGCAACCATGCTTGGTTCTGGGAAAATTTCAATATCTGATGATTCTGGTCTATGCGTAGATTGTCTTAATGGCGAACCAGGAATTTATTCTGCAAGATGGGCCGGTCCAAATAAAGATTTCTCAGTGGCAATGGAAAAGGTTAATGAAAAATTATTTGAAATGGACTCTAAAAACACAAATGCACATTTTTTTTGCGCACTAGCAGTTGTTTGGCCTAATGGAGAATATAAGTTGTATGAAGGCGCTGTAAATGGAAGTTTGAGGTTCCCTCCTAGGGGGAATCTTGGTTTCGGCTATGATCCCAATTTTTATACCTAAAGGATTTGATATTAGTTTTGGAGAAATGGAACCTTTAAAGAAGCATTCTATGTCTCATAGAGCTATAGCCTTTAATAAGCTTAAGAGTGAACTTTTAGATGAATGATGAAGATAAAAAACTTAAACCAGGCTTATATATTATTTCCTTACCCATAGGTAATTCAAAGGACATAACCATACGCGCAATCGAATATTTACAAAGTGTTGATGAAATCTATTGTGAAGATACAAGAGTTACAAATAAGATTTTATCTATTTATAAAATAAAAAAGAGTCTTAAAAACTATCATGACCACAATGGCAAAAAAGTAAGACCAGAAATAATAAAAAAAATAAAAGATGGTAAAACTATTGCCCTTGTATCTGATGCGGGAACACCATTAATTTCTGATCCTGGCTATAAGTTGGTTTCGGAGTTGAAGGCTAAAGACCTTTATGTTACTGCCGCCCCTGGAGCTTCCTCTCCTATAACTGCACTTACGCTATCTGGCTTACCAACCAATAGCTTTTATTTTTTGGGTTTTCTTCCTGTTAAAGATCAATCAAGAAAAAATTTTAATTGAAGGTTTAAAGAGCCTAAAGACAACAATTATTCTTTTTGAGTCTGCAAATAAAATCAATAAAACTCTTCAAGATCTTATTGATATTTTGGGGAATAGAGAAATGGCTATTTGTAGAGAAATGACTAAAAAATTTGAGGAAATAATAACAGGTAAAATTAGTGATATAGCTCAAAAAATTGTATCAAAGAAATTGAAAGGTGAAATTGTAATTGTGCTCTATGGAGATAACAAAAAAGATCAAGAGATTAATTTAGACGAAATTATTAACTCATTCGAAGGAGAATACCGCCCTTCAGAATTGGCTAAAATAATTTCGGATCAAACAGGTTTTTCAAAAAGTATAATTTATAATAAAATTATTAGATTAAAAGAGGATCATTAATATGAAAATAGCTGTTCAAATGGATCATGTTAGCAAGCTTAATATTAAGAGTGACACAACTCTAGCTCTTTGTTTAGAAGCTCAAGAAAGAAAATTTAAATTATATCAGTATTTACCAGACAATCTCACCTTTATAGATGGACAGTTAAAAGTTGTTGTTGAAGAGCTTAAGCTTCTTGATGATAGTGAAGACTTTTTTGAGTTAGGCAAGCCTTTTACTGATGATTTGAATAGTTTTGACATAGTTTTAATGAGGCAAGAACCGCCTTTTGATATGCATTATATAACTTATACACATTTACTAGATCATTTAGATAAAAAAGTTCGCGTAATTAATAATCCGGTTAGTGTTAGAAACGCACCAGAAAAATTGCTAGTAACTCATTTCGTTGACTTAATGCCTAAGACAATAATCTCTAAGAATTTAAACGAAATAAAAGAATTTGTTAGCAAGCTAAATAAAGTCGTTCTAAAACCTCTTTATGGTAAAGGTGGTGAAGGCATAATCCTCCTAGAGTCCGATGATAAAATGCTCGACAAGAAATTAGAGAAATTTTTATTAGATCAGTATGAGCCCATAATGGCTCAAGAATATCTACCAATTGTTAAAAAGGGTGATAAACGAATTATACTAATTAATGGAGAACCTGTTGGTTGTCTAAACAGAGTTCCAGCGGAAGGTGAATTTAGATCAAACCTTGGGGTTGGTGGCTTGCCTGAACTTTCTGAACTATCACCAAGAGACATTGAGATTTGTCAAAGAATTAGTAAAACACTGATAGACTACGACCTTTATTTTGTAGGTATTGATGTTATCGGGGATTATTTAACAGAAATAAATGTTACATGTCCAACAGGTGTTAGGCAAATTAAAGAATTAGGTGGTCCAGATATTGCAAAATTATTTTGGGATAGTATTAAGTCTTAGTTACCCATATCACATGCAGCAATAGTTGCTAGGTTTACGAGTTCAGAAACAGTACAGCCTGTTGGAGCGATTTGAACTGGTTTTGATAATCCTACTAAAAGTGGACCTACTAAAGTTGCTCCCCCTAGTTCTTGTAAAAGTTTTGTTGATATGGAGGCCGAATGAATTGCAGGCATAATTAAAACATTAGCTGGTTCAGTCAACCTACAAAAAGGGTAAAGTTTCATTGCTTCAGGATTTAAAGCTACATCTGCTGCCATTTCTCCATCGTAGTCAAAGTCTACATTTCTTTTATCAAGTATATCTACAGCCTCTCTCATAAATGTTGAGCGCTCGCCCTCTGGGTATCCAAAAGATGAATAAGCTAAAAGAGCAGCATGAGGATCTAGGCCAAGTTTTCTCGCTAAATCTGCTCCAGCTTGAGTTATATCAGCAATTTCCTCAGCACTTGGCATATCATGAACATTAGTATCGCCAACTAAAACTGTTCTATCTTTAGATATAATTACAGAAATACCAACCATTCTTTTATTTTCGGCTGGGTCAATAACTTTCCTTATGTCTTCAAGAGCAAGAGAGTAATTTCTTGTTACACCAGTAACCATAGCATCTGCATCACCCAAAGAAACCATACATGCAGAGAATATGTTTCTATCATTGTTTACCATTCTCAAACAATCTCTTGTCAAAACACCTCTTCTTTGTAGCCTCGAGTATAAGTAATTAGTATATTCTTCTGACTTATCTGAAATTTCAGCATTCACTATTTCAATTCCTGAATGAAGTTGCTGCCCAATTTCTGATAGCGACTTTTCAATTTTCTCTTTTGTGCCAACCAAAACAGGTATACCTAAGCCAAGCTCTCTAAAATTCAATGCTGCCCGTATTACTTTTTCTTCTTCGCCTTCAGCAAAGACAACTCTTTTCATTAATCTTTTTGCCTTTTGATATATTGGTTGCATGACTTCTGCTGCAGGATCTAATCTTGCTGATAATCTATTTTTGTAAGCGTCCTCATCAACGATTGGTATTCTGGCAACTCCAGATTCTAGAGCTGCTTTTGCAACTGCTGGCGGAATGTCTCTTATTAATCTAGGATCAAATGGAGCTGGAATAATATAATCAGGACCATATCGTGGCCTTATACCAGAGTAGGCAGCTGCTACTTCATCAGGTACATCTTCTCTAGCAAGCTTAGCCAGAGCCTCAGCACATGCTATTTTCATTTCATCATTGATGGTTTTTGCCCTAACATCCAAAGCTCCTCTAAAGATATATGGGAAACCTAAAACATTATTTACCTGATTAGGGTAATCTGATCTACCGGTTGCAATTATGCAGTCAGGTCTAACTTCTTTTGCTAATTTAGGATCTATTTCCGGATCTGGATTTGCCATAGCAAAAACTATGGGATCTTTATTCATGGTTTTGAGCATTTCTTTTGTTAAGGCATCTTTAACTGATAAACCAAGAAATATATCTGAACCCTTAATGGCATCAGCTAAAGATCTTGCATCTGTATCAATTGCGTGCGCCGCCTTCCATTGATTGATATTTTCATCTCTTCCAATATATATAGGCCCTTTCGAGTCACATAAGATCGCATTCTCGTGAGGTAATCCCATTGATTTAAGAAGCTCAAGACAGGCTATGCCAGCAGCACCGGCTCCGTTAACCACAACTTTCACACTTTCTATTTTTTTATTTGTTAGATCTAAAGCATTTATTATACCTGCAGTAGAAATTATAGCTGTTCCATGTTGGTCATCATGAAAGACTGGAATATCTAATTTCTCTCTAAGCTCACTTTCTATAATAAAACAATCTGGCGCACTAATATCTTCAAGATTGATGCCACCAAAAGTTCTACCAATTTTCTCTACCGTCGAGGAAAACACTTCAGCATCTTCAGAGTCAATTTCAATGTCAATTGCATCAACATCGGCAAATCTTTTGAATAAAACTGCTTTACCCTCCATAACGGGCTTTGCAGCAAGAGAGCCTAAATTTCCTAAACCCAAAATAGCTGAACCATTTGAAATAACAGCAACTAAATTTCCTTTTGAAGTATAGTCGTATACTGTCTCTGGTTTCTCACTTATAGCAATAACAGGCGCAGCAACTCCCGGAGAATATGCTAGAGACAGGTCAGATTGCGTTTCCATAGGTTTTGTTGCAGATATAGCAATTTTCCCTGGTTTACCCTCAGCATGAAACCTTAAGGCCTCTTTGTCATCATAACTTTCGTTAGAATTTTTATTTTTATCGTTCATATTAATTACATTTTTTAAACATTAAGATTGAATTAACTATCGAAAAATAATAATTTAGTCAAGTATTTTATAATAATATAATAAAAATATATATTTTTATAAATTTTAATTACTAAAATACAGTATTTTATCTAAAATTTTACTTTTAAATAAAAAATCAATAAATGTAATGAAACGTTTTATTATAATTTTGATATGCACAAATTAACTAAAGAATTAATAGATGATAGCTCATTTGAGTTTCTTTCCTCTTATCTTGATGTTGATTTAAGAGAAAATAGAGAGAGTTATAAAGAAATTATATCAACAACAAAGGATATAATTAATAACTCTTTAGAAAAAGCAAAAGAAAATCTTGAACAAGGAAATTATAAAGGTTCTGAATGCGCAAAAGAAATAGCTAATCTTTATGACCATGTTATTAAAAATTATTATCAGTATCTAAATGCGCATAATTATATTTCACAAAATAAAACTGATTTTGAAAAAATGACAATAATAGCTACTGGAGGCTATGGCAGAGGAAAAATATCACCTGGATCAGATATTGATCTTTTATTTTTAATGCCTTTTAAAAAGACTGCTTGGGCGGAGAGCGTAACTGAGAACTTACTATATTTTCTCTGGGACTTAGGTCTAAAGATTGGTCACGCATCAAGAAATATTAATGAGTGTTTAACTCTTTCAGCTAAGGATCAGACAATCACAACATCACTTTTAGATGCAAGATATATTTGCGGAGATAAAGAGGTAAAAAAAGTTTTTGATAAAAAATTTAGGGGTACAATTTCCAAAAGGTCATCAAAAGAATTTATCGATGCAAAGCTTGCAGAGAGGGAATCCAGACATATTAAGGAAGGACAATCTAGATACCTTGTTGAACCAAATATAAAAAATGGAAAAGGTGGTCTGAGAGATTTAGAAAGCTTATCTTGGATGACAAATTTTTGCTATCAAGCCTCTAGACCAGAGCAAATGGTAAAAAAAGGTGTTCTTACAGAAAGAGAGGCTGAGAGCTTTAAGAAATGTGAAGATTTTCTTTGGTATATTAGATGTCAGTTGCATTTCATAGAGAAAAATCCAAATGATATAATAAATTTTAATGTTCAAATGGAGATGGCTGATAAGCTTAGTTATAATGACAGAAAAGGTCTAAAGCCAGTCGAAAGATTTATGAAGCATTATTTTCTTATCGCCAAAGAAGTTGGTGATTTAACAAGAGTGATATGTTCAGTTCTTGAAGAAAAACAAAAAAATAAAACTTCATTAATTTCTATCATAAGAAATTTTTTTGAAGTTCCTGCTAAATATGTTTATACCGGTGGCGGACTTGGTCTCTATAGTTCAAAAGGGAGGCTTAATGTATCAAATGAAGATATCTTCAAGAGAGACCCAAGTAAGATAATATTATTTTTTAACCTTCTTGAAAAAAATAACTTATTTGCCCATCCAAATGCGGTAAGAATTATTAGAAAGTCAGCTAATCTTATTGACCATAGATTAAGAAATAATATTAAAACTAATGAGTTATTTACAAATATTCTAAGCAGCCCTGAGGCGGAAAAAACTTTAAGAGCTATGAATGAATGCGGTGTTTTAGGAAAATTCATCCCTGATTTTGGAAGAATTGTAGGTTTAATGCAATTTAATATGTACCACCACTATACAGCTGATGAACATTTAATTAAAGCAGTGGGTGAATTAAATAAAATTTTTCACTCAAAGGATGAAGATTTTGATATTTTGAATTCATTAAGTCTTGATAATGATGAAAAAAGAATTCTGTCTCTAGCAATATTCTTCCATGATATCGCAAAGGGGAGAGAGAATGATCACTCAGAAGAAGGACAAAAAGTAGTAAGAAAAATGGCTAAGCGTCTGGGTCTTTCTGAGAAAGATGAAGAAATGATCTCTTGGCTAGTATTAGATCATTTGGTAATGAGTGATTTTGCACAAAGAAGAGATATTTCTGACCCAGTAACTATTTCAGATTTTGCTGAAAAAATCCAAACCACAAAAAGACTTAAGCTTCTTTTGTTTTTGACTGTTGCAGATATTAGAGCTGTTGGTCCCGGTGTATGGAATGACTGGAAAGGAGAGTTATTAAAGAATCTATATAAAGAAACTTATCTTGCTTTAACAGGTAATTATTCTTCGAAAGATCGAGAATACAAAGCAAGTGAGATTAAGAAAAAAATAAAATCTAAAATAAACAATATAAGTGAAGAAAATAAATTAAGGTGGTTTGATTTAGTTGACGAAAAATATTGGTCATCAGTCCCAGAAAAAATACAAATTCAGAATTTAATTGCATGGGAAAAAGGAAATCAAGATAAGGAAAATGATATTGTCGATTTTTATAATTCAGATGATTATTCTTCAACAATTATGACAGTTATAACTCAAGATAGAAAAAGACTCTTTGAAAGAATTACTTCTGGATGTCTAGATATGAATATTAATATTGTTGATGCAAGAATATTTTCTAATAAGAGTAATGTTATTGATACTCTATGGATCCAGGATAATTTTGGGAAAAAAATTATTGATAAGAAAAGGTTATCAAGAATTAAAGAAAAAATATTATTTTTTATTAATGAAGATGAAATTCCAGTGATTAATTATGAAGATAATATTGATAAAAGGTCTTCAGCATTTAATATTTTACCTGATGTATCAATTTATAATTCTCTTTCAAAAAAATATTCTGTTATAGAGGTTAGCGCTAAAGATAGACCCGGACTTCTTAATGATTTAACTAGAAAGATCTCTGACTTAAGTATTGATATAAGGAGTGCACATATAGCAACATTCGGTGAAAGGGCTACAGATGTTTTTTATGTTTTAACTAAGAGTGGTGAAAAAATATCTTCTAGAAGTAAAATAGAAAATATACAAAAAGAGCTTATTAAATCAATTAGCTTAAGTGAATATGCATAATAATAAAGCACCCAGAAGAATTATAACTGTCAGTTTATTCACAGGCCTAAGTCGATTACTGGGATTAATTCGAGATATGTTATTTAGTAGGGTGATTGGAATAAGTTATGTTGC
>JBJLFK010000026.1:0-7576 GCA_045565415.1 Alphaproteobacteria bacterium | reverse complement strand
AAATAATTATGATGAATTAAAATCTCCAGAAAATGCAATTAAGGAAATGAATTTTCAAGAAAATGCTTTATTGGCAACAAGAGATTTATTGCCTGACCATAAAAGCCTTATTGGTTTTGTCGGTGGTCCATGGACAGTTTTATCATATGGTCTTGGTTTAAATAAAGGTATCCAATATGAAAACAATTATTCTAATAGTTTTGTTTTTAAAGTTCTTTCAGAAAAGATTATTCCTCTAATTAAATATAATATTTCACTTCAATTAAATGCTGGAGCAGAATTAGTCATGATTTTTGATACAGATGCTAAAAGTATATCCGATAGTAAAAATTTTAATAATTATTCTAAGTATTTATATGAGGAAATCATTAAAGAATTCCCGAAAAAAATTGGATATTATTCAAAATCACCTTTTGATAATAAATTCTTTGTTGATGACCTTAATAATGATGATTGTTTTCTAGCTGGCTTAGGTGTAGATCACCAATTATCTATGGATCATTGGTTTAAAGAGATAAATAACGGCTTTATTCAAGGTAATTTCAATCAAGAAAGTATGGTTAAGGATCATGATAAATTTAAAAAAGACTTTGATGTATATGTTGATCATATACAAAATATAAGTGAAAAAGATAGAGCTGGCTGGGTCTGTGGATTAGGTCACGGAATATTAAAAGATACACCTGAAGAAAATGTTCATTACTTTATTGAGACTATAAGAAAAATTTTTAGTTAACTGAGGAATTATCTTGGAAATAGAAGAAAAAAAAGATTTAGCAAGTTCATGGTTTAGGAATCTCAGAGATCAGTTCTGTAAAGAATTCGAAACATTAGATGGTTCAAGTTTTGAAAGAACGAAATGGAATCATTCTGGAAGTGGTGGTGGTGAAATTAGCCTCATGAAAGGTAACATATTTGAAAAAGTTGGTGTGAATATTTCTACAGTAAGTGGAGAATTTAAAGAAGATTATAGAAGCAATGTTTCAGGAACGAAGGATTCGCCAGAATATTGGGCTAGCGGATTAAGTATTGTTGCACATATGAACTCTCCTTTTGTACCTGCATTTCATTTTAATACGCGTTTTATAGTTACCGGGAAAAGTTGGTTTGGCGGGGGTGCAGATATGACTCCTACTTACATTTATAATGATGACACAGAGGATTTTCATAATTCTCTTAAAGATGCTTGTGATAAATATAATAAAAATTACTACCCTGATTTTAAAAAAAATTGTGCAGAATATTTCTTCTTACCACATAGAGGAGAAGAAAGAGGAGTAGGTGGTATTTTCTTTGACCATCTTACAACAGATAATTGGGAAACTGATTTTTCATTTGTTAGAGATGTTGGTTTATCTTTTTTTAAAATAGTCCCTCATATTATTAACAAAAGAAAAGATGACAATTGGACAGAGGAAGAGAAGAATAAGCAGTTATTAAAAAGGGGAAGATATGTCGAATTTAATCTGCTATGGGATAGAGGTACGCAATTTGGAATTAAAACTGGCGGTAATACTGATGCAATTCTAATGTCTATGCCTCCAGATGCGCGTTGGGAATAATTATATGATTTACTCTCTTTTCGAAGCCACACATATAATTTCAGTCATCGCTTGGATGGCAGGATTATTATATTTACCAAGATTATTTGTTTATCATAGTGATGATCTTATCAAAAAAAATGAAGATACAACCAACACATTCAAAATTATGGAAAATAAACTTTATAGAGTAATTATGAATCCTGCTGTTGCATTAGTATGGATAACAGGATTAACGCTTTTTTATTTTAATGGTTTTCAATTATGGTTAATTATAAAACTTTTCTTTGTCTTTCTAATGACATTATTTCATATTTTTTTAGGGCAATGTCTTCGCAGTTTTGCCTTAGATAGTAATAAATTTTCTACAAAGTTTTTTAGAATCATCAATGAGGTGCCAACCTTAATAATGATAGTTATTGTGTTTCTTGTTGTTTTTAAACCTTAGCTTTTATTATTAATTGCGTTCCAAACTTTATTAGGTGTCGCAGGCATATCGAATTCAGTTACTCCTTTTTCTTTAAGGGCATCCAATATTGCATGTATAACAGCTGGCGGAGCAGCAATTGCCCCCGCTTCACCACATCCTTTTACACCTAATCCATGAGCGCAAGGTGTTACCTCGGTTTCTACTATCATATGCGGGACATTATCTGCTCTAGGCATTGTATAGTCCATAAATGATCCATTAATTAATTGTGCTGTATTCTCTTCATAGATACAGTTTTCAAATAATGCTTGGCCAATACCCTGAGCAACACCTCCATGTACTTGCCCCTCGACTATCATAGGATTCATTACGATACCAAAATCATCCGATACACAGTAATTTTTGATATCAATTTGACCTGTTTCAGGGTCTATTTCTATTTCACATATATGTGCTCCTGCTGGGTAAGTAAGATTAGGCGGATCATAAAATGATGTCTCTTCCAGACCAGGTTCAAGGGTTTCTATTGGGTAGTTACCAGGAACATATGCTGCTCCAACAACATCAGCAAATGCAACAAATTTGTTTGATTCTGATACTGAGAATTCTCCATCTTTAAAAACTATTTCTTCAACTGATGCATCTAATAGATGAGCTGCTATTTTCTTTCCCTTTTCAATTATTTTATCAATTGATCGCATTAGCGCCGGACCCCCTACAGCAAGCGATCGTGAGCCAACAGTTCCAACACCAAAAGGCACTCTACCTGTATCGCCATGAACTACATCAATTGATTCAAAAGCCACGCCAAGTTTTTCATGAACGATTTGTGCAAAAACTGTTTCATGTCCCTGTCCATGTGAATGTGAACCAGTGAAGACAGTTACAGACCCAGTAGGGTTAATTCTAACAGTTGAAGACTCATAATATCCACCTCTGCCACCTGCTTCTAAAGTAAGTTTTGAAGGCGCAACACCGCACGCTTCAATATAGCAAGAAATGCCTAATCCTCTTAATTTACCATTAGTTTTTGATTCAGCTTTTCTTTTATTAAAATCATCATAATTTATGCTTTTTAATGCTGAATCAAGAGTTGCTTCATAATCACCGCTATCATAAGTTAGTGTTCCCGGAGAGTTATATGGAAATTGATCTGGTTGTATAAAGTTTCTTTTTCTTAATTCTATTGAATTTATACCAGTTACCTCTGCTGCAGCTTCTACTAAACGTTCAGTTACATATGTTGCTTCAGGTCTGCCAGCCCCTCTATACGCGTCTACAGGTACTGTATTAGTAAAAACACCACGAACATTACAATAAAAAGTAGGGGTTTTGTATGGACCAGGAATTAGTGGTCCATAGAAGAAAGTTGGAATAGCTGGTCCTGATCCAGATAAATAACCTCCGAGAGCTGCAACAGTATTGACACGCATTGCCATAAAATTTCCACTATCATCAATTGCAACTTCTGCATTAGTAATATGATCTCTACCATGTCTGTCACTTATAAAGGCTTCACTTCTTTCAGCAGTCCATTTGATAGGTTTATTTAGCTTTTGTGACGCCCAGGTTACTATAGATTCTTCTGCGTAGTGAAATGCTTTAGAACCAAAACCACCTCCAACATCAGGTGAAATAACTCTTACTTTTTGTTCTTCTAATCCTAAAACACCGCAAACTAACATTCTAATTATATGAGGTAGCTGTGTAGTGGTGTAGAGAGTATGCTCGTCCTTTCCTTTATCATATGAACCAATATAAGATCTTGGCTCCATGGCATTTGGTACAAGTCTATTGTTTAAAAGCTCAATTGAGGCTGTGAATGCAGCACTATTGAAAGCTTTGTCTGTCATTTCTTTATCACCAATTTCCCAATCGAAACATTGATTATTAGGTATGTTGTCCCATATTAAATCGGAACTTATTCCCAATGATTTTTCAGGCGAAACTACCGCTTCAAGCTCTTCATAATCATACTGAATTAACTCACTTGCATCTTTTGCTTGGTTAACTGTATCAGCGATAACAACAGCAATGATCTCACCTACAAACCTTATTTTGTCTTGAGCAAATAAAGGCCATGGGGGTTCTGCCATAGGAGGAGTGCCATCTCTTGTAGGGGTTTCCCAACCACACGGAAGAAAAGCTTGAGTATCTTTTCCGAAATAAATTGCTTTAACCCCATCACATTTTAAAGCTTCCTCAATATTTACTGAATTTAGTTTAGCATGTGCTATTGGTGATCTTAAGAAGTAAGCATACAATTGATGGGGAAGGTTAATATCATCAGTATAATTTCCTCTTCCAGTAATAAATCGGAAATCCTCTTTTCTCTTAACAGACTGACCTATACCTTTTTCTAGCATTTTCAAAACCTTTAAAATTATTTATTATAAGTAAATAATTATCAAAATTATCTGTATAATAACATATTAAGTTTTAAGGGGATAGAATGGATCTTGGAATTAAAAATAAAGTGGCACTTGTTACAGCTGCAAGTCAGGGTTTGGGTAAAGCTTCAGCAATAGAACTTGCTAATGAGGGAGTTAAATTAGCCATTTGCTCAAGAGATAAAGATAAAATAAACCAAACCGCTGAGGAAATTCAAAATTTATCAGGCGTAGAAGTTCTCGCAGTTAAAGCTGATTTAGACAGCACAGATGATATAGAAAATCTAATAAAAGAAATAGAAAAGAAATTTAATACGGTTGATATTCTTGTTAATAATACTGGCGGTCCAAAAGCAGGTTTTTTTGATGATCTTTCTGATGACGATTGGTTAAAAACATTTGAGTCAACTTTCTTATCTGCAGTTCGAGTTACTAGAAAAGTTTTACCTTTTATGAAAAAAAATAAATGGGGAAGAATAATTAATATAAGTTCAGTATCAGCAAAACAACCTATAGACAATCTTATGCTATCCAATGGAGTGAGAATGTCTATTCATGGATGGGCAAAGACATTATCTAATCAGGTAGCTTCTGATAATATCTTGATTAATAATGTATGTCCTGGCTTTACTCATACAGAAAGAGTTGATGGACTTATAAAAACACAAGTTGAGAATTCAAACTCTTCACGTGAGGATATCATAAAGTCTATTGCAAGTGATATTCCTGCAAAAAGAGTTGGTCAAGCTGAAGAACTTGCGGCTTTAGTTGCATTTCTATCTTCTGAAAAAGCTAGCTATATAACTGGTCAATCAATTGCAGTTGATGGAGGTATTTCTAGTCTTCCGATATAGTCAATCTTCTGTAAGACCCAATCCTAAACCCCCATCCACATCAAGTATTGCTCCTGTTGTCCATCGGGCGTTAATTAAATACTCAACTGCTTCCGATATATCTTCTGGAGTTCCAATTTCCCCTAAAGCATGTATTTTTGCCATTGAATCAAGACGTTTTTTTGCTTGATCATCATCAAATAAACCAGCTCTTTGGTTAATTTCTGTAAAAATCGCCCCAGGCACCACACAATTTACCCTTATTTTGTCTTTTCCTAACTCAGCAGCCAATACTCTTGTAAGAGTTTCTAAAGCTCCTTTTGTTGCGGCATATGGCGAAGCTCCAGGGAAAGCTCTACGATTATGAACAGAGCCAATGAAAATATTTACTCCCTCAGTTTCCTTTAAATATTGTTTAGCTTTACCTAAAAGCAACATGCCAGAAATTACATTTGAGTTAAAAATTTCAATTAGTTTGCTTTCTTCAAGTTCATCAATATTACCTCGATACATGTTCCCTGCATTATTAATAAGTACATCAATTTTTCCGCCATGCTCTATAGTTTGATTAATAATTCTATCTCTATCTTCTTCATTAGTGACATCAGCAACAATTCCGATTGTATTAACTTTTAAATTACTTATTGCTTCATCTATTTTTTCTTTTCTTCTTCCACAAATTGTTACAAAAGCACCTTTTTCTGAAAATCTTTTGGCCATAGCAAAACCCAGTCCAGTAGCGCCACCAGTTACTAGTATTGATTTCTTATCTAGATTATCCACTATTCCTTATCCTCGAGCCAATTTATAGATTGTTTAATTATTTTTACAAAGTTTTCATTTTCTAATGATTCACTGTCATGACCTAAAGCGTTATATACAACTTTCCCTTTTTCAAATTGATATGTCCATCCAATTATGTGCTCTTCATTAGTTTCTTTTGTTAAACCCTTGAGAAATGGTTCTGATGAGTTTTCAAGCTCTAAATGATGATAAATTTCATCATTAATTTTAAAGTTGTCTATATTTTCTGAAATTTCATGACCATTAATAGGTGATATTTCAACTACTCCTTGAGGTGGATGATAGGTTTTATCCCAAACCCATTTACCGCCAATAATTTTTTTATAATCAGGCCAATCATCAAAGCAAATTGACGATGTATGAAAAGCAATTATTGAACCTCCATTTTTTAAGTAATTTTTTAAATGTTCTTGACCCTGTTTTGATAAACTAAATTGCCATTCATCAAGGTAGGGAATGTATTTTTCATGATTTAACATTCGCCATCTTAAAAAATTCATCGTTAGAAGGTCATAATTATTTAGGTTGCTAAATCCTTTTTCTACATCTGTAGTTATTTCAGATACATAATCCATTTCAGAAAGAATATTAGATAATGAATTAGAGGTTTCTTCAAAAGGATGAAATATTCCACCAGTTACTATTAAATTTTTTTTCATCAATCCCTTGGTAGCTGACCTAAAACACTATTAATTACACCTCCATCAACTACAAGATTATGTCCATTGATATAGGATGCATTATCTGAGGCAAGAAAAAGAACGGCATTAGCTATATCTTCAGCTTCACCAAGCTTTTTTATAGGAACAGCATTACCCCTTAATTCTCTAACTTTATTTACGGCATATATTGGTTTAGACATTCCTGCATCAATAAAACCTGGCGCTATTGAGTTTGTTCTAATCCCATAAGGACCCCATTCAATAGACATTTGCTGAGTTAATGAAACAATTCCTGCTTTTGCTGGAGGGTAGCCACCAGTACCCGGACCAGGATGCACACCATTTATTGATGACATATTGATAATACAACCTGAGTTCTTTTTTATCATTGAAGTTATTGCTAGTCGTGAAACTAAGTAAGATCCTATAAGGCTAACATCTACACTCTTTTTAAAATCTTCAATACTTTGTTCTTCTAGTCCACCAAAAATAACTATACCAGCATTATTAACAATTAAATCAGGTGTTTTATTAAATATATCCAATGCTTTTTTTATCGAGTCTTCGTTAGTTACATCCCCTTCAATGGCAACACTATTGCTGATATTTTCACTTTCTTTAAATAGATTTTCTTTATCAACATCTATCATTCCAACATGGTAATCATTTTCACTAAGTTTTTTAGAAATCTCTAACCCAATTCCGTTGCTTGCCCCGGTAACGATTGCATTTTTCATTTTTTTTCTCCAAATATTACAGGGTATTTTCCCCAATTAGGCCTTTCTGTTTTTATATCTCTTTCTGGTTTATTTTTAGGATCCCTTTGAACATTATGCTCAAAAAGCTTTTTTATCAATAATGTTACAACACCATACTGATGTTTTGATGGGTCTGTTTCTTGATTTGGAGAAACACC
>JBJLFK010000025.1:0-8050 GCA_045565415.1 Alphaproteobacteria bacterium | reverse complement strand
CTTCTCATTTTTCATATATTTTTTTGTTTTTCTCTCAGAATATCTTCTAGCTAATTCACCATTTTTAACAACAACATTATTGCCAATTTTTATTTTTAAATTTTCATGTGAGAAATTTTCTTTGGTTTTTCCAATAGCCATTATGATTCTACCCCAATTTGGATCTGAACCTGCAATGGCTGTTTTAATAAGTGGTGAATTCGCAATAGAGGTAGCCACTTTCTTAGCTGATGATATGCTAGTTGCATTTCTGACATTAATTTGAATTAATTTAGTGGCTCCTTCGCCATCTTTAACAATCTGAATAGCGAGATCTTTCATAACATCGTCTAGAGCTTCTCTAAATTTAACAAGTCGTTTATCGCCGATTTTACTAATAGGTTTGATATCTTTGCGTAACATTGCTTGTCCAGTAGCAAAACCTAAAACTGTATCATTAGTTGATGTATCGCTATCAACACTAATTGAATTAAAACTATCTCTTACACCTAGGTTTAAAAGTGCTTGAAAGAGTTTTGGCTCTATAAGCGCATCCGTAAAAATAAAAGCAAGCATAGTTGCCATATTTGGAGCTATCATTCCTGATCCTTTTGATATTCCAACTATAGATATTTCTTCATTATCAATTTTAATTTTTTTCCCACTTGCTTTAGGAAATGTATCTGTTGTCATAATAGCTTTTGCTGCACTTTCAAAATCTTTTTTTCTTCCAAAAAAAGAATTCTTTACAGCCTTTTTTATTTTGGCGACTGGGAGTTGTTCTCCAATAACTCCAGTAGAGGAAATATACACATCTTTTTGTCTTGAATTTATTAACTTTGAAAAATAACTAGCAATCAATCGATTATTTTCAATGCCTTTTTTCCCTGTAAAGCTATTTGCTATTCCTGCATTTACAACTAGGCCATTTGCATATCCATTTACTATATTTTTTTTACAGAATTGAACTGGGGCAGCAGGCATTTGTGATAATGTAAACACACCAGCAACAGATGCAGGATTATTAAATGTAATGGTTAAAATATCCTGCCTTCTTTTGTATTTAGAATTAGATACAGAAGTACCAATATTTACTCCTTTTACAGAAGGTAAAGTTGGAAATTTTTTAGGGGCCAATGGTGATTTTTTTAATTTCATTTTTAACCTTATAATAAATACTAATTAATGATTTAATAAACTAAACTAAATTATAGATAAACATCATTTTTTTCTTTAGTTGACAATCATGAGTTGAATTCCTAAATGAATAATAGTTTTATAAGAGAGTAATGTAAGAATATGGCTAGTTTAAACTCATTTCTAAATAAAATATTTGGATCAAGTAATGATCGTATTTTAAGAAAATTTAAAAAACGCTTAGAAGAAATAAATGCTCTTGAGCCTATTTATGAAAAACTTAATGATCAAGATTTAGCAGATAAAACTATTTTTTTTAAAGAACAATTAAAAAATGACACTTCTTTAGAAGAAATTATGAATGATGCTTTTGCTGTAGTAAGAGAAGCAAGTAAAAGAACACTTGGGCAAAGACATTTTGATGTTCAAATAATTGGTGGGTTGATACTTAACGATGGAAGAATAACTGAGATGAAAACAGGTGAAGGTAAAACTTTGGTCTCAACTCTCCCAGCTTATTTAAATTCGTTAACAGGTAATGGCGTTCATATAGTAACGGTAAATGATTATCTTGCGAAAAGAGACTCTGAATGGATGGGAGAAATTTTTAAATTTCTTGGTCTTAAAGTTGGTGTGATTTATTCGGGTCAAAATGATGAGGAAAAACAAGAGGCATATAATGCTGATATAACTTACGGAACAAATAATGAATTTGGTTTTGATTACTTAAGGGACAATATGAAGCATTCTACCGATCAAATGTTTCAAAAAAAACGAAATTTTGCAATCGTAGATGAAGTTGATTCAATATTGATTGATGAAGCTAGAACACCATTAATAATATCTGGAATGATTGAAGATAAATCTGATCTATATGTTAAAGTCGATAGATTAATACCTAAAATTGAAGATAAAGATATTGATATTGATGAAAAATCTAAATCAATAAATTTGACCGAAAGCGGTAACGAATCTTTAGATAAAATTCTTATTCAAAAGGGTTTTATTAATGAAGAATCATCAGTTTATGATATTGAAAATGTAACTCTTGTTCACCATATCAACCAAGCCTTAAAAGCGCATAAGCTTTTTCACAAAGATACCGACTATTTAGTTAAAGATAATCAAGTAATAATAATAGATGAATTCACTGGTCGTATGATGGAAGGGCGAAGGTTTTCTGATGGTCTTCATCAAGCATTAGAAGCAAAAGAAAAAGTAACAATTCAACCTGAAAATCAGACTTTAGCTTCAATAACCTTCCAGAACTACTTTCGTTTATATAATAAATTATCTGGTATGACCGGTACTGCTTTAACAGAAGCGGAGGAGTTTATGGACATATATGGATTGGGAGTGATATCTGTTCCAACAAATATGCCAGTAACAAGAGTTGACTCTGATGATGAAATTTACCGAACTTCAGAAGAAAAATATGAAGCTATAATAAATAATGTTGTTGAATGTAATAGTCGCAATCAACCAGTTCTTGTAGGCACTGTAAGCATTGAAAAATCTGAAATTTTATCCAAACTATTAAAATCTAAAAAAATTAATCATAATGTTTTAAATGCTAGATACCATGAAAAAGAAGCAGAAATTATTGAAAAAGCAGGTCAGCCAGGTGCTGTAACAATTGCTACAAATATGGCTGGAAGAGGTACAGATATTCAGCTGGGAGGAAATGTAGAAGACACCACTCAGCTGACAAATGATCAAATAGATTTAAAAAAACAGGTCATTAACTCAGGAGGTCTTTTTGTTATTGGAACAGAAAGACATGAAAGCAGAAGGATAGACAATCAATTAAGGGGGAGATCTGGAAGACAAGGTGATCCGGGTGAGTCTAAATTCTATCTAAGTCTAGAGGATGACTTAATGAGGATTTTTGGCTCAGATAGGCTTGATAGTATACTTCAAAGACTGGGTTTAGATGATGGAGAAGCAATTGTTCATCCATGGATAAATACAGCACTTGAAAGAGCACAGAAAAAAGTTGAATCCAGAAATTTTGATATTAGAAAAAATCTATTGAAATTTGATAATGTTATGAATGATCAAAGAAAAGTAATTTTTGATCAAAGGTTGGAAATTTTAGAACAGGAAGATCTCACAGAAACTGTAAAAGATATGCGTCAAGAAGTGCTTTTTAACCTCTTAAATAATTCGATCCCTGAAAAAACTTTTGTTGATGATTGGGATGGAGATAAACTTGAAAAAGACATTAACAGAGTTTTCACAATAAAATTACCAATTAAAAATTGGATGGAAAAAGATGGTGTTGATTCTGATTATATTAGGGAAAAAACCTTACAAGAAGTAGAAAACGAATATGATAAAAAATCCATCGAATTTGGAAAGGATTTAATCAAAAATCTTGAAAAGACTATTGTACTTCAATCTATTGATCAAAACTGGAAAGATCACCTTGGGCAACTTGAAAATCTTAGGCAAATTGTTGGTTTAAGGGGATACGGACAAAGAGACCCCTTGAGTGAGTACAAATCAGAATCTTTTTCTCTATTTGAAGAATTGTTAGATAATTTTCGAGAGGATGTTACTAGAATATTATTCCATATTAGAATGGCGTCGAATGAAGGTCTTAGTAAAATAAATAAGGATAATACTATTAATCAAAAAGCTCTAAAAGAACAAAACCCAGGGAATACTAATGATAGCAAGGTTAACAAAACTGTAACAATAAGAAAAAATAATCAACAAATTGATCCAAATGATCCCTCTACATGGGGTAAAGTTGGAAGAAATGATCTTTGTCCTTGTGGATCAGGAAAAAAATATAAACATTGTCATGGTAAGTAATTATAAATTTTGACCAATTTCTAAAAATTTATCTCTTCTTTTTTGTATTAATTCTAATTCAGTAAATTGATTTAATTCCATTATCGTATCTTTTAAATATGATTTAACTTGAGATATAATTTGGATAGGCTCTCTATGAGCTCCACCTAGAGGCTCATCTATTATTTTATCAATAATACCCAATTTCATCAAATCGTTGGCAGTAATTTTCATAGACTCTGCAGCATCCTTTGCTCTTTTCGAACTTCTCCACAATATTGACGCTGAAGCCTCAGGAGATGCAACAGTGTATATAGAATGCTCAAGCATGAAAACTTTATTTGCCGCTGCTAAAGCGATAGCGCCGCCAGACCCACCTTCACCAATAATTACGGATATTACAGGTACTTTTAAAGAAAGCGTACAATCGGTTGAACGAGCAATAGCCTCAGATTGGCCTCTTTCTTCAGCACCAATACCTGGATACGCACCTGGCGTATCAACAAAAGTAATTACGGGAATATTAAATTGCTCAGCTAGTCGCATTAATCTTATTGATTTTCTATATCCCTCTGGATGAGCCATTCCAAAGTTATGCTTGAGTCTTGTTTCAGTATCATTTCCTTTTTCATGTCCAATAAGCATAACAGATTGGTTATCAATTTTTCCTAAACCACCAATTATAGCTTTATCCTCACCAAATAATCTATCTCCAGAAAGAACAACAAAATCATCAAGTATACCTTCTGCATAGTTTGTGAAATGAGGTCTATTTGGGTGTCTAGCAACTTGTGTTTTCTCCCAAGTAGACAAATTAGAATATTTTTCTTCTAACCAATCCTGGGATCTCTTTTCTAGTTTTGAAATATCGTCTATTGAAACATTATTATCATCTGAGCTTAATCTGATTTCATTTAATTCACGGATTTTTCCTTCAATTTCAGATAAAGATTTCTCAAAATCTAAATAACTAACCATTTATATACCCATAGTAAAAAGGTAAATTGCAACTGAAATCACTATAAGTCAACTAAGAGATTTTCCCAAAGGATGCTTTTTTAAGACTGTCTCAACTGTCTCAGAATCTAAAATATGTGTATAAATTTCTGTAGTCGAAATATTTGAATGACCTAGAAGTTGCTGAATAACCCTTATATCAGCACCTTTATTGAGCATATGTGTAGCAAATGCATGTCTTAACTTGTGAGGCGTTAATTGATTATTATCAAGCTCTAATTCATTGGATATTTCAGATAATATTTTGTTCACTGAATCTCTTGTAATATGACCAGATACTCCATGAGAAGGAAATAAGAATTCTGATGAGTCAGGATTACAATTAATCCATTCTTTTATAGCTTTAGAGGCCTTTGCAGTAAAATATGCATTTCTTTCTTTTCCACCTTTTCCAAAAACAACTAAAGTTCTCTTATTAAGATCAATGTCACCAATTTTTAAATTAATCAATTCACTAACTCTTAGGCCTGTTGAGTATAGAATCTCAATAAGACATTTGATTTTTTTCATCTTTTTTTGTTTTGCAATGCTGTCACTTTTTAAAGGATTTTTTCTTATGTGATGCAATAATGAATCTATATCATTTTCATTTAATATTGTAGGTAGGTTTCTCTTAACACTTGGTTTATCAATAAACTCAATAGGGTTTTCAACTACATTTTTTTGTTTAAGCTCATAATCATAAAACTGTTTCAAAGTAGAATGAAATCTTGCTCTTGAAGTATTTTTAAATCCATTCTTTTCTAATTGATAAAAAAAATCTCTCAAAATATTGTGATTTAAATGCCTTAATGAGATTAATTTCTTTTTACCAGACGCATTATTGATCGATTCATAAAAATTTTTTTTCCTTTTTGGTGAGATATTTTTTTCAAACCAATTAGAATCGAAAAGATACATACTCAAAAGCTTAAAATCCCTTTTATAGGAAAAAATAGTATTTTGACTTAATCCTTTTTCAACAATTAAAAAATCAAAAAAGATTTCTAAAATTCTATTTTGGTCTCTCCAGAATTTTTCCCAATCTGAATATATCATCGCTAGTGTAATTGATCCTTCAATTAGTAAACAAATCCCTTTCATTAATAACTTTATTTATTTCTTTAATCTCTGGATTTCCATTGTCATTTATAAAAGATACCGCCAGATAAAGGCCTAAAATAAGTAAAAAAAGGGTAATAAATTTTCTCATAGAATACCTAATATCGTAATTATATATGTTTTAAGCCTAAATTTAGTATAAAAATAGTAAATTAGTATTTTTTATATAGTAAAAACTTATAATGATTAATAAATTAACAAGAATTTCTCTTACTGGAATGATGGGCTCAGGAAAAACTAGTATTGGAAAATTGCTAGCAAAAAAAATTAATTTACCATTTTATGATTCTGATGAAAATATTGAGGATAAGTTAAGCCTAAAAATCTCAGAAATATTTGAAACATATGGTGAAATTTTGTTTAGGGAACAAGAAGAGAAAATATGTATTGATATTCTAAAAAAGGAAAAATTTGTTTTGGCTTTAGGAGGTGGCGCAATAACAAATGAGGGAATTAGAGATAGTATCGCAAAGAATAGCCTTCTAATATATTTAAAAACAGATGAAAATATCTTGTTTGAAAGGCTAAAAAACGATAAATCAAGACCTTTATTGAAAGGAACTAATTTAAAAAAACAAATTAATAGCATTCTTAAAGATAGGGAAAAATTCTATTCTGAAAGCAATATAATCATTGAAAATAATGTAAATGATATTGAAGCTGTAGTTGAAGAAATAATATCCTTAATAAAAAAAAGTAAATTATGACAAATACAAAAACCATAACAATTAATTTAGATAGAAATTCATATGACATCCATATAGGTAAAAATTTAGCTAATGAAATACCTAATATTATTTCACCCTTTGTAAAAAGAAATAAAATCTTCTTAATTTGCGATGAAAGTCTTGGATCAATAATACTGCCAGAAATTAAAAATTCATTTATCGAGGCGGGCTTCGAAGTATTTGTATCTTTTGTGCAATCCGGTGAGAACAGTAAAAGTTTTGAAAGTTTGGAACTTAAAATATCAGAGCTTTTAGATAATGGAATTGAAAGAAACGACACAGTAATTGCAATAGGTGGAGGAGTAATTGGTGATTTAGCAGGATTTATAAGCTCGATAATTTATAGAGGTATAAATTTTATCCAAGTACCAACAACTCTATTAGCGCAAGTTGACTCTTCTGTAGGAGGTAAAACAGCAATAAATGTTAAACAAGGTAAAAATTTAATTGGGTCATTTTATCAACCTAAAGCAGTAATAACTGATGTGAGTTTTTTATCATCTCTTTCAGAAAGAGAGATAAAATGTGGATTATCAGAAATTATTAAATATGGAGTCATTGGTGATAGAGATTTTTTTAATTGGTTAAAAGAAAATGTCGATAACCTAACCAAGCTAAATCAGGATTGTCTAATCTATGCAATTGAAAAATCTTGCTCAATGAAGGCAAATATAGTTCAAAAAGATGAAAAAGAGGAAGGAGATAGAGCCTTACTAAATTTTGGTCATACATTTGGACATGCTCTTGAAAAACACTTTACAAAAAATGAGGTACTTCTGCATGGAGAGGCTGTAGCAATAGGAATGGTATATGCTTCAAAGTTTTCTTCAAATATTGGTGTCCTTAAGAAAGATGAATGTAATGAGATTATAAATCTTATATCTGATATAGGTTTACCTGTATCCATAAATGACATAAAAGGTGAGATCACTAAAGAAGAAATCTTAAATTTAATGATGTTTGACAAAAAAAGAGTAAATCAAAAAAATACACTCATTCTATTGAATAAAATTGGTGAAGCTTTTATCAATAATAATGTTTCTGATAAAGAGATAATTGATTTCTTTAATATGGAGAACATTCAATAATGCTTATATCAATAAGTATTCTCATAGGCTCAATAATAGGTTTAATAATTCTTTCAGCTTTTTTTTCTGGATCTGAAACTGCCATGACAGCTGTATCTGAGGCT
Source organism: Alphaproteobacteria bacterium (assembly GCA_045565415.1). Lineage (GTDB taxonomy): Bacteria > Pseudomonadota > Alphaproteobacteria > MED-G09 > MED-G09 > AG-430-B22. The sequence goes on along the minus strand of JBJLFK010000025.1, from coordinate 97 downwards.
AGGATGAAGCATCTATCAGAAAGTGGTGATAAAAGAGCAGAAATAGTAGAAAAATTAATAGACCGTAAAGCTGATTTAATTAGCACAATGCTATTAG
>JBJLFK010000024.1:0-46601 GCA_045565415.1 Alphaproteobacteria bacterium | reverse complement strand
TAAAGAATAATTTTAATCAATTTCATAAACAATTTTCAGAAAATTTACCCAGATCTTTAGAAAGAACAAATAGTCTACTTAATGAAATTGGAAAACCACAAAACAAAATTAAAAATATAATTCATATTGCAGGAACAAATGGGAAAGGATCAATTTTATCATATATTAAATCATGTTTAACAATGAATAATTTAAAAGTTAATGCTTTTACTTCACCACATTTAGTTCGTATTAATGAAAGAATATTAATTAATAATCAAATAGTTGAAGATGATATTCTTGAGAAAACAATAGATAAGTTATTTCAATATTCAAATAATGGTAACATTGCTTTTTTTGAATTTATTACTGGTTGTGCACTATATTTATTTAATCAAAATAAAGCAGATTGGAATCTTTTTGAAGTTGGCATGGGAGGAGAATTTGATGCAACAAATATCCTACCAAAAAAAGATTTAGCAATCATTACGCCTATTTCATATGACCATGAAGATTTTCTTGGAGATGATATAATTGAGATCACAAAAGAAAAAATGGGTATCACTAATAATGAAACTTATACAGTTGTTGGAAAACAGCCAAAAAATATAACTGACTTTATTTTAAAAAATTATTTATATAACAAAAGAAAGAGGTTTGTTTACGGTTTAGATTGGACAATGACAAAGAAAAAAGAGTTATTTTATTATGAAGATAATGATGTTTCTATAAGAATTAATAATCCATTTATGATTGGCGAGCATCAAAAGATGAATGCAGCACTTTCGATTGCTTCGCTTAGATTTTTAAAAAAATCAAAAAAAATTAGTTTATCAAAAAATATTATTGAAAAAGGTATTTCAAAAACAAAATGGCGTGGCCGACTTGAAAAAATCAATAGTGAGAATAATTTATCAGAGCTATGGATTGATAGTTGTCATAATCCCTCAGGAACAAAAGCTATTGCTCTTGAAATGAAAAAAATGAATTCTGAAAAACAAAAAAAAATGAATCTTTTTTTTAGTCTTAAAAAAGGAAAGAAAATCAGGGACTTTATAATTCCTTTCCTAGGTATCTTTGATGAAATCAAATATATAGGTATTAACGATAATCATTATTCTTTTGATGAAATTAAGAAAAATACTACTGGAGTTAACATTAAAATTAGAGAGGTAAAAGAATTTGATAAAACACTAATTCTTAAAGAAAACCATCCATCAAGAACATTAATTTGTGGATCTATGCAACTAGTAGGAAAAGCAATTAGTATTTTTTAACTATTACTTTTAATCCAATCGTTTAATTCTTGTTTGGGCAAAGCTCCAACTTTTGTATCTTTAAGTTCTCCATTAACAAACAAAAGCATAGTTGGTATGCTTCTAATTCCATAATCAGTTGCAACTCTTGGATTTTCATCAATATTTATCTTTGCGATAGTTACATCATTATTTTCTTCTGAAGCAATTTCTTCAAGAATTGGTGAGATTTGTTTACATGGTCCACACCATTCAGCCCAAAAATCAACCAAACAAACACCAGAGTTTTTTAAAATAGAATCTTCAAATTCTTCATCAGTAATATTTATTAATGTCATAACATCTCCTAGAATCAATTACACTAAGCTAAAAAAATCATCTCAATCATTCAAGTAATTTTATAAGTTTTCTCTCATCTTCATAAGATAGTCTTTATAACCCTCAAAGATTTCTTGTTCTTCCCGTTCTTCGAACTTTTCAATTTCTCTTAGGGCTTTTGGGATTGTTATCCATGGACTTTTAAAATTATTTGATAGCCACCTTGATTTAATAAATTCCAGTAAAATTTTATAGGGCTCTTCATCAATTGTTTCAGGTGAATTATCAAATATAATTCTTTGCGCTATTCTTTTTGACCTTATATCAGAGAATTTTATTTGAATTTTTTTATCCCATGAGTTTGCATTATGAAATTCTTCCCATGCCGTTTTATCCTCGTTTGCTGGAAATCCAAATATTTGTGTTTCTAGATGATCACTTTCATTTTTAGGCCACTCTTTTTTTAATGGTAAATAATCTTTAATAAGATTTGATATTATTTCTATTTGGTCTTTTGATGGAAGTCGGTATTTTTCTTCTAAATCATACCACTCAGGACAAAATATTATTCCAGGGGTTTTAAGATAAGTTTCTTTCAGCCATTTTGGTTTTTTTCCTTGTTCCAAAGTTGTTATATTTTTTTCTGTTAGGCATCCATTTTTAAAAAATTCCTCTAAATTGATCGAGTAATAATTATCATTATCAATATCTACCACCGGAATGAATTCAGTAATTTTTTGTTTAGGAAAATAATATGTAGCAAATTTAGCTTTATCTGAAAAAATTTTATATCTTGAAAATTTTGAGAACATTTTACTTCTTGTTGCCCAATAATCTGGTTGTTCAAATTTAATTTTGTTTAATAATTTAGCTGTTGCCTTCACATCTCCATCTGCTTGATGCCAAATTATGCTTTCATCCTTTGCAAAGTTATTCATAAAAACATTTGATAAGGATTGGTTTCTTTTGCCGTCAATTATTTCTGGTGTTTTTATTGTTTCGGGATAAATTTTTCCTGCAAGTGATATAAATGGCAACGCATCACATATAACCTTATCCCCCATTTTATGAGGATATGGAAAAAACCCTGATGTATAAAGCGCTTCAGTTAGTACATTGGAGTCATATTGTGAATTGTATGCCCATAGAATATCATAATCTAGACTTTCTAATATTTTAGGTATGCTTTCATAAAGACTAGGACCTTCCATAAGTTTTTTCCATGGTGTAGAGGTTGCTTTTAAAGCTCCAGGGCTTGGTAAATCGTAAGTTGGTAATCGATTATTAATTACCGATAAATTATCTAAATTATTCAAATCTATAACTGCTAATTGATGAGGAAGTCTAAATCCCTTATCGGTACCATTAGTTTCAAAATCAAAAACACACTCAGTTTCTTCAGTCATGATTTTAAAGATATTGATCTGATTCTATCTTCCCAGCCACCCCCATCATCGACTATAAGGTTAAGTGTATTATTTTGAATTTCAAAATTAATATTAAGAATATTTGCAGAAATTACTGAATCTATTACTTCTGGCCACTCAATAATCAGAGACCCTTCATCGACAATTTTTTGTAGATCTAAAACAGCTATTTCTTCTTTGTTTTGTACCCTGTATAAATCAGCATGTCCTATTATCCGATTATTAAATTCATATGTTTGTAAGAGACTAAATGTCGGCGAGGGTACAATATGGCGTAAATCATTAGCAAAATATTTTGAATTAATTATTGAACGAGCAAATGTAGTTTTTCCGCTACCAAGTTCACCCTTAAGCAAAATGAGATCATGTTTTTTTGTTAGAGATGCTATTACATTAGCAAATTTCTCTGTATCTTGAACTGTTTCTGATCTAATAATTATGTCTTTCATTTCCTAAATTTAGTTTTTCAAAAGGTCTTGCTAATATATACTGCTGTAAATTTTTATCAAAGTAATCCTGTATAAGGTAATTTTATGAGTAAAGAAAAAACATTAATTATTGGAGGCGGTCAAGCAGCTTGCCAAACTGCAACAAGTCTCAAAAGTAAGAAATATGATGGTGAGATAAAGATTTATTGTTCAGAAAATTATCTACCATATCAGAGACCTCCGCTATCTAAAAAATTTCTGATGGGTGAATTAGATAAAGAGCGATTATTTTTTAAACCAGAAAAGTTTTATACAGAAAATGAAATATCTATAAATTTAAACTCTTTTGTTCAAAGAATTAATATAGAAAATAAAGAAATATTTTTAGAAAATAATAAAAAAGAAAATTATGATAATCTTGTTATAGCTACAGGCACTACTCCAAGAAAAATTGATTTTGAGAAAAAAATATCAGATAAAGTTTTTTACCTTAGATCTATTGGAGATGTTCTGAATATTAGGGATAAAATCAAAGAATCTAAAAAAGTTACAATAATTGGTGGAGGTTATATAGGTCTTGAGGTGGCCGCAATTATTAATAATTTGGGCCTACAAGTCACAATTGTAGAAATGGCTTCAAGAATTCTTGAACGGGTGACAAGTGAGATTATATCAAGTTTTTATACTAAAGTGCATAGACAAGCTGGTGTTGAAGTACTTACTAATACATCAGTTGAAGGATTATCAGAAAATAATAATGGAATTGAGGTTATTACTTCAAATGGCGGAATAGTATCTGATTTTGTTATTGTTGGCATAGGTGTTTTGCCATGTGATACTCTTGCTTCGGAATCTGGTATAGATGTTAAAAATGGAATTTTGGTTGATGAATTTTGTAGAACTTCAAATGACTCTGTATTTTCTGCAGGTGATTGTACTATGCATCCAAATATTTTTTATAATAAAAATATAAGGCTAGAGTCTGTTCATAATGCTATCGAACAAGGAAAAACTGTTGCTTCTTCTATCATAGGTGAAAAGATTTCTTATAATCAGGTTCCTTGGTTTTGGTCTGATCAATATGAAACAAAACTACAAATTGTTGGATTATTGGATAATTATGATGACATTATTGTTAGAGGAGATAAAGAGAAACAATCTTTTGCAGTCTTTTATATAAAAGATAATATAATTATTGCTTCAGATTGTGTAAATCGACCAGCAGAGCATATGATGTCTCGAAAACTCATTTCTGAAAAAGTTTTAATAGATAAAGATAGACTTTCGGACGAAACTATTCCAATTAAGGAAGTTGTAAATTAATTATAGATTTTTTTTAATTATATCTTTATTTAATGATAATACTTAAGGGGTAAATATGGTTAAAATCATTTATATAGAACATGATGGCACTGAGCATCCAGTTGATGTCGATGTTGAGACTTCAATAATGGAAGGAGCAGTATCTAATTCAATACCAGGTATTGATGCTGATTGTGGAGGAGGCTGTGCTTGTGCAACATGTATGGTTTTTATTGGTGATGAATGGAAAGATAAAATTTCTTCTATGAGTGATGAAGAAGAAAGCATGTTAGACTTTCATGAATATAAAGAGGATAGTTCAAGATTAGGTTGTCAAATACAAGTAACTGAGGAATTTGATGGTTTAAAGGTTAAAATGCCACCATCACAACATTAGAATGTAATCTAATATCTATAATGATCTGGTTTAAATGGTCCTTCTTTACTTAGACTTAAATAATCCGCTTGATCATCGCTCAGTTCAGTCAATTTAACTCCTAGTTTCTCTAAATGAATATAAGCTACTTTCTCATCCAAGTGCTTAGGTAGAACATAAACTTTATTTTCATAATTCTCATAATTATTCCAAATTTCAATCTGTGCTAAAACTTGATTTGAAAATGAGGCACTCATAACAAAACTAGGATGCCCAGTTGCGCAACCTAGGTTAACTAATCTTCCCTCAGCCAATAAAATAATTTTTTTACCGTCAGGAAATTCTATCTCATCAACTTGTGGTTTTATATTATCCCATTTGAAGTTTTTTAATTTGGAGACTTGGATTTCGCTATCAAAGTGACCAATATTTGCAACAATTGCTCGATCTTTCATTTCTCGCATATGTTCGAGCGTAATAACATCTTTATTACCTGTTGCTGTAACAAAAATATCTGCTGTCTTAGCTACATCATTTACAGTTGATACTTCATAGCCTTCCATAGAGGCTTGAAGTGCACAAATTGGATCAATTTCTGTAACAATTACTCTAGCCCCTTGTGAACGAAGTGACTCTGCCGACCCTTTTCCAACATCGCCAAATCCACAAACAACTGCAACTTTTCCAGCTAGCATAACATCAGTTGCTCTTTTTAAACCATCGACAAGGCTTTCTCTACATCCATAAAAGTTATCAAATTTTGATTTTGTGACTGAGTCATTAACATTAATAGCTGGTACAGAAAGAGTATTATCTTTTTCCATTTCATAAAGTCTTAAAACACCTGTTGTAGTTTCTTCAGATAATCCACGAATATCATCTAATAAATCTTGGTATTCCTCATGTATAATTTTTGTTAAGTCACCGCCATCATCAAGAATCATATTTGGTTTCCAATCTGATGATCCTTCAATTGTTTGTCTAATACACCAATCGTATTCTTCTTCAGTTTCACCCTTCCATGCAAAAACAGGTATATTTTTACTAGCGATTGCAGCTGCAGCATGGTCTTGTGTAGAGAAAATATTACAGGATGACCATCTCACTGTTGCGCCTAAATCAATTAAAGTTTCAATTAATACTGCAGTTTGAATTGTCATATGAAGGCAGCCGACAATATTTGCTCCTTTTAGGGGCTTAGATTTGCTTAACTCATTTCTTAATGTGATTAAACCAGGCATTTCTGTCTCAGCGATTTCTATTTCTTTTCGTCCCCAGTCCGCAAGCCCTATATCAGCAACTTTGTAATCAGTGAATTCCAATTGTGTTCTCCTCAAATAACTAAACTATATATTTTAATTATCCTCTTTTGATAAAATTTCGCTTGCTATGCCTATATATTTATGTCCAGCTTCTACAGCAGATTGTATTACTTCTTCTATATTTGTATTTTCTCTTAAGGATCCAAGTTTTACCAGTAAAGGTAAATTAATACCACCAATCATTTCTATTTTATTTTCTTCAATTAATGAAATTAATAAGTTCGATGGTGTATTCCCAAACATTTCCGTTAATAGTATTACCCCTTCACCGCTATCAACTTTGGTAATTAACTCTTTTACCTCCTCTTTTCTTTTATCCACATCGTCATCATAACCAATACATACGGTCTCAAGATTTTTTTGAGGACCAATAATATTCTCAAGAGAGTTTTTTAACTCAATTGCAAGGTTGCCGTGTGTAATTATTATTAAACCAATCAAATCATCTACCTCTATTTATCTATTAACCAAAGGAAAAGTAACTGTAAATATGGCTCCACCATTTTCTTTATTTCCAGCAATAATTGAACCGCCATGTGTTTTTACTATTTGTTTACAAATTGACAATCCCAATCCCGAATTATTGCCAAAAATTTTATCATTTGGCCTATAGGTATAGAATCTATCAAAAACCTTTAATAAGCTTTCTTTTGGTATTCCTGGGCCATTATCTTTTATTTCTACAATTGCACCTTTATTGCTTTTCCATATTGAAATATCTATGCAATCACCTTTTGATGAAAATGATAAAGCATTATCAATTAGATTATGAAAAACTTGTGCAATTTTATCACCTATTCCACTAACTAAAATATCTTCATTTATCATTTTAAATTTTATATCAACACCGTATTTTTTAATTATTGTCGATTCCGTTACCTCAATTACAGAGGCTAAAACATCTTTTAAATCAATATTTTTAAATTCACCCTTTGCTAATTCAACTTCTAGTCTTGAGCTTGAGGAAATATCTGAAATTAATCTATCGAGTCTTTTAAGATCTTTAAATGCAATTAAAATAAGTTCTTTTTTTTCTTCTTCACTTTGTGAGGTATTTAGTGTTTCGATAGCACTTTGCAATGAAGTTAATGGATTTTTGACTTCATGCGCAACATCAGCTGCAAAAGCTTCAACAGCATCTACCCTATCTTGTAAGGCTATTGTCATTCTTCTTATAGATTTTGAAAGTGTACCAATTTCATCTCTTCTATCATCCATAATTGGAGTATCACCAATACCTGCATCAGTAACGCGCTCTGCTGCAGTTGATAATCTTGTTAATGGCCTTGCTATAGTGGCTGATAGGGCAATTGATAAAAATAATGTAACAAATATTGTAATAATAAATACTCTTACAAAGCCTTGCCTCCCTTCTTGAAGGATTAAACCAATATCACCTTCCTCGGTTGTAAGAAGCAATGCATTTACAATTTGATTATTGTTGAAAACTGGAACTGTTACATGGACAATTATTCCTCCATTATCTAATTTGTACTCTTTTGCTACTGCATTGCCATCAAGAGCTTCATTGATATCTGAAGCGGAAAAACCTGTTTGAGGTAAAATTTGTGCATTTCTTCCAAAATAATTTTCTAAAACTTCAAAAAATTTATATATATATGTTTTCCGATTATTTGTATTAATTGATTTTCTATCATCGAAATCACTTGTATCAAAAATAATTTGTAAATCTTTATCAAATATTCTTGTTCGAGTTGTTATAAATTCATTATCTTCCTGTCTTTTTAGGATGAATTTATTTAGGTTTTCTCTGAAGTCTTCTCTAATTTCTGGATCTAAATCAAAAGAAAAAGCAAATAAATTAGCTTGAACTAGCAAAGCCTCAATTCTTGCCTTGACCAAATTATCATCTGATTTATCTACATATATAAAACCTAGAGCTAAAAGCATTAACCCAATAAAATTTATGGCTATAATTCTAGCCCCTAAGGATCTTGGTTTAAATAAATTAAGCATATTTCTTATTGGTTAAATCTGTATCCAACTCCATATAAAGTTTCAATAGAGTTAAAATCTTTATCAATTGCTTTAAATTTCCTTCTGATTCTCTTTATATGGCTATCAATAGTTCTATCATCAACATATAAATCATCACTATATGCTGCAGACATTAGTTGATCTCTATTTTTTACATACCCTGGTCGATTTACTAAACTTTCAAGTAATAAAAACTCTGTGACAGTTAATTTTATTCTTTCTTCCTTCCAATGGCATTCATGTCTATCCATATTTAAGAGCAGATTTCCTCGCTCAATTAAAGAGTCATTATTGACTTGGCTTTCTTTATTAGAAAATGATGCCCTTTTAAGAATTACTTTTACTCTTTCGATTAATAATTTTTGAGAAAAAGGTTTGGTAATATAATCATCAGCACCCATTTTTAATCCTAATAATTGATCAATTTCATCATCTTTAGATGTTAGAAAAATAACTGGTATATCTGATGAATTTCTGAGTTTTTGTAATACTTCTAATCCATCCAATCTTGGCATTTTAATATCTAATATTGCTATATCGAAATTATTATCTTTAAGGGCTTCTAGCCCAGCAATTCCGTCAGAATATGTTTCTACATCAAATTTTTCTGACTTCAAAGCAAGACTTAGTGATGCTAGAATATTTTGATCGTCATCTATCAAACAAATTTTTACCATTTATCTAATAAATTAATTTATTTTTTTGAAAAAGTATATAATACCTTATTTATAAGTTTGTAACTTTCTGTTATAAATATTTATTAATTTTAGCGAGCATTAAATTGGAAAATATTGGTGAAAATTTTTCGAGAGTTGGGCCTGATAATCATGGCTTTAAAAATCTAAAAAAAGTTAATTGGAATCTCAATAGAGATGATATTTACGATATAACAGTTTCAAATGGGCAAGGTTTATTATCAAAAGATGAAGTTCTTGTTGTTGAAACTGGAATACATACTGGCCGATCAGCAAATGATAAATTTATTGTAAAAAATGATCAGAATGAAGACTCAATTTGGTGGGATAACAATAAGGCAATTACAGAAGAAAATTTTGATAATCTATATAAAGATGTTTTGAATTTTTGTGAAGAAAAGGAATTATATGTTCAAGATTTATTTGGCGGAGCAGATCTTGATTATCGATTAAGCACAAGAGTTTACACAGAATATGCTTGGCATTCTCTATTTATACAGAATTTGTTAATTGAAGTTAAAGAAGAAGAAAAATCTGAATTTAATCCTGAATTTATAATAATTGATATTCCAAGCTTTAAAGCTGATAAAATTAGACATGGGTGTTCTTCTGAAACCTTAATTGCAGTCAATTTTGAAAAGAAATTAGTGATAATTGTAGGCACTTCATATGCAGGAGAAATTAAGAAGTCTGTTTTTTCGATGCTTAATTATATATTGCCTACTAAGAATGTTATGCCTATGCACTGTTCAGTTAATGTTGGTCAAGATGATGATCCAGCAATATTTTTTGGTTTATCTGGAACTGGAAAAACAACTTTATCAGCCGATCCAAATAGAATTTTAATTGGTGATGATGAACATGGGTGGTCAAGTAATGGTGTTTTTAATTTTGAAGGTGGTTGTTATGCAAAGATGATTAGATTGTCCGAACAAGCTGAACCTGAGATTTATAAAACAACAAAATTAAGAGGAACAATCTTGGAGAATGTTGTTATTGATCAATCTTCTGGAGAAATTGATTTAGATGATAGTTCATTGGCTGAGAATACAAGAGGCGCATATCCTTTATCGTTTATTCCTAATGCTAGTGAAACAGGAAGAACATGCATGCCAAAGAATATAATCCTATTAACATGTGATGCATTTGGAGTTCTTCCGCCAATTGCGAAACTATCAGCTTCACAAACTATGTACCATTTTCTTTCAGGATATACTGCAAAGGTTGCCGGAACTGAAAAGGGCGTAACTGAACCAGAAGCGACTTTTTCTGCCTGTTTTGGAGCCCCATTTATGCCAAGACACCCTTCTGAATATGGAAAATTACTACAAAAACTTATTGCTGAACATAGTGTAAAATGTTGGCTTGTTAATACAGGGTGGACGGGTGGACCTTATGGAATAGGAGAGAGAATGCCAATTGGTGCAACACGAAAATTGTTATCATCAGCTCTCACTGGATCTTTATTATCTTCAGAAATGAGAATTGATGAAAATTTTGGTTTTGAAGTTCCATCAGCTGTTGAAGGAGTTGATACAAAAATTCTTAATCCAAGAGAAACTTGGGAAGATAAAGAAGGCTATGATTTACAAGCTCAGAAATTAGTAAAGATGTTTTCTAATAATTTTGATGTATTTAAATCATATGTAGATATTGATGTAATAGATGCTGCTCCAAATCTTCAAGCTGCAGAATAAAAATTAGTGAGCTTCATCCCAGTTTTTTCCATAATTTGTGTCCGCAATAAGTGGAATATTCAGTTCTAATATTGGTAAATGGGCATTTTCCATCTCTTTTCTTATAATTTCCATCGACTCTTTACAGCTTTCTTCTTTTGTTTCGAAAATTAATTCATCATGGACCTGTAAAAGCATTTTTGTATCTAATTCTATTAGTCTTTTATTATTAGATAAAATAATCATTGCTCTTTTAATTATGTCGGCAGCCGACCCTTGTATAGGAGCATTAATTGCCGCTCTTTCCATAAATGATCTAGTTGCAGCATTCTTGCTATTTATATCTTCTACAAGACATTTTCTACCCAATAAGGTTTTTACAAAACCATTTTCACTAGCAAATTTCTTTGTTTCATCCATATAATCTTTAATTGAAGGATACTTACTAAAATAAGCTTTGATAAATTCGGAAGATTCGGTACGGCTTACATTAAGCTGTTTTGCTAAACCAAATGCTGAAATGCCATAAATTATTCCAAAGTTAATCGCTTTTGCATTTCTTCTGATTTCAGGCGTCATATCTTTTAGAGGTATATTAAATACTTCGGAAGCTGTAGCTGAATGAATGTCTACTCCTTCAAGAAAAGCCTTTATAAGATTCCTTTCATCAGCAATATGAGCAATCAATCTTAATTCTATCTGGCTATAATCTGAGCTAATGAGTATATTTCCTTTTTCTGGAATAAAAGCTTTTCTTATCATTCTTCCATCTTCACTCCTAATTGGAATATTTTGTAGATTCGGATCTGATGAAGCTAGTCTTCCTGTAGAAGTGGTCGCCATTGAAAAAGAAGAGTGAATTCTATTTGTTTTTTCATTTAAATATGTAGGTAAGGCGTCAGAATATGTTGTTTTGAGTTTTGATAGAGCTCTCCATTCAAGTAAAAGTTTTGGAAAGCCATGACCATCGTTAGCTAAATTTTCTAATACTTCTGCATTGGTTGACCATGAGCCAGTCGATGTTTTTTTTCCACCTGATAACTTAAGTCTATCGAATAATACTTCACCTACTTGTTTTGGTGAACCAAGATTAATTTCCTCATTAATTAATTTGTAGCAGTTTTTCTCTAAGCTCTTTAATTTCTTTTCAAAAACTTTTGATAATTCATTTAATTTATCTTTATCTATAGAGATTCCATGATTTTCCATATCCATTATGACTTGAGCTAATGGTTTTTCAATAATTTCATATATTTTAACTTGCTTATTTTGGACTAATGAAGACTTTAATCTTTTCCATAACCTTAAAGTCATATCAGCATCTTCAGCGGCGTATTTTCCAGCTTCTGTAATGCTTAATTCTTGGAAAGTTTTTTTATCCTTGCCACTACCTACGAGCTCCTTAAATGATATTGCTTTGTGGTTAAAATAATATTCTATTAGGGTATCAAGTTTATGTCTTATTCCCCCTGATCCTAAAGAGTATGACATCAGCATGGTATCATCATAATTCTGAATTTTTATATTATATTTATCTAAAACTAGAGCATCGAATTTCATATTATGTAGAATTTTTTTTATTCCACTATTCTCTAATATTATTTTTAGTATTTTTATTGCTTCGTCAAAATCTATTTGTTCACTCTCTTCTCCGTCATGCAATAAAGGCACATAACAAGCATCATTTTCAGATGTGCAAAGAGAAAATCCGACCATATCAGCTTTAACGGCATCTAAAGAGTTTGTTTCGGTATCAAAAGCTACATACCCTACATTCCCTGCTTTTATATTCCATTGTTTTAATTCATCTAGATTCTGAATTACTTTATATTTTTCTATATCAAAATCAGAGTTGACCTCTTCTATCTTATTTGGGCTATCGATTATTTTTTTTTCAAATTTTTCAACTTGATCTGAAGCTTTGATTTTCTCTGAGTCCACATTTAACTCTTTAGACTTCTTTTCAGTAAATGTTTTAAACTCCATTTCTTTTAGGAAACTAATAAGTTTTTCAGCATCTATGTCTTTTAAGGTAGTTTCATTTATAGGCATTGGCAGTGGAACATCATTTTTAAGAGTGACTAATAGTTTGCTTATATAAGCCTGATCTTCAAATTCAATTACATTTTCACGTCTCTTTTTTTGTTTAATTTTCTCAGAATTTTTAAACAAACCCTCTAAATCTCCATATTCATTAATCAATAAAGCAGCTGTTTTAATTCCTATTCCTGGAATGCCAGGAATGTTATCTACTGAGTCACCTGCTAAAGATTGAACATCAATTACCTTTTCTGGATAAACTCCAAATTTTTCTAAAACATCTTCTTTCTTAAACACTTTTCCTTTCATAGTGTCTAACATAGAGACACTATCAGAGACTAACTGCATTAAATCTTTGTCGGATGATACAATTGTGACTTCCATATTTTGTTTTTGCGCTTCTTCTGCATAACTAGCTATAAGATCATCTGCTTCGTAACCAAGGAGTTCTACAAAAGGTACATTAAAGGCAGAGGTTGCTTTTCTAATTACTGGAAATTGAGGTATTAAATCTTCTGGAGCCTCGGACCGATTAGCTTTGTATTCTGAATAAATATCATTTCTGAATGTTTTACCTGAAGCATCAAAAACAACAAGGAGATGGGTAATGCCTTTTTTATCTTTTTCTTCTCTTACTAATTTATCAAGCATATTACAAAAACCCGATATTGCCCCAACCGGGAATCCATCAGATTTTCTAGTTAATGGCGGAAGAGCGTGATAAGCTCTAAAAATATAAGTAGATCCATCAACTAAACATATGTGTTGTTTTTGGTTTTTCATTGGTATTCTTTAATTACTATTATGACATTAACTTTAATGTGGTAAAAGAGAATATAATTTATATTTAATTTTAATATGTCGATAAATAATTTACCAGACGATGCGATAAGCATACATAATCTCTCTAAAAAGTTTAAGAATCCTGATGGAAAAGGTTTTTTTTATGCTCTTGATGATGTTTCTTTGTCTATACCTAGAGGGTCAATATTTGGTTTACTTGGTCCAAATGGGGCTGGAAAATCTACTTTCATTAATATACTTGCTGGACTAACAATTAAGACATCAGGAGAAGCGGTTGTTTGGGGTAATGATATAGACAAGCATCCGAAGGCTTCTCGCTCTTCTTTAGGAGTTGTTCCCCAAGAATTAACAATTGACCCATTTTTTACTCCAAAAGAATCTCTTGAGCAACAAGCAGGGTTATATGGGGTCAGACCAAAGGATAGGAATATAGATTATATTCTTCGTATGCTTGATTTAGAGGATAAATCAGAGGCATATTCTAGAACTTTATCAGGAGGTATGCGAAGAAGATTATTAGTGGCAAAAGCAATGGTTCACAAACCACCAATATTAATTCTTGATGAGCCTACAGCTGGCGTTGATATTGAGCTAAGAGTTCAGCTTTGGAATTATGTTCGGAAACTTAATGAAAATGGAACAACAATCATCCTGACAACCCATTATCTTGAAGAAGCAGAGGAGCTATGTGATAAAATTGCTATTTTAGATAAAGGAAAAATTGTAAAATCTGCCTCCAAAAAAGAATTATTAGAAGATGCAGATTCTAAAACTATTTCTCTTAAGGTAAAAGATATACCAGATATTAATCATCCAATATTATTAGAGCTTGGAGCAATTATTAACAAAAATAATGATTTGATTATCAATTTTAATCCTAAAATTATTAGCTCAAGAGAAATATTAGCAAAAGTTGAAGAGGCTGAGGTTAAACCCTTTGATTTTGATGTAACAGGCGCTTCGCTAGAGACTGTTTTCCTATCGATAACTCAAAAGAAATAAAAAAGGCGTGAATATTCACGCCTTTTAAAGTCAATATAATTAAAGTTTTTTAGAATTTTGCTCCAAAAGTAATACCAACCATTCTTGGATCAATCATGAAATCATTTCTAAATCCACCCGATGCTTCAGCTGTAAAATAATGGCCTGTGATATTATCATCATCCATTAGATTTTGACCCCACACTCTTACATACCATGGGTTATTTAATGACTGAAAAATGATTTGAGCATTTAGTACATCCCATTCCTCTACAATATCTCTTGGAACATTATAAAGGCGAGAATAAAAATCATCTTGCCAGTAATAATCAATTCGAGATGTGATAGAAATATTCGTAAGTTGAGTTGTGTACTCTGCGCCCACATGAACAGTAACAGCTGGGGCTTGGACTAATTCATTACCACTAATATCGTATTCTGGTTCATAGAAACCACCTAATCCTGCAGCGGATAATTTTGTATTCATAGTTGCACAATTACCTAAAGTTGGTAACGCTCCTCCAGCGATTTGTGCTAGAGGATTAACTGTTCCTGTAGGATCTGATGAATTAATATTATCTATTGATAATGTTTTAGGAGCAGCAATCATGTCTAAGGCGCCCGCAGCGGGATTTAGATTTAGTACTCCACCAGCAACGCCCGCAAGAACAGAATTTCTTTTGAATCCACATGTCGCTCCATTTGTATAGTCCTTAACTAACCACCCTGATGTATCGCCAAGATTTCTTTGAACTTTGTCAAGAGGATTGAGTGAGAAAGTTCCGTTAGCCACCTCAGTTTCAAGCAAAGATACTTGAGCATCTAAACGTAAACCAGGAATACTTGATGGGCTCCAGAATAACTCGACTTCGAGTCCCTGCATTTCTGCATCAATATTTTCATTAACTGAGGTACGAGCGATAATTTTGGAAACTTGTAGTCCTTGATAATCATAATAAAAAGCAGTTAGATTAGCTATTAAGGTATTATCAAGAAGAACATTTTTCATTCCAATTTCATATGCATCAAGAAACTCAGGATCTGTTGTTTGAGCAACTCCTTGAAATAATGTTGGGTCAACAGGGGGATTAAATGCTCCTGGTCTATAACCTCTTGACCAAGTAGCATAGACTAATGTTGAGTCTGTGCCTTTTAAATCAGGTGTCCAGTCAATACCAACTTTTCCTGAAACTTCTTTCTCAACAAAAGAAGTAGAAATTCCTTGCAGACGTCTTTGCTCACCCTTACCTGGTATTGGTTCATAAATACCTGAAGAAGCAGCGCCGATTATAACGGGAATTAAATTTGGATCAGCTGTTTGGACAGCTAATGTGACAGGATCTCCCACGCCTGAACCACCAGCAAGAATTGCTGAATTAAATAATAACTGTCTGTCTTGAACTGATTTTTCAGATTCATTCCACCTTGCGCCAATTGTCACCTTTAAATCTGGATTAGCTTGATAATACAGTTCAGTGAATACACTTTTTCTTTCTAATTCATAAGGCGCAGTCTCATTTCTATAATGAGAAGGATAAAGCTTAAGTCCAGCTAATATAGGTGCAATAGCTGCTGCATCTGCACCCGAGAAATAAACATCATAAACTCCACTGGACTCATATTCTGAAACATTAATACCAGCAACAAAATTTATTGGACCATCGAATGTAGATTGAATAACAAGGTCTGCATATTTACTTTCTGCTTCACCAGATGATGTATCATATGCGAAAGCATAATCATAATAACCCTGAACTGCACCACAAAAAATACCGCAAGCAGACTCAGTATATTGTGATACAGGTACAACTCCTTGAGGAAATGCCGGGTTACCAGACGCAACCAACGGATTTAAATTATTTGGATTATAGGTGGCAAATTTAGCTGTGCCATCATTATTATTATAATCTTGTTGTGAAAAGACACTAGTTTCATGATAAAGAACATTTGCTCTAATCGTAAAATTCTCAAGAGCCTCTGTTTCTATATTTAGAAGATATCCATCCTCAGAAGCTTTATATACCGGATCCATATTTTGATATGTAGAGCGCGCTGCCTGATTTCTTGGAATTTTATTCATATAATCAAGTGGAGACCAAGTCATAAGACCTGCTATTGCAGAAACATCACCACCAAAGGTTGAAGATCCTGCTGGGCCACCTCTACCAAATTCGCTTGGGTGACAACCATATGAAGGTACCTCTGTTGATTTACACATTTGCCTACCGATTCGAGAACGATTGTCATCTTCTTCAAAATTCCAATAGGTAAGTTTTGCAGTTGTGTTATCGCTTATCTCACCTCTTAGAGTAAATCTCCAAGATGTTATATCACGACCATCAAGGTCTTCACCTTCTCTACCAGGGAATAGGTTTTCAGAAAAACCATTTCTTTCAAGCATTAGACCGGCAATTCTCAATGATAAACCATCTGAGATTGGAGCATTTACCATCGCTTTAATTTTTCTATGATCATAATCACCAACTTCTAACTCTACAGAGCTTTCAAATTCATCTGAAGGATTAGCAAAGAGCATGTTCACAGTTCCACCTGTTGAACTTGCTCCATATAAAGTACCTTGAGGGCCTCTCAGGATTTCCACTCTTTCAAGATCATAATATTCTGTTTCAAAAATTCTTGTTGCTACTGGCACATTGTTAATATGGAATGCTACTCCACTATCACCAGAAGCGGCAACGGTATATGAGTTCACACCACGGATAACAAAATTTGAGCCAGTAAAATTACCTTTTGTAAAAGTGATATTTGGAGCATTGAATTGAATATCACCAAATGTTTCAATTTGTTGAAGTTCTAGACTTCCAGTATCAAATGCCGTAACGGCAATAGGAACATCTTGGATATTTTGCTCTGTTTTTTGAGCAGTGACAATAATTTCTTCAATTCCTTCTCTTTCGATAACTTGTGCATTTGAAATACCTATATAAAATATAGGTGTAATAATAGCCAAAACGGCTAACTTTAAAGTCATTTTAATCATTGAATTCCCCCATTTACGCTCTACCGCAATTATTATTTTTATTATTTAGGCAAAATTATATTTATAATATAAATATATATAATTTATTTTATAAATACATAATACATGGAAGATAACTTCATACAATAAATATTTAAATAAAAAAAAACGGCAGTTAAAAACCGCCGCTTTTCTTTCATATTTATTATAATTTAGAATTGAAGACCAAGTGTGATACCAGCAGTTTGTGGATCCATTAGGAATTCGTTTCTAAACATACCTGATGTATTTTCAGTATGATAATGTGCAATTACATTAGAGTCATCAGCAAGGTTTTGACCCCATATTCTTACATACCAGCCATTTTCAACTGATGCGAATGTTATACTTGCATTAATATTATCATATTCATCAATACCATCTCTAGGTCCTTTGTAAGGACGAGACCACATATTATCTTGCCAGTAATAATCAATTCTTGCAGTAGCAACTACACCTGGGTTGATAAGTCTATCGTATTGTAGCCCAACAGAATAAGATACTTCAGGTGAATAAGGTAATGGATTACCACTGATATCGATTGCTCTAGATATGCCAAGTGTACCATCTTCAGCCATTAATCCAGCTGCAGTAAGTTTGCCATCAATATTAGCACAATGACCTATTGTAGGTAATGCACCCATACCACCTATTTGAACTAATGGATTAAGTGTTCCACTAGGATCAGCTGATGTAAAACCATCAACAGATAATGTTTTAGGAGCTGCAATCATATCTAAAGCCCCAGCAGTTGGGTCAAGATTGAGAAGTCCTCCACCTATACCGGCAAGTAAACCCATTCTTGGGAAAGCCATAGTACCCCAGCTATCAATACATCTAATTTGCCATAGACTAGGATCATTATTACCCTTATTGGTAGGATTAATATCCGTTGTTCCGCTAGCATATTTAGTATCAAGTACTGAACCATTCACTTCAACAGTTAAACCAGGAATTGCTTGAACTTTCCATTGCAATTCAACTTCAAATCCAGTCATCTCAGCATCTAAATTTACATTTACAGCTGTACGATTAGTGATTTTTGTTGTTTGCATTCCATCATATTCGTAATGGAAAGCAGATAGGTTGGCTAACAAAGTACCATCAAATAATATATTCTTTGTTCCAATTTCAAATGCATCAATCATTTCTCCATCAGATTCAGTAGGAACACCAGGATATTGAGCAGGGTTAACAATTGGATTAAACATACCTGGGCCATAACCTTTAGAATAAGAACCATAAATTAATGTACTATCCGTAAATTCAAGATCAGGTGTCCAGTTTACTACAACTCGTCCAGTTACTTCTTCTTCCGTTATTTCTGTAGGTAAACCATAGGTTGCTCTTTGTTCACCTAAAGCAGGAAAATCAGCTAATGTATTTTGTGCTGGACCAGTTTGACCAGTAAGAATTCCAAATAAATTTGGATCGCTTGTTTGAACTGTTGCAAAAACAGGAACTCCAGGAGCTGTTCCGCCAGCTAAAATAATTGAATTCAACAATAAAGATCTATCAAGAACAGTTTTTGTAACATCATTATGTCTTACACCAACTGAAATGCTGACATCTTCATTTACTTGATAAGTTCCATCAATATAAAGGCCAATAGTTTCTGTCTTTGCTGGCTTACTCTCATTTCTAAAGTGTCCAGGCCATAATCTAATACCTTGAAGGGCTGGGAATAAACTTGCTACATCACCACCATTAAAATATACATCATAAATAGTATGAGCTTCTCCTTCACCATAATTAGCACCTGCTTGGAAATTAAATGGTCCATCTAGATCTGATACAATTTGAATTTCAGCATAATAACCATCTGAGTCCAAATAGGAAGTATCATATGCTGCAGGGAAATCTACATCTCCATAATAACCACCGGCAAATATACCGCCAGCATCAGGAGTAAAATCGGATAATGGTGTAACTCCACCAGGGAATGCTGGGTTAAATGGACTTAATTTTGTATCTGTTCCTGAATTTGAGTAATCCTGTTGAGACATAACATAGTTAGTATATTTAGCAGCTCTAACCGCAACTAAATAATCATCATTTATTTTTGTTTCTAGTTTTAATGAAAATCCTTCTTCTTTAGTAACATAAGTAGGATCACGCCACATATTAACAGTTCTTTCACCAACTACAGCATTTGATTTTGTGTAATCAAGTGGTGAGAAACCTAATAAACCTGATAACGCGAGTGTGATACCATTTAGACCTGAAGCGCCAAGTGGAGCTCCGTCATATCCAATCTTATTTGGATGACAACCCCAGTTAGGTGTTTCAGTTGCATGACACATTGTTCTTCCTGCACGAGCTCTTGTGCTATCTTCAGCAAGTCTAAAAGCAGTAAGTGTTAAGCTTGTATCTTCATCAAGATTAGCTTTTAAAATGGCACGGAATTGATCCATATTTCTTCCATCAATATCATTGCCTGTTACATTGTTGGTTGTGAAACCATCTCTTTGTTGAGACATTCCTGAAACTCTTAATGCAACATTATCTCCCATAGGAATATTAAGCGCTACTTTCATTACCTGATGATTATAATCACCTAATGAAATTTCACCTGACCCCTCTATTTCACCCATTACTGGTTGTTTAAAGTTAATATTAACAACACCACCTGTTGCTGTTGAGCCATATAAAGTTCCTTGAGGACCACGGAGAACTTCAATTCTCTCTATATCAAAAAATTCACCTTCTACAATTCTTAAACCACCAAAAGGAATTTGATCGACATGAAGTGCAACTTTAGCTGAACCTGATGCACCTGTTTGAAGGTTTTGAACACCACGGATAGCAAAATTAGCCCCTGTGAAATTTGATCTTGCGAAATGAACATTAGGCATTGCCAATTGAACATCCATAAAATTATCAAGCTGTTTCAATGCAATTGCATCGCTATCAAAAGCTGACACCGCAATAGGAACATCTTGAAGATTTTGCTCAGTTTTTTGAGCGGTTACAATTATTTCTTCTATTTGATTTGATAAGGCTTGTGATTTGACAGCTCCAGTGAAAATCAATGGCGCCAAAATAGCTAGCATAGCTATCCTTATAGTGTATTTATACATTATTTTTGTCCTCCCCAAAATTTACGCTTTTTTATTATTATTATTGGATATGTAAAAATTACGGTGATTATAAAAATATGGTGACTATTATTCAATTAATAAATTATAATTATTTATAATATTAATAGTTATATACTTATTAATTCTTGTAAATAATAGTTATGGATATATAAGGGTTTTATTAGTAAAAATTTAGATTTCTTAACTAATAATAATAACAAATCATAAAAAATCTTTTATTCAATGAGGAGGAAGCTTAATGCTTTTTAGGAAAACCAGTTTATTAATAAAAATTATTTTACCTACATTACTTTTAATTTTATTAGCAACCAAAAATATTGATGCTCAAAATACACCTTTATTAGATATTGAAGAAATTGTAGTTACATCAACTAAGAAGAATACAACCCTTCAAGAAACACCTGTGTCAGTTTCTGTTATTCAGATGGAAGATATTGAAAGACTAGCAATTAGTGATATTCTTGATCTACAAAGCTCTGTTCCATCCTTACAAATAAATCAGACACAATTTGCCGCTCAAAATACATTCCAAATTCGTGGATTTGGTAATGGTGCGAATAATCCTGGTGTTGAACCATCAGTTGCTATTTCAATTGATGGTGTAATGATTTCTAGAAATCAGTCTGCAATCAATGATCTGATAAGTGTCGAAAGAGTTGAAGTTATAAAAGGACCTCAATCAACTTTGTTTGGTAAGAATGCGATAGCAGGTGTGATTAATATCACCACTGCTTTACCAGAAAATGATTTTGGTGGAAAATTTCAAATAACTGCAGGCGAATATAGTCTCAGTAAAATTGGCGGAACTGTAACTGGGCCAATTTCAGAAAATACCTCTTTTAGATTATCAGCATCTTCTCATAAAAGAGATGGCTATACTAAAAATTTAGAACTTGGAACGGAAATTAATGACAGAGATCGATACGCAATAAGAGCGCAACTTCTAAGTGAATTAAGTGAAAACCTAACTGTAAGAATTATTGTTGATAAAGATGAAGCTGAAGAAGTTTGCTGTACCACTGCTGCGTTATTAAATGGTGCAGTCACAATTGGCGCAGATGCATTATTGGCCCCTGGTAAAAACACAATAATAAATCCTGTAAACACATTTGGTTATCAAACCTATCTTAACTTTGATCCTGCAGGTAGCATTGAGAATCAAGGCATCTCTTTGCATGTAGATTATGATCTAGGTTTTGCAAATCTAAGCTCAATTACAGCTTATCGTGAAAGCGAACAAGATGTTAATGGTGATGTTGATTTCAGCTCAATGCCTTTATTAACTAACGGTATCTATGATGAGTTTGAAACATTTACACAAGAATTCAGACTTACTTCAAATAATGATGGACCACTACAATGGATGGTAGGAGCTTTTTATCAAGATGAGACAGTAAAGCATGATAGAACTGTTTTTTATAAAGAACTAATTGGGCCATTCGTTGATTTAATTTTATCCCCTGTAGGAACAAGCTTGAATGGAATAGCTGGTCAGGTTGCTGTATCTGCATTGGCTCAAATTTCAGCTTTACCTTCAGCCGTTCAAAGCGCTGTATTAGGAGCTCCAGTTTCATTCCCGCCTCTAAGTCCCATTCAAATTGGAACTGTCCTTGCTGGCGGAACTACTGGTAATCCTTTATTGGATGGTGCAATAGGTGCAACAATTCCTGGAATTGCTGCAAACACAAGAAGCACTTGGTACAAAACTAATGGCGGTCTTCAGAATGAACTTTTTGATATGGATAATGAAGCATTCAGTATTTTTGCTCAAATTGATTATGATATTACTTCACAAACCTCAATTTCTCTTGGAGTAAGTTATTCTGAAGATACAAAAGAGGTTGTTTCAAATGTTGTAATTGATGATGAATTTGCAGCAATACCTTTCATTTTAAATCCAGCTACTGCAGCATTAACTGGTTTCCAATTTTTTCCACCTTTCTTTAATTACCCAAATGGGAATGAAGATGGAAAATGGACTTCAGACGATGTAACACATTCTATAAAATTGATGCATGAATTTGATGATAGTTTATCCATGTATGTAAGTCACTCTACAGGCTTTAAAGCTATTTCAACAAATTTAAGTGCTAACGCAACTGTTTATGCAGGCTTACCAATGGACTCACGTATTTATTATGCTGATCCTGAAGAGGCAGAAAATATTGAAATTGGACTTAAAAAGACTTTCTCAAATGGATATGTAAATCTTTCTTTATTTAATATGTCTGTTGAAGGGTATCAGTCAAATCTATTTATTGGAACAGGATTTAATTTGGTTAATATTGGTGAGGAGCTTCATAGAGGTTTTGAAATTGATTCATTATTTTTCCTTTCTGAAAACTTAGTAGTTACTTTTGCTGGTAGTTATATTGATGCTAGTTTTGAGGATTTCAAAAATGGTCCATGTGATAGAACATTTGTTCCGCCTGCATCTGATGATTGCCCAATAGTTAATGGTGGACCAGCGAGAGTCAAAGACTTTACTGGAAGAACTCCTTCAGGTGTTCCAGAAATTGCTATTACTGTTTCAGCCACATATTCCTTTGATTTAACCCCTAACACTTCTGGTTATATTAGAGGTGAATATGTTTATGAAGATGAGCATCAGGCTACAGATGCAGTACCTATTGAAGTGCCAAATGCATTAAGAGAAGTCGGTACTTTAAATGCAAGTTTTGGATTAAAGCATGAACCTTCAGGATTTGGTGTAATGGTATGGGGTAGAAATATTAATGATGATGAATATATTTACACTGGATTTAATGTACCTGGTTCACCAGGGTCATATGCTGGATACCCTGTTGTGCCAAGTATGTGGGGTATTACAATAAATAAAGATTTTTAATTTTATTAAAATAATACAATTAAACGGCGGTTCTTAACCGCCGTTTTTTTTTGGTTAAAGTGTCGCATTTATTAATGTAATTTAATTACATATATATATCTTCGTGCTCTGAATAATAATTTAATAGGATAATATGATGCTTAGAATATTTTTTGTTTTTATAATCTTTTTCACTTCACCAATTCTTGCGAATACATTTTCAATTGATATGTTAAATGTAAGATCTGATGGCCAGAGTATGGTCTATTCTGAAGATGTTCTTAAGGTTGAGGTTGGCGATACTGTTGTTTGGAAACCAAAAGACAAAGGTCATAATGTTGAGTTTATCATAGGCCCTGATGCTGTTGAGCTACCAAAGAAAAGTAGAATCAATCAAGAGTTTACTTACACATTTGAAAAATCAGGCGTTTATTTTTACCAATGTACACCTCATAAAAGTATGGGAATGATAGCTGTGATTATTGTTGGGGAGGATCTAACAAATATTGATCAGGTAAAAAGTGTAAGAGTATTTGGTAAAAGCAAGAGAAAGCTAGAAGAGATACTTTCACTTATATAATAAAGCTTGGTATTATTTTAAATTAATTTCTTCTAGTCTAATTTTTAAGAATTCATTTGCTGAGATTGCATCCAGATATTTGTTTGGAGAAGTCTTATCGATACAGTTTGGTAGTGTCTCGATCATATAGTCAGGATTTAGATGAAGAAAAAAAGGTATGGAATATCTTGGTTGATTTTTTTTCTTGCTTGTAGGATTACAAACTCGATGTGTAGTTGATTTTAAATTGTCATTCGTAAGTCTTTGAAGCATGTCACCTACATTACAAACAATTTTATTTGACCCTACATCAATTGGTATCCATTTTTTTTCTTTATTTAGAACTTCCAAACCTTCTTGTTCTGTTCCTATTAATAAGGTTATCAAATTAATATCTTCATGGGCCTCAGCCCTTAATCCTGCAGAATTATTTTTTAATTTTGGATAATGTATCATCCTTAAAATTGAATTACCTTGGTTAATTTTATTATCAAACCAATTTTCTTTTAAATTTAGCGCTGTAGCTACTAAGGATAGTATTTTTTTTCCAACTTCTTCAAAATTATCAAAAAGATTTATTAATTCATTATTTAAATCTTCAACTTCTTTAATTAATAGATTTTCAGGCATATCTTTCTTGTATTTTTGACTCCAATTAGATCTCCCATGATGCCAAAATTCTTTTTGATCTGGCATTTTCGAGTTTTTTGCTGTTTCAATCCCTAAGGGAGTATAACCCCTTTGTCCTGCTCCTCCTTTTATAAAATATTTAGTTTTTATTTCTTTAGATTGATTGAAGAATTCAGCGGATAAATTCAGAACTTTTTTAATTAAATTAATATCAAGATCATGATCAACAATTGTGAAGAAGCCAACATCCTGGCATGCTTCAAAAATATCTTTACTAATGATATTTTTTCTTTCATTTATATTTTTAATTGAGATTGTAGGAATTTTTTCCATTTTTTATCTAATTTTTCAAAGCTGTTCCCTTTAGAACAAAACCACCTAAAGGAGTATCAATTATTACCTTAACGGGTGCCCATAGATCTAACGAATCAAAATATTTAAACCAATATCTTACAGATCCAGGTTTAGAAATTTCATCAAGAAAGTCACTTTCTTTGTAACCGACTATTGGATCAAAATAACCAATACATTTTGATGTCACAACTTCCTGTTCACCTATCTTAATTTTCTCTTCTCTTGCCGCTCTGACAAATATTGTTTTAAAAGATCTTAAGCCATCAAAACCCTGTGCAATAAATTTACATGGGTCTGAATATGACCCATGAACTAAGAGTGCACTATAAGGATCGTTACTAGTAGAGCCATACTCTTCTAAAAATTCTAATGATGGTATTTCGCTATCATCATAATTTGGTTCTGCGGTTAATCTAATGGGAATATTATCCTTATATGTTATTGAGCCTTTTCTTGAGCTTCCTCTCCCAGTTAAGTAGGAGAATTTATATAGTTCTGGAACTAATTTATTATTATTTATAACTCCTTCACTTTCAGTTGTTGAGATGAATTTAACGAACACATCTACAATTCCTGCTGCTTCTACTTCAGTTTTAAGTGACCAGTTTTTTTTATCACTTTTAATTATGAAGTTTGCATCAGCAATTTTAATTCCTCCAAGATTTACATAATAATCTATTCTTGTTTCAGCCAGCAAGGAGCAGGAAAAAATTAACATAATAACGACTTGAATATATTTCATTTATTTTCCGATTTATTTACCAGTAAATTTTGGTGCTCTTTTTTCCATAAAATGGTTAACACCTTCTTTAAAATCTTCTGATAAGAAACTTTTTTCCATTTCTAAATCTCCAATTGAAGCTGCGTCATTTAAATTTTGGAAGAAAGCTTTATATATTTGAGATTTCATCACAGCAATAGATCTTGGAGACGACATATTTGCTAGATCTTTAACATATTCAAGAGTTGATTTCATAAAATCATCTTTAGGGAAGCAATTATTAATTAAACCAATTTTATAAGCTTCTTCAGCAAGGAAAACCCTTCCTGTAAATAGAATATCCATAGCATGGGCATGCCCAATTAGTTTTGGTAATATCCAACTAATACCATGCTCAGCAATTAAACCTCTTCTAGAAAAAGCAGTTGTAAATTTTGCACCTTCTGCAGCAAATCTTATATCACAAAATAAAGTCATAACTAGACCAATTCCAGCACATGGACCATTAATTGCAGCTATAATAGGTTTTCTACAGGTAGCCAAAAATCCAAATCTTGTTTGAAAATGCTCTGCAATTTTTGGACCTATAATTTCATTTGGAAGTTTTTCATCTATATCGTCTTCAGGAGTAATTTTATTATTTGATTTAGTGGTTTTTTTTAAGCCTTCCATATCTGCTCCAGCACAAAAACCTCTACCAGCGCCTGTTATTATTATTGCATTAATATTTTCGTTATTTTCGATTTTCTTTATACCTTCTTTAAGACCATTAAAAATATTAACATTGTATGCATTTAATTTTTCGGGTCGGTTTAAAGTTAATATGGCAATATTATCTATTTCAGAATATAAAACATCTGAGTTTAAGGAATTTATAGGTTCACTTTTCATTTAATGCTCCATTAATTAGAATAAATTAAATGTTAAAACTTGAGCCAAGGATATAATAGTATGAAATATAAAGCAATTATATGGGATTTTGGCGGCGTTATTACCTCAAGTCCTTTTGAGGCTTTTAATGCGTTTGAGGAAGCAAATAGCTTACCTAAAGATATAATTAGGACTATTAATTCTGAAAATCCCGACATGAACGCTTGGGCTCAGTTTGAAAGTAATAGTATTACAATCGGTCAATTTAATGATTTATTTTTAAAAGAGGCTAAAGCAAAAGGTTTTGATATCAAAGGAAGAGATATTATAAAACTTTTAAAAGGAAGTATTAGAGAAAATATGGTGAGCTTCCTTAGAGAGCTTAAATCAGATTTTAAGCTTGGTTGTATTACTAATAATGTTAAATCTTCCTCACAAGAAAATACTGATAATGAAACAGAAGAGGTGATGTCTATATTTGATCATGTAATTGAATCTTCTATAGTAGGCATAAGAAAACCTAATCCTGAAATTTATATGATGTCATGCGATGCATTAAATGTAAGCCCTGATCAATGTATATATTTAGATGACTTAGGCATTAATTTAAAACCTGCAAGAGAGTTAGGCATGATGACTATCAAAGTAATACAACCTGAAGATGCTATCCAAGAAGTAAGAAATCTTTTAAAATAAAAGTTCACTTATGGCAGAAGAAAGTAAATATACTCCTAATTTAAGGCTTGGAATCAGACTAAAAACTCTGATTCTTCTTAGGTCTGTAGCTGTTATTGGGCAACTATTAACTTGTTTAGTAGTAAGCAACATTCTACTTTTTAAATTACCATATTTTGAAGTCTATATGACTATTGGTGCTTTGGCTTTATCTAACCTAATTTTATTTCTTTTATACTCTTGGAACAAAAGGCTGAGTGAAACAACAACTACTTTTGTAATAGGTGGTGATATAATTCAATTAGCACTTTTAGTTTTTTTCACGGGCGGGTTATCAAATCCATTTGTGATGCTTTTCATTGTGCCAATAGCAATTTCTATTGATAATCTTCCAATTAGATCTTCATTTATCCTAATTATATTAACACTTGTATCCGTATCTTTAATTGGACTTTATAATTATCCATTAATCCAAAGTGATCTTTCTTATTTAGCAAACCCTCCTATAGTCACTATTGGAATTTGGTTTTCCTTGCTAGTAACTATTCTATTTTTATCTCTATATGTTGGAAGGTTGGCTAATGAATCTAGAGAGGTATCTAGGGCCCTTAAGGTGACAGAGGAATTATTATCTAATGAACAGAATTTATCTTCTTTAGATGGACTGGCTGCAGCTGCAGCTCACCAACTGGGCACTCCATTAGGATCGATAAATTTAATTGCAAGTGAATTATTAGATAACGAGTCACTAAGTGCCCAAGGAAAAGAAGATTTAAAAACGCTCACTAAAGAGATTCAAAGATGTAAAAATATTCTTGGATCCCTTGGAGAAAAATCATCAATTGATGATGATATCGTTAATAAAATTGAACTTCATGCTTTATTGGAAGAATTGAGTGAACTTGTAAAAGTTAAAGGTATAAAAACTAATATTATTTTTGATTCAAATAATCAGGACTTAGCAAGTTTTATGATAGAAAGGCGATCTGAATTATTATTAGGCCTATCAAATATTATTGAAAATGCGGGTGAATTTGCAAAAGAAAATGTATTTATGAAAATTACTAAAATTGATAATAATATTCAATTACTTATAGAAGATGACGGAGATGGTTTTTCTACTGAAATTTTACATAGACTTGGTGATCCATATGTTACTAGTAGGCATAAAGATGATGGTCTTAAGGACGGGCTAGGCCTTGGCTTTTTCATTTCTAAAACTTTATTTGAAAGATTGGGTATTAAGATGGAAATATATAATAAAAATAAGCCCGAAAGTGGAGCTGTAGTATCTATTTTAATGCCTAAGCAAGGATGGGTATAATTTTATGAATAATGAATTTGAAAATCAAAAACTACTAATTGTTGACGATGATCGTGTATGGCTAAATCAACTTTCAAGAGCAATGTCAAGAAGAGGACTAATCGTATTTGAAGCCCAATCTGTTAAGGAAGGTCTAAGTATACTTAAAAAAGAGAAATTTGATTATGGTGTTATTGATCTAAGATTAGATGATGGTGATGGATTAGAAATCATCACAGAGTTGAATAGATTAAATCCAAAATCTAAATCTATTATTCTTACTGGATTTGGTAATATTGCTAATGCTGTTTCAGCAATTAAACTTGGAGCGGTAGATTATTTGTCTAAACCAGCAAATATTGAAGATATTATATCTTCTCTTTTGGTTAGTAAGGACGAAAAAGCACCTCCTCCCGACGAACCTATGAGTGCTAATAGAGTTAGATGGGAGCATATCCAAAGAGTCTATGAACTATGTAACAAAAATGTTTCTGAAACTGCACGCCGTTTAAAAATGCACAGAAGAACCCTTCAAAGAATACTATCTAAAAGAGCGCCAAAATAATTAATTAAGATTAGATAGAAAAAGTTCTAAAGCTGCAGATGAAAAATTAACCATATTTTCAAACCTATTATCTGAATTAGTATTAACATGTGATGAAATATTTTTTTCCCCAGATATAGCAAAACATGAATATCCTGCAGGATCACCATATCCATTTCCAGTTGGTCCTGCTGCCCCAGTTTCAGTAATACACCAATCCGTTGAATACATTTCAACTCCTTTTTCCCCAAGCAATAATGCAAAAGGCTCACTACTGGATCTTATATTTTTTTCTTTGAGATCTCTTAACCTTAAACCAGTAACGCCTCTAATTGATTTTGCAGTATAAACGACTTGTCCACCTATGTAATAGGCGGAAGCACCAGGTTGTGCCAATAAAGAGCTTGAAATTAAGCCTCCTGAGGACGACTCGATCACTGATACTGTTTCTTCTCTTTGAATAAGTGCTATTGATACTTCTTTGGCAATACTTAATAATTTTTCCATTTAAATTTTCCTAGTAAACCTTGTTTTCTTATCTGGAGGATCTTCAGGTGGTCCCGCAAAGCATTGTGCAATGGACATCCATTCATTAGCTATTTTTCCTGTAACCTCTAATGATGTATCATCAATATTTCTCACTTGTGTAACTACTTGACCAAATTCAGTAGCAGATCCCGATATTACATTTTCCTCATTATCTTCATTCCATTCCCATAATTTATTTGAAGGTGATAATAAAGATAATTTTGGCATTTTTTCAGGTACTGTTAAATTTCTATTAATAAAGGTCCATCCAAAAGTATTAACGCCGATGACTACTATATTTTTAATTCTATCCGTATCAATTCTCTCAAAACCTAATTGATCGAAAATTTCTTGCCCATGAGCCCATGTTTCCATATGTCTTGCTGTTATACTGGATCGTACACTCATATCTGGACCAGCCCATTTTACTCTTTTTTTAGGATCAGATTGAACAAACTCATCAGAAACGTTTTCATATGTTTCTTTCCATAAATAGAGAAGATCTAATCCCTCAGTATTATTTGATAATTTTTTCTCATATTCTCTTGCAGAATTTCCAGATTTTATAGCTTCTATAAAATTTTGCATAAATTCTTTAAATTCGTTTTCATTTTTTAAGGATAAAAGGGCAGCAATATTCCATACATGCAGATGATAAAGTACATCGTTTATTGTCCAAGATTTAAATTGTGTATTTAATTTGAATGAATTGTTATCAGCATTTATTAGCAAATTATATAATGCATCGCTTTCTTCCTTGAAATGTATTGCTTGTTCTAACATTTTTTAACCATCAACTTGATAACCATACAAATAGTAAAGGAACCCATATTAGTGATGTCGTAATAAATCCTTTTATAGCTTGGTAAATAATCCATAGCCAAAAGTATCTTCTACAAAAATCTCTAATACTTGCTATCATTTTATAACCATTCTGGAATTGGTAGATTATTTTCTTTTAAGAATTCAATATTAAACATCTTCCCTTTATATCTATCTGCTAGATCACATAGTATAGTTACTATTGTGCTGCCTTTTTCCAAGTCTTTTGCCAATCGTTTTGCTCCAGCTATATTTATACCGGATGATAAACCTAAAAATAGTCCTTCTTTTTCTATTAATGTAAATACAATCTCTAATGCTTCAGCATCATCGATCAAATAAGGAAAATCAATAATACTTCCTTCAACATTTTTTGTAATCCGCCCTTGACCTATTCCCTCAGTTATAGAACTTCCCTCTGCTTTAAGTTCGCCATTTTTGAAATAATTATACATACTTGCACCATGGGGATCTGCTAAACCGATAGAAATTTCTGGATTTTTAGATTTAAGGTACTGACTTATTCCCGATAAAGTACCTCCAGTTCCAATAGCGCAAACAAACCCGTCGACATTTCCATTAGTTTGATTCCATATTTCTGGACCTGTTGTTTTAATATGGGCTTCTTTATTTGCTACATTATCAAATTGATTTGCCCAATATGCTCCATTTTTAAGTTTTTTATCTAAATCTTTTGCTAATCTACCTGAGTATTTAATATAATTATTTTCATCTGCATATGGTACAGCTGGAACCTCAATTAATTCAGCTCCAGTAAATCGGATTGCATCTTTTTTTTCTTGCGTTTGAGTTTCAGGAATAACGATTACTGTTTTATATCCAAGGGCATTACCAATTATAGATAATCCGATACCAGTATTACCTGCAGTTCCCTCTACTATCGTTCCGCCTTTTTTTAATAAACCCTTTCTTTCAGCATCTTTAATTATATAAAGTGCAGCTCTATCCTTAATAGATTGTCCAGGATTGAAAAACTCAGCTTTACCAAAAATTTCACAACCAGTTTCTTCGGAAGGCCCTTTTAGTTTTATTAAAGGGGTATCACCAACCAAATCCTGAATATCTTTAATTTTTTTCATATTTCTTTAATAATCTTTCTGGCTATATTTCTTTGTTGAATTTGAGAAGTTCCTTCGTAAAGTCGAAACAATCTCGTATCTCTATAAAATCTTGTAATAACATTATCCTCTAAATAACCTGCACCACCCATAATTTGCAATGATCGATCTGCAACTTTAGAAACCATTTCAGAGGCAAAATATTTAGCTGATGATATTTCGGTTTCGGGAATAATGCCTTCATCAAACTTTTTTGCTGCACTAAGAGTTAGTGCCTCAGCAGCTAACATTTCTGAATAACTGTCAGAAATTAGATTTTGTACAGATGCCATTTGAGAGATTGGTTTATTAAATTGAATTCTATTATTTGCAAATAAAATAGACTCTTTAATGAGTCTTTTAGCCTGTCCAACACATGTTCCCGCTACATGCAATCTAGCATGATTAATGCCTCTAAGAGCAGGTTTAAGGCCTCCACCTTCCTTTTCTCCAAGTAATGCATCTTTATTTATCCTACAATCCTGAAAGTAAACTTCAGGAGATGCTGAACCTTTTTGTCCGAGCATTTTAGGTGTTTCGCCTATTTGTATCCCATTTGAATTTGAATCTATAAGAAATGAAGATATTCCTTCTGAGCCCTCAATATCAGGATTAGTTTTTGCCATTACTAGAAAAACATCAGCATAAGGAGCATTGGTTATATATTTTTTTGTTCCATTAATAATATATTCTTCCCCATCTTTTTTTGCAGTGGTTTCGAGCGATAAAGCATCGCTCCCGGCATTAGGTTCTGTTAGCGCAAATGATCCAACTGTCTTTCCAGAAGCCATTAAGGGTAAATATTTATCTTTTTGTTTGTCCGTTCCAAAATCAAGTAAAGCCTGTGAACAAAGACCTATTGTTGTAGAAAAACGTGATCTGTAGACTGCTGAGGCTCTTGTAAATTCGAATGTGAGTAAAATTTGCTCTTTCATGCTTAGACCTAGGCCGCCATAATTTTTTGGAATGGAAATACCAAAAAGGTCATTTGCTATAATCTTTTTCATGATTGAGTCTGATACTTCTCCATCATTTTCTAATTGTTCTTCATTAGGAATGAGAATGTCATCAGTAAAAATCTTAATTTTGTTCAGATAATCTTCAAATTTCATAATTTTTTTATAAAATAATAATATCAAATATACACTTAAAAAATTATCTAATATTACTAGTTTTATTTTTAAATTTACTTTATTTAATTGTTAAACTTTGACTTCACTTAATTAAAGAGAATATGCTCATACATAAATATATATTAATAGCTTTCATTCTAGTCTTATCTCAAGACTATGCTTTATCACAGAATAGTCAAACTGAAGAAATTGAGGAAGTTATTGTTATTGGTTCAAGGCTATCTGATAAAAATATAAATAACTTATTGCCAGCAACATATATCGATTCTGAGTCAATTGATCTTTTGGGAATTGATTCTGGCGATGAATTACTAAGAAGCATAATTCAGCAAGGTACGAATAAATTTAACGATGCAGGAAATGCTATTGCCGGCGTAAATAGTGCAAGAGGAGATATTGGCGCTTATAACCTTAGAAATTTAGGGACCGGTAATACCTTAGTATTATTAAACGGAAGAAGAATGATTAATTCTCCAGGTTTTCAATCAGAATCTGTAGGCGGAAGTTTTATTCCAGTAAATTCAGTTAACACAAATACTCTTCCAATAGGAGGTATTGAAAGGCTTGAAATTTTGAGGGATGGTGCATCTGCTATATATGGAGCTGATGCTGTTGCCGGAGTAGTAAATACTGTTCTTGACAGAGATTATGAAGGTTTTTCTGTGAGTGCAAAATATTCAGAGTTTGAAAATTTTGCTCGATCTGATAACAGGTTCATATTCAAATACGGTTCTGAAATAAATGGAGGAAAAGGTCACCTTACTCTTTTTTATAGTTTATATGATAGAGACCCTATAAGAGCCAGTGAAGATGAAAGAATGGGTGTTTCGGACTGGCGTAATTTTCCCGAAATTTCTGGAACAAAATGGGATAGCACAAGATTTCGAAGAGATTCAACGAACTCACCCTATGGTCAGTTTGATGTCATACCAAATGTGAACAATTTTGAATTTTTTAACCTTTACAACCTCACAGATAGTGCTGGTGAATTTGAAATTTTTCCTGCAAGCGATCCAAAATGTAAAGTTAAACTTAGCGATGATTCTTGCATTGCATCTGATACAGCCACAAAAAGATATAATATGAATTCAGAAAGATGGATTTACTCTAAACTTAAAAGAGACAATCTTACTATATCATTTGATTATGATTTAAATGAAAATCTAAGTTTTTTTTCAGACTTTCTTTATTATAAATCGGATACAACCCAGAATAACAGTCCATCAGCAGCTTTTTCTACATCTAGAATAATTGTTCCAGCGACTAACTATTGGAATCCTTTTGGCCCGCTTACGTTTCCTGATGGCACTAATAATCCAAATCGTATCGCGTATGATATTTCTGGTCAGGATATTTCTCAGGGTATACCCGATGAAGGTTTACCCATTCTTATTGATTGGTATAGGTATGTTGATATAGGTCCTAGAATAGTAAATGTTGAGAAGGATACATATAGAATTCTTTTTGGACTAAAGGGTGAATTTAACAATTGGAGTTGGGAAACTGCTGTATTTAGTTCAAAGGCTAATACAGATGATATTACTTCAAATAGATTATCAAATACACTTGTTGAAGGAGCATTAGCTTTATCTAATCCGAATGCTTATAACCCATTCAACGGAGGCGGTAATTATATAAATTATATTTCAACTGGAAAAGACGGAACCCCAAGTAGAGATTCTGCAATAGAAAATGCAATTATTGATGTTTATAGAAAAGGGGAAAGAGAACTTAATAGTATTGATTTTAAAATTATTAATAATTCTATTTTTTCTTTGAGATCAGGGCAGGTTTCTTTTGCGGGTGGTTTAGAATTTAGATCAGATAAATTTGAAGATGACAGGGATCCAAGATTAGATGGCACTATAAAATATACAGATAAAGATGGAGATACATTTCCTTTTGTAAGTGATGTAATGAATTCTAGCCCTACACCTGATAATTCTGGAAAAAGGGATGTATTTTCTGTTTATACAGAATTTTTAGTACCTCTTGTATCTGAGGAAATGAATATATCCTTAATAAGGTCATTAAATTTACAAATTGCTGGTAGGTATGAGGATTTCTCAGATATAGGTTCAAAATCAGTACCAAAAATAGCTATCGGATGGGAAGTCACTAAGGATTTATTTATAAGAGGCAGTTTATCAAAGGGTTTTAGAGTTCCTAATTTAATACAAATAAATGAGAGCATTGTA
The DNA here is from genome assembly GCA_045565415.1 of Alphaproteobacteria bacterium. Taxonomy (GTDB): domain Bacteria; phylum Pseudomonadota; class Alphaproteobacteria; order MED-G09; family MED-G09; genus AG-430-B22. The sequence goes on along the minus strand of JBJLFK010000024.1, from coordinate 11,597 downwards.
TCAAGACAGTTATCTAGAGATGACGCATATTTATGTCTTCAACAGATAAGATCCCAAGGTCAAATTGATGACTGCGATTATTCTATTCAAAGAGTAGCCCAAGGCAGTAAGAAACTTAAGCCTGAGAATTCGACAAATACTTCAATAGGATTGATTTATAATCCTAGTTTTATAAAAAATTTAAATTTCTCACTTGATTGGTGGGAGATTGAAAAAGAAGATACTATCGGTTTATTTGGAGAAAATAATTTAATCTTATCAGACCTGATCTTACGCTTAAATAGTAATGATATAAATAATTGTTCAAATGTTAAATTTAATGAAAATGTAATTAGAGAAAGTATTGATCCATCTGAGGCAGAATCTTTCTTGAATGTGGGTTTGTGTCCAGTTGGAGCGATAACAAGGGTTGAAGATTTTTATCGAAACTTAGATACAAGAATTATTAGTGGCTTTGATTTGGGCGTTGATTATAATTTTTCATCTAGATTTGGATTTTTTAATATATCTGTTAATGCTACTAAGATTGATAAATTTATTCAAAAAGCTGGTCCAGATGTATCTGAGTTATTAGAAGCTCAGCAACAAGGACTTATTCCTTCAGAATTTTCAATTCAAGGCTTTTCTGATTTATTAAAAAAAGATGGATCCCCTGAAATTCAAGCAAATTTTAAACTTTTATGGCAATTAAATAATTGGGGTGCTGGCTTATTTTTAAAACATACTGGTGATTTTGTTCAAACTCGTGTTAGAGCTAAAGATGGCGAGTACTGGACCATTGATGAATATAATAAAGTCAGCGGATATTTAGATTATACTATTAACAGAAATTCAAATCAGACAAGATTAAGATTTGGTATTAATAATATCTTTGATGAAAGAGCGCCTCTTTCATCTGATATCTTTGGTTACTATTTTGATTTACATGATAATTTAGGTAGATACTATTATTTTGATATCAAATATGACTTCTAGAGATGAAAATAATTAAAAATTATTCAGCACTAAAATATTTTGTTAACATTTTACCTATTTTGGCCGTACTTTTATTTACCGCATTAAATGCAACTCCACCAAATTGTGAAACAGAAATTTTCAAAATTGATCGCGAATTTTTATCATCAAATTTTTCAAAATGTGAAGTTTTAGAAAAAAATTCAATTAGATTATATTTAAGCCCAGAAGATAACTCTGTTATTAATCCAAGCCCTTGGTTTGCCTTTAGAAAGTCAGCTCATCAGGAAGAAATTTATGTAGAATTATTATATGAAAAATTTGAACACAGATACCATCCTAAGGTAAGTAATGACCTTATTAATTGGAAAAAAATCGACACGGATAAGATTAAAATAGAGGATGATGGCAAAAAAGTGATTCTAACTTTTAAGGCTAATAGTAACTATGCCTATATTTCTGCTCAAGAAATATTATCATCTGCATGGTATAAGGGTTGGTATAAAATAATAAGAGATAATAAGAATGTTACTATATCTGAATTAGGCAGTACTTCAGGAGGTCGTTCAATTGATAAAATCTTAATAGGAAATGATTTAGAAAATCCATATATTTTTTTAATTGGTAGACAACATCCTCCAGAAATTACTGGTGCTTTTGCTTTAAAAGCTTTTATTGAACAAATATTAGATGATAATACTCTATCGAATGATTTTTTGAATAATTATAATATTATAAGCTATCCTTTGGTGAATCCAGATGGAGTGGATTTAGGTCATTGGAGGCATAATTTGAGTGAGAAAGATTTGAATAGAGATTGGGGTTTTTTTTCACAAATAGAAACTTCAATAATATATGATGATATAAGAAAAATTTTAAACAATAATGAAATTGTTCTTATGCTTGATTTTCACTCTACATTTAAAAATATTTTTTATATTCAGGATGAATTAGAGACTGCTGGATATAATTTTGCTCAAGCTTGGCTTTTGGAAAATTTATCAGATAAAAGTAATTATAAATTTGCAATTAAACCTACAAAGAATATCAATAATGGAGTAGCAAAAAATTATTTTAACTCTTCATACGGTATACCTGCAATCACGTTTGAGGTTGGCGATAACACTGATAGAGGAGCTATAATCAACTCCTCAAAAAACCTTGCTAACTCAATGATGAGCTTACTTTTAGAGAATAATTAAGATACTTGATTTAATAATTTTTACTACCATATAAATAGATTAATCATGGTCTTTCAATGCAAAATGTAGCAATAATTGGCACAACTGGCTCTATCGGAAAAGCTTTCTTAGAATATTATGTATCTGATAATGCTACAGATAGAGTATATTCTATTTCTAGATCTAAAAATAATGTGGAAGATAAAAAAATCGTCAATCTAGATCTAAATCTCACTAATAAAAATGATTATGCGAAGCTTTCAACCTCTATTCCAGAAAATAGTTTAGATAAAGTTATTATTGCATCTGGAATTCTTCATGATGATTATCTACAACCTGAAAAAACAATATCATCCATAGATTTAGATAATTTTCAAAAAATATTTAATGTAAATGCTTTTGCGCCAGCTTTACTTCTTAAGGTTTTTTTTCCTCTTATTAGAAGGAATGAAAATGCCTTAATTGGTATTTTATCTGCAAGAGTAGGTAGTATATCTGATAATAGAATTGGAGGTTGGTATGCCTACAGAGCCTCAAAGGCGGCTCTAAATATGATAATTAAGACTGCAGCAATTGAATTGGCAAGAAAGGATAAGACTGCAAAATTAATAGGACTTCACCCTGGGACTGTCGATACAAATTTATCAAAACCTTTTCAAGGAGGAACACCTAAAGGAAAAATTTTTACACCACCCCAGTCCATTAATTACTTAACAAAGGTTATAGATAGTACAACCCCTCAAGACACTGGTAAGATTTTTGATTGGGAGGGTAAGGAAATTACTGCATGACAAAGAGAGTTATTCACATATTTAAGAATGATCTTCGCTTATCTGATAATCCAGCACTTACAGAAGCATGTAAGGCTGGTCATATTATTCCAATATATATTGTTGATGAATCTGACTTAGATACTGATTCTGCTCAAAACTGGTGGTTACAAAAATCATTAGAAAAATTAAAAAAATCTTTAGATAACAACCTTTATTTTTTTAAGGGCGATTACAAAGAAATCATTACTTCAATTATTTCAGAAAATGATATTCAAGGTGTTTATTGGAATCGATCATACGACCCATATTCTATTCAAAGAGATAAAGATCTAAAATCATACTTAGAAGAAAATAATATTGAAGTTAAAACATTTAATTCATTACTTTTATGGGAACCATGGCAAGTTGCAAAGCCAGACGGATCTCCTTATAGAGTATTTTCTCCATTTTACAGAAAGGGTTGTTTGAATCAGAAGGAACCAAGATTTCCATTGCCTCAACCAAACCAGATTAATTATTTTAAAATTAACGGTTCAAAGGACATTAAATCCTTAAATCTTTTAAATGGTTTTAACTGGTATGATAAACTTAATGAACATTGGGATATAGGAGAAAAAGCAGCTCAAAAAAAATTATCTTTATTCCTCGAAGATGGCATCGATAATTATAAAGATGGAAGAAATTTTCCTTCTAAAAAAAATGTCTCTAGGCTATCACCTCATATTAGGTTTGGAGAGATATCTCCTAATCAGATCTGGTACGCTGCTAGGTCATTAAAAGAAGATAGAAATATAGATCATTTTTGTAGTGAATTAGGATGGAGAGAGTTCTCTTATTATTTACTTTATCACTTCCCGTTTATTGAAAAAGAAAACCTTAATAAGAAATTTGATAATTTTCCGTGGACAAATAATTTGGAATATTTACAGGCTTGGCAAAGAGGTTCAACAGGATATCCAATTATTGACGCTGGCATGAGAGAGTTGTGGGAAACAGGCTATATGCATAATAGGGTAAGAATGGTTGTCGGATCTTTCTTAGTTAAAAATCTATTAATTCATTGGCATTATGGGCATGCTTGGTTTAACAACTGTCTCGTTGATGCAGATAAGGCTAATAATACTGCCGGTTGGCAGTGGATTGCCGGTAGCGGAGCTGATGCTGCGCCATACTTTCGTATCTTTAACCCCATAACCCAAGGGCAAAATTTTGACGAAGATGGTGTTTATACTAAAAAATGGATTCCAGAATTATCAAAATTACCAAATAAATATCTTTTTAATCCATGGGAGGCTTCTTCGGATATTTTAAATGAGGCTGATTTAGAATTAGGAAAAGATTACCCTTTGCCAATTGTTGGTATCAAGGAATCCAGAAGTATTGCTTTAGAAGCTTTTGAAACAATAAAAAATAAGTCATGAAAAAAGAACTTTTGATTATTTTAGGAAATCAACTATTTCCTATCAACAAATTGAAAACAATAGGTTGTAAAAATATTTTTATGGCTGAAGATATCGGTTTATGTACATATATTAAGCATCATAAGCAGAAAATTGCTTTTTTTCTGACAGCAATGCGGGATTACAGAGATGAATTATCTGCAAACCAATATAATGTTTTTTATCAAGAAATTGATAACAAATACAAAAAATTAACATACATAGAAAAACTAGATAAAGTAATTCATGAACAAGATATTAATGAAGTTAAGTTCTACGAAATTGCAGATAAATTATTTCGAAATGAACTATTAAATTATTTAAAAAAAAATCAAATCAAATACTCGATCTTAAAGAGTCCAATGTTTTTAATAAATCATGAAGATTATGAAGATTTGATATCTAGCAAAAGATTGTTCATGGCATCATTTTATCAAAAAATGAGAAGAAAATTTAATATTCTTATTGATAATGAAGGTAAACCAATAGGAGGTAAATGGTCTTTTGATGATGAGAATAGAAAAAAATTACCTAAGGATATTAAAATTATTGATTTACCAAAAGTAGTTGCATCTAATAACTTTGAATACATTCAGGGGTTAGTAAATAATCTTTTTAGTAATCATCCAGGTAAATTACAAACAATATGGCTTCCCACAAATAGAAAAGAAGCACAAAAATGGTTTAAAAACTTTTTAAAATTAAGATTTTCAAAATTTGGAGATTATGAAGATTCTATAGATTCAGATGAGATTTTTTTATTTCACTCAGTTATAAGCCCTTTAATGAATATTGGTCTCTTACTGCCTAAAGAAATTCTTAATGAGGCTATAAAATATGCAAAAGATAAATCAATACCTTTAAATTCTCTTGAAGGCTTTGTTAGGCAAATTTTAGGCTGGAGAGAGTTCATCAAAGTTGTCTATGAATTGAAGAGTGATGAGCAAGAGGACTCAAATTTTTTTTCAAATGAGAGAAAGCTCAAATCTTCTTGGTATGATGGTTCAACTGGTATCGTCCCATTAGATAAAGCAATTAATGATTGTATTAATTATGGATACACTCATCACATTAATAGATTAATGGTAATTTCAAATATAATGAATTTGTGCAGAGTAAATCCTAATGAAATATATAATTGGTTTATGGAAATGTCTGTTGATTCCTCTGATTGGGTAATGGGCCCTAATGTATATGGTATGAGTACATTTTCTGATGGAGGATTAATGTCAACTAAACCATATATTTGTGGTTCAAATTATATACTTAAAATGAGTAATTTTAAGAAAGACGAATGGTGCGATACATTAGATGGTCTTTATTGGAAATTTATTGATGACCATAGACAGTTTTTTAGCTCTAACCCAAGATTATCATTAGTAGTAAGATCATTAGAGAAAATAAAACCTGAAAGAAAAGAAAAAATATATAAATCAGCTAATAAATTTATTGAGCAACATACAGTACAATGAGAAAATCTCTGCCCAATAAGACTTGTCCAATTTGCAATCTTTCTTTTGATTGGAGAAAAAAGTGGAAAAAGAATTGGGATGAGGTACGCTATTGTTCACAGGCATGTAGAAGTAAAAGATATCAGCTAAAAACAAGGATTAAATTTGCAGAATAATATATTTCACTTTGAGAACACTTATATGAATTTACCTAATGAATTTCATTCATATGTGAAACCCAAAAAAGTAATATCACCCAAACTAGCAATTTTTAACGATGACCTTTGTACTGAGTTAGGATTTAATTTTTCGTCACTTAATCCTGAAGATATATCAAGCTTACTCAGTGGAAATATAATCCCAGAAGGATCCTCCCTTATTGCACAAGCTTATGCTGGCCACCAATTTGGCCATTTTACAATTTTGGGAGATGGAAGAGCAATTTTATTAGGCGAACATGTATTAGGCGATAAAAGATTTGATATTCAGTTCAAAGGGTCAGGTCCAACACCTTACTCTCGAAGTGGTGATGGATTGGCCGCAATTGGACCAATGATAAGAGAGTATATAATTAGTGAGGCTATGCATTATCTTAATATTCCTACATGTAGAAGTCTTGCAGTAGTTGAAACTGGCGAAGATGTTATCCGAGAACAAAAATATCCAGGCGCAATATTAACTAGAATTTCGAAATCACATATTCGTGTTGGAACATTTCAGTTTGCGGTTATTCAAGAAGATAAAGATTTAGTGAATAAACTTTTTAATTATACAATAGAAAGACATTTTCCAAATCTTATAGAGTCTAAAAGTAAAGCACTTGATTTCTTGTATGAAATAATTGAGCAGCAGGCAGATTTGGTTACTAATTGGATGAGAATAGGCTTTATTCATGGGGTAATGAATACTGATAATGTAGCATTATCTGGAGAAACAATTGATTATGGCCCTTGTGCATTTATGGATCATTATGATCCTTTGACGGTATTTAGTTCTATTGATCATCAAGGAAGATATTCTTTCGCCAATCAACCTATAATTACTCAATGGAATTTAGCCAGATTAGCTGAAACAATCTTACCTTTAATAAGTGATAAACATGAACATGCTCTGAAATTAGCAGAAGAGGCTATAAATACATTTGCAGATTTATATCAAAATAAATGGCTTGATATGATGAGATTGAAAATAGGTTTATTAACTAAAGAGAATGAAGATAAAGATTTAATAAGTGAACTATTAGATGTTATGCAAAAACATAAAGCTGATTTTACAAATACATTTAGATTATTAAGTGAAGACGCTTTACCAGATGAAGAATTTTTTAAAGTTGAAGAATTTTTATCTTGGTATAAAAAATGGAAAGTCAGATTAAAAAAAGAGTCAAAATCTTTTGAAAATGCAAGAAAGATAATGGAGGCCAATAATCCAAAAATTATTCCTAGAAATCATTTAGTTGAAAGGGCTTTAAAAAAGTCCGAAGAGGGTGATTTAAAAACAATTAAAGAATATATCAAAATTTTGAAAAACCCTTATGGCTCTCAAATAAATATAGCTGACGAATACTTTATGCCACCAAATGAAAACGAAAAAGTATTGCAAACTTTTTGTGGAACTTAAACTTGAGAAGTAATTTTTTTTATATCAATTAATGGCGGAGAGAGCGGGATTCGAACCCGCGAGACGATTACTCGCCTACACGCTTTCCAAGCGTGCGCCTTCGACCGCTCGGCCACCTCTCCTATAATTTATATGTTTATTCATCATCAAACTTTAGAGCTGAAATGAATGCTTCTTGCGGAATATTAACTTGGCCAAATTCTCGCATTTTCTTTTTACCTTTTTTTTGTTTCTCTAGTAATTTCATTTTTCGTGTTACATCCCCACCATACAATTTGGCGGTCACATCTTTTCTGAAAGGAGGTATTGTTTCTCTCGCTATTATTTTACCACCAATAGCTGCTTGCACTGGTATTTTGAATTGATGACGAGGTATAAGATCTTTTAATTTTTTACACATTGTTCTACCCCTGTTAAATGACCTATCCGAGTGAACTATCATTGATAAGGCATCAACAGGCTCTTCATTAACTAAAACTGACATTTTCACTAGCTTTTCTGCTTTATAATCTTCCATTTGCCAATCAAAGCTTGCGTAACCACTTGATATTGATTTTAGTCTGTCATAAAAGTCAAAAACAACTTCATTTAGAGGTAAATCATAAACAACCATTGCTCTTGTGCCTGCATATGTAAGGTCAACCTGATGACCTCTTCGTTCTTCACAAAGTTTTAGAACTGCACCTAAGTACTCATCAGGAACTAATATAGTTGCTTTTATCCAAGGTTCTTCAATAGCCTTAATACTAGTTACCTCAGGCATATCTGCCGGATTATGTAGTTCAATTACTTCACCATTAGTAAGATGGATTTTGTATATAACTGATGGAGCAGTGGTTATTAAATCTATATTAAATTCCCTTTCAATTCTTTCTCTAACTATTTCCAAATGCAGTAGCCCGAGAAAACCACATCGGAATCCAAACCCAAGAGCAGCAGAGTTTTCTGTTTCAAATTGGAAACTTGAGTCGTTAAGACTAAGTTTTTCTATAGAGTCCCTAAGATCCTCAAAATCTCCACTGTCAGTAGGAAATAAACCACAAAAAACAGAAGGTTGAGATGGCCTGAAACCTTTAAGGGCATCTTTACATGGTTTTTGAAAATCAGTAATTGTGTCTCCAATTTGTGTATCAGAAACATTTTTTATTCCTGCAATTATATATCCAATCTCACCTGCTTGAATTGTTTTAAGAGGGACTTTTTTTGGAGTGAAAATACCAACTTCATCAATTGTATAGTAGCTATTAGTTCCTAACATTTTTATTTTTTGTCCTTTTGATAATTCCCCTGCAATAACCCTTACAAGAACGACAACTCCAAGATAAGAATCATACCAACTATCAACAAGTAATGCCTTAGAGGTTTGCGATGTATCTTCTTTTGGTTGAGGCAATCTTTCAATTAGAGCACCAAATATATTTTCTATACCCTCACCAGTTTTAGCAGAAACTTTAATTGCATCACTAGCATCAAGCCCTATTACTTCCTCAATTTGACGGCAAACTCTATCTGGTTCAGCAGCAGGCAGGTCTATTTTATTTATTACAGGAATAATTTCATGATTTAGATCAATAGCTTGATAAACATTTGCTAATGTTTGAGCTTCTACACCTTGAGCAGCATCTACTACAAGAATAGAGCCTTCACAAGCCGATAAAGATCTACTAACTTCATATGAAAAATCAACATGTCCAGGTGTATCAATAAGATTCAATTGATACTCGTTAGAATTACTATCTTTATAATTTAACCTAACTGTTTGAGCTTTGATTGTAATACCTCTTTCTCTTTCAATATCCATAGAGTCTAAGACTTGATCTTTCATTTCTCTTTCAGATAAACCACCGCAGAATTGTATTAATCTATCAGCAAGAGTTGATTTGCCGTGATCAATATGTGCAATAATTGCAAAATTTCTTATATTCTTAGTATTTTGCACTTTTATTTGTCCCCTATAAGCTTCTTAACTTTCCATTTGTGGCTTTTTCAATAGCTTGAATTATTTTTTCACAAATAGAATCTATTTCATTATCTTTTAGAGTCTCTTTTTTTGGTTGAATAGTAATTTCTACTGCGAGGGACTTTTTTGAGTTTTCTAAGATAAATTGGTCAAAAAGTTTGATGTCATCAATAAGATCAATATTACATGAATTGATAGCATCAATTAATATTGATGAGTTCATATTAATTGGTATATCAAAAGAAAAATCTCTTTTTACAGCCTGTAAATTATAGAAAGTAAATTCTTTGTTATCATTTTGATTATCTATTACTTTTAGCATCTCATCTAAGTATATTTCGAACCCTACACATGACGGAATATTAAGTTTCGATAAGATTTTTGGATGAATTTCACCAAAGGAAGCCAAAACTTCTCCTTTTCCAGAAACTATATTTGCTGATCTTCCGGGATGATACCAATCTGTCCCAGGAATAGCGTGTGTAATTAAATCATTTGTAATATTAATTAAATCAAAATAAGAAAATACATCACTTTTTACATCAAAAACATCTACTTTTTCATTACCTTGCCAATGTCTCTCTGTACCCGTTGATTTATATATTCCGGTTCTTAAACCAGCGGCAATTGAAGTTTGTTGGCCAGGCTTTGGCCCATTAAAACCAGGTCCAATTTCATAAATTCCTATATCATTAAATCCTCTATTTTTATTTTCACGAAAATTACTTATCAAAGAAATTAATGGCGATGTCCTCATATCTGATAAGTCTTCAGATATTGGATTTAATAGTTGTATGGGTTTTCTACCCTTAGGCGATAAAGCAGAGAACTCAGAACTAACAAATGAATAAGAGATATTTTCTATTAATCCTCTTGAAGCAAGGTTTCTTCTAATTAAATTTGTATTTTTTTGCGAATTAGTAAGTATAGCTTTTGAAGGTTGGTCAGAATTTTTAAGCGGTATAGACTCAACATTATTTAATCCATAGATTCTGATTACTTCTTCTACAATATCTATTGGTAAACTAACATCAGGCCTCCAAGATGGAACTGTTATCTTAAAATTTTTATCAATTTCAAAACCAAGCGATAAAAGTATTTTTTTTATATCTTTTGAAGAAATTTTTATTCCAGAAATTTTTTCAATTAATTTTATATCGAAATCTATTTCGTTATTCTTAAAATCTTCATGCAAAGCAACACTTGTCTTACCGGCTTTTCCCCCACAAATATCTAGAATCATTTCTGTAGCTATATCCAGTCCTTCTAAAACAAAATTTGGGTCGGTGCCTCTTTCAAATCTGTATCTTGCATCAGAATTAATATTTAATTTTCTTCCCGTTCGCGCAATGTGAATCGGATCAAAGTAAGCAGATTCCAAGAATATATTTTTTGTTTCTAGTTCTGAACCAAATTCTTCTCCACCAATAATACCTCCAACGCCAAGAGCTTTTTCATTGTCTGCAATTACACATGTTTGTTCATCTAAGATATATTCTTTGCCATCAAGGGCTTTAATTTTTTCACCTACCTTTGCAAGCCTTGCCCCTATATTTTTTGATATCAGATCTGAATTATATGCGTGAAGAGGTCTTCCTCGATCATATGTTAGAAAATTTGTTATATCTACGACAGCATTAATGCTTCTAAGGCCTATTTTTTCTAAACGGTTTTTCAACCAGTCTGGGCTTTCTTTATTTTCAATGCCTTGAATCAGTCTACCTGCAAAGATATTACAAAAGTTATTATTTTTAGAAGATTTTGTGTAAACAGGAATACTTTCCTCATGATTTTTAAAGGTATTTATTTTTTTTGTTTTAAGCTTTCCAAGCTCCTTAGCGGCTAAATCTCTAGCGATACCAAAAACTCCAAGACAGTCAGGTCTATTTGGTGTAATTGCAATTTCGATTATAGGATCAATATCACCCAATGCTTTTGAGGCTTTATCTCCTGCCTTGGCTTTTTTTATCTCAATTATACCTTCGTTTTCATTATCAATATTTAATTCATCTCCCGAACAAAGCATTCCGTAAGATACGATGTCTCTAATCTTAGTTTTTTGAATAACCATCTTAGATTTTGGTATTATACTTCCTAGAGGAGCATATATTGTCAATAAACCCTCTTTTGCATTTGGAGCGCCACAAACCACTTCTTTTGTTTCATTTCCTATATCAACTTTACAAATACGAAGGCGATCTGCGTTAGGGTGTTTTTCT